>LFTK01000065.1 GCA_001513385.1 Clostridiales bacterium DTU064
TTTTTTTTTCAAGCAGCGGCAGCGTCAATTTTAGCAAAGGTATACCGTGATGAGCTGCTCATCGCACTTGATAAAGAATACCCGGGGTATGGCTTTGCGAAAAATAAATCCTACTGCACAAAAGAGCACGTTGAAGCGCTGCGCCGCCTTGGCCCCTCTCCATGCCACAGAAAAACATTTCTTTCGTTTTTATATCGTGAGAACAATGAAAATCAAATCATTAAACAAATAACTCCATAAATACGAGGGAGACCGCTTTATGAGAAAAGACAGGGGCAGCACGCGTGCGGCAGGTAAAACCGGCGAGGATATTGCATCTTGCTTTTTAAAGGCGCAAGGCTATGAAATAATCGAGCGCAACTATTACGCTGGCCACTGTGAGCTTGATATTGTGGCACAGGAAAAAGACGGCGCTGTTGTCTTTGTTGAAGTTAAAATGCGCACAAATCTATCATCATCTTCCCGTTACGGGCGGCCGGCTGCCGCCGTCGGACGCGAAAAACAGCGTCACCTTATTGCCGCAGCGGAACAGTACATACGTACGCACCCCGATATATGCGAAGGCAAACCTGTCCGCATTGACGTAATTGAAGTATACGCACCGGACGATTCTGCTACCCCGGACATAACTCACCTTCGCAATGCCGTTATTGTCAAGCCGGGGTACAATAAGTGACAGCGCCATCTTAAAAGTAAGTTCCCATATAATATATAAATATTACAAATTAGGATAGCAACGACTATGCTCTATATAAGTACACGTGATACATCAGAAAGAAAAGAAAAGGTTACATCCGAAGTTGCTGTTTGCCGCGGCATCGCGCCGGACAGCGGGCTTTACGTGCCCGAATATATCCCCACCCTGTCGGCTGACACGCTGCGGTCTTTTATAAATATGGACTACCCCTCCCGCGCTGCATACATTCTGTCGCTGTTTTTTGACGGGATGGCGTACGAGGAGCTTTTATCAATGTGCCGGACGGCATATTCAGACGACCGCTTCCCCGGCGGTGCTGCACCGCTCGTTCATATTAGCGGCCCCATGTGCTCGCTTGAGCTTTGGCACGGGCCTACATGCGCTTTCAAGGACATGGCACTGCAGATAATGCCGCATCTTTTCACCGCTTCTCTCCGCGCCACGGGCGAGAAACGCACGGCTTATATACTCGTTGCGACGTCCGGCGACACAGGCAAGGCTGCCCTTGAAGGCTACCGTGACGTGCCGGGCGTCCGAATCAAAGTATTTTACCCCACAAACGGCGTGAGCCGTGTTCAGAAGCTTCAGATGATGACACAGGAGGGCGATAATGTCTCCGTCTGCGCAATTGAGGGCAACTTTGACGATGCGCAAAGCGGCGTCAAGCGCATTTTCGCCGACGCCGGCATAAACCGCCGCCTTGATGATAAAGGCTACTTCCTCTCAAGCGCAAACTCTATAAACTGGGGGCGTCTTGCACCACAAATCGCTTACTATGTATCGGCATACTGCGACCTTGTATCAGCTGGCGTCATAAGCATGGGCGATGTTGCCGACATATGCGTTCCAACCGGCAACTTCGGCAACATACTTGCCGCTTATATAGCAAAAAGAATGGGCGTGCCGATAAGGCGCCTTGTCTGCGCATCAAACGCAAACAATGTCCTCACCGATTTCATCGCAACCGGCACTTATGACCGAAACCGCACCTTTTATACAACAATGTCGCCGTCGATGGACATACTGATATCAAGCAACCTTGAACGGCTTCTGTATTTCGTAGCGGGACCCGCTGAAACTTCCGCTTATATGAAATCACTTGCCGAGACAGGTCGGTACACAGTCGCTCCCGAAACGCTTGCAAAAATAAAGGGTGATTTCGCCGGTTATTACGTCGATGAGCCGGGTACGGCAGCAACTATTAAACGCGTATATGAAACATCCGGCTACCTTGCCGACCCGCACACAGCCGTCGGCATAGGCGGCGCCGATGAATACCTGCGCTGTCAAAAAGACGGCTGTTCTGCACCAATTATAGTCTGCAGCACTGCAAGCCCGTTTAAGTTTGCCGCCGACGTTTACCGCTCGCTCACCGGACGTGACCCGTCGGATGAAGTATCAGCGCTTGGTGAGCTCTCCGAGCTCACAGGCAAAGAAATCCCACAGCCGCTGTCGCGCACTCTGAAGCTTCCGTTGCGTCATACGCGTGTAATACCTACAAAAGACATGCCAGATGAAATTTTTGTCGGTTTATAATCCTCATAAAAGCACTATACTTTAATTACAACACCCCTGCCAAAGCCCTTTTCAGAGAGAACTTCTCAGCGAAAAAGGGCTTTGGTATGACACAAACCTTTATTTTATAATTTTCAGGGGCAAAAAACGCTGTGCGCTGAATGGTGCGTTCTTTTTATGGTAAAATTTAATACAAGCATCATGTTAAATAAAAAAAGAGCGGCTTTGCCGCCCGTTTTTCTTATGAAAGGCACTTTTGCTTTTACTTATGTTTACAAAAAAATCACAGTAAAGATGCCTTTATCTTTATTTTTATCTTTATAACGTCCGCTGACGGAACGTTGCGCATAATGTATCCCTGCTGTTTGTCGCATAGCTCGGCCCTATTGATACTCTGTTTGCCGTACAGAAATTGTCTCCGTCGTGGTAAACGCAGTTTTTCACGTCACAGACGATACCACGTATGTGTTTTGGCGGTTTGTCCTTAATATCAACATTGAAGTATTCGGTTGGTTCAAAAAGAGCCATTTCTTCTGTACCTCCATTCGCAACGAAGTGCTGCTCGAAATTACATTTTAGTTTTTCTGCATATGTTCACACCTGCACTTTTATTTTCGCCCCGGCTTTACCGGTTTATTCGTTTGCAACCCCATATAAATAAAGTAAATATCTGAAATTATCATGTGTTCGGCACACGTCTCAATAAAACAAAAACTTAATTAAATCTGGAGTTGATAGTGTCAGTATTTGCAATATCGGATCTTCATTTGTCCGGCGGGGAATCAATCAACAAATCAATGGACATGTTCGGTCCGCGGTGGCTCAATCACGCATCAAAGATTATAAAAACATGGCATTCCCTTATCACTGACTCCGACACCGTCGTGATTCCCGGCGATATTTCCTGGGCAATGACGCTCGACGATGTAATCGCAGACTTGTCAGTAATTGATTCCCTCCCCGGTTTAAAAATCATCGGCAAGGGCAATCATGACTTTTGGTGGACGACTATCTCAAAAATGAACAGGGCTCTTGCGTCAGCCGGTATAAAGACTATCCGTTTTTTGCAGGGGAATGCTTTTAACGCCGATGGCCTTGTCATCTGCGGGGCCAGAGGGTGGTTTTTTTCATCAAGCGACCAGCCGGATATATTTGAAACCGACTATGAAAAAATCGTCCTTCGCGAAGCATCACGCCTGAGGTCAAGCATTGCAGCCGGCCTTAAAATATCCGGCGGTGATCCTGCGCCGCTTCGCGTTTTTCTGCATTTCCCCGCTGTACTTTTAGGTGAAGTATGTGAGCCAATACTCACCGTGCTTCTTGAAACCGGCGTCCGTCGTGTATATTACGGGCATATACACGGAAATGTATCAGTCCCGCGCTCATTTGAATCGCAGGGGGTCACCTTTACAATTATTTCTGCTGATTATTTAAACTTCACACCAGTTCTTGTCACCTGATGCCCACATGCGAAAAATTATCTTATTTAAATAATAATTTACGTTTATATTATTAATGTTTATTATTCTTTTATGTTGACAAGCATTTTTTAAAGTAATATAATATAGCGGATGTCGTAAAAAAAGGATCACATTTGGAGGAATCGCCGCATAATGACGCTGACAAAATCGGAGAAAACCGAGGGCAGCAGATACGAGCTGCAGTTTAAAATAGAACCGGACGTTTTCGAAGCGGCCGTAAACCGTGCTTACCGCAAGAATATCGGTAAAATAAATATCCCCGGCTTCCGCCGTGGTAAAGCTCCGCGTTCCATAGTTGAGAAGATGTATGGCAAGGGCTTCTTTTATGAAGATGCCATCAACGAGCTTTTACCCGATAATTACGAGGAAGCTGTTCGTGCCGCCGGCATTGAGCCTGTCGGGCGCCCTGAATTTGACGTAGTATCAATTGATGAAAACGGACTTGTACTCAAGGCCGTTGTATATGTTAAACCTGAAATCGAAATTGAAGGATATAAGGGCATAGAAGCAACTAAAGTTCCTGTCGTTGTAACCGACGACGAGGTTGATCATGAGATAGAACATGTCCGCAAGCGCAACGCCCGCGAAATTGATATAACCGACCGTCCTGCACAAACCGGTGATATCGTCAACATTGACTACGAAGGTTCAATTGACGGTGTTCCTTTTGAAGGCGGTTCTGATGAGGGTCATATTCTAAAACTTGGCTCAGGTTACTTCATTCCTGGCTTTGAGGATCAGATTGTTGGTCACTCAGTCGGCGATGAGTTTGATGTAAACGTCACATTCCCCGAAAAATATCATAAAAAAG
Organism: Clostridiales bacterium DTU064; assembly: GCA_001513385.1. Taxonomy (GTDB): domain Bacteria; phylum Bacillota; class Clostridia; order Oscillospirales; family CAG-272; genus DTU064. The sequence continues at coordinate 4,505 of LFTK01000065.1, forward strand.
ATCTTGAAGGCAAGCCAGCAGTATTTAAAGTTAAGCTTAACAGCATAAAATACGAGGAACTTCCCGCTCTTGACGACGAATTTGCAAAAGATGTATCAGAATTTGATACTTTCGATGAATATCGCGCCGATATGAAGGCTAAAATCACAGAGCGGAAAGAAAAAGATGCCGACGCGGCTGTCGAAGCTCAACTGGTTGACCGCCTTGTTGAAATCGTCAAGGGAGACATTCCGGAACCTTACTATGAGGCTGAAACGGAAAACATCCTGCGCGACTACGATATGCGTCTGCGCAGCCAGGGCCTTGATTTAAGCACTTATCTTAAATACACCGGACAAACGCTCGACCAGCTTCGCGCACAGATGAGACCGACGGCAATCCGTCAGGTCAAGACGCGCTTTGCTCTTGAAAAGATAGCTGAGATTGAAAATATCGAAGTATCTGACGAGGAAGTTGAAGCCGAGTATTCGCGTATGGCGTCGCTTTATTCAGTGGAGCTTGAAAAGGTCAAGGAAGCTATCCCCGCAGATGACATTAAAGCCGATCTCCGCTTAAAGAAGGCGATTGAGCTTGTCAAAGCGGCCGCTGTTGTGACCGAAAAGCAGCCCGAGGACAATGATGAAAAAGCGTCCGGCGACGGCACTGAAGCCGCAGAATAAAAGGCGGCACAGACAACATAAAAAATGCCGCCGTAAAATACGGCGGCCTATTTTTCTTTTTGTGTGACTAAGACACCGTCACCGAAGGCTTTTTCTATGATATAATATATAGTATCAACAGGGTAATGACAAAAAGAAAAACAATATTGACAGATGGAGGTATCAATATGCCACTAGTCCCAACAGTTATTGAACAGACAAACCGGGGAGAACGCGCTTATGATATATACTCCCGGCTTTTAAATGAACGCATTATATTCCTCACCGATGAAATCAACGATACAACATCATCACTTGTCATCGCACAGCTTCTTTTCCTTGAAGCTCAGGACAATGACAAGGATATTTGGCTTTATATAAATTCACCCGGCGGCTCAGTCTCAGCCGGTCTTGCAATTTATGACACGATGAACTACATTAAGTGCGACGTCTCTACAATCTGTGTGGGTATGGCTGCAAGCATGGGTGCTTTCCTGCTCTCTTCCGGCGCAAGAGGAAAGCGCTTTGCACTTCCGAATAGCGAAATCCTCATTCATCAGCCTCTTGGCGGTATGCAGGGTCAGGCAACAGATATTAAAATCCACGCCGACCACATTCTTAGAACACGTGCAAGACTCAACCGTATCCTCTCAGAAAACACCGGTAAACCGTTTGAAACTATCGAGCGCGATACCGACCGCGACAACTTTATGACCGCTGAAGAAGCGCTTGAATATGGTCTCATTGACAGAATTATAGTTAATAAAAACACGATCTAAAAACAAGTAAAAAAACGTAGTATATTTAATCAGCCGCTTGTGGCGGCACCGGAGGTATCTTTCATATGCCCGCTAACAACGGAATCACGACACGGCGCGTCGAGCGAAAATGCTCATTTTGCGAACGCCCGGAAAGCCAAGTTCTTTTTCTAATACCATCGTCAACAGGACTTTATATATGCGACCGGTGCGTCGAAGTCTGCAACGACATAATAGACAGCCAGCTAAGGTATAATCCGTCGGTTGATGGACTTACCTATGAAACGCTGCCAAAGCCGCACGAGATCAAAGCAACGCTTGACGAATATGTCATCGGTCAGGATGCTGCTAAGCGTTCGTTGTCTGTCGCCGTTTACAACCACTACAAGCGCATACTTAGTCGTCGTCCGCGAAGCAGGCGGGCTGAAGATGAGGATGATAATGTTGAAATCCAGAAAAGCAACGTTTTACTCCTCGGCCCAACCGGTGTTGGCAAGACTTATCTCGCACAGACGCTTGCTAAAATGCTTCAGGTTCCCTTTGCCATTGCCGACGCTACAACGCTCACGGAGGCAGGTTATGTTGGTGAGGATGTCGAAAACATTCTCCTGCGCCTAATGCAGGCTGCCGATTACGACATTGAAAAGGCTGAGCGCGGCATCATATATATTGATGAAATCGACAAGATTTCAAGAAAAAGCGAAAACCGAAGCATAACACGCGACGTATCCGGCGAAGGTGTTCAGCAAGCGCTGCTGAAAATCCTTGAGGGCACAATATCAAATGTTCCACCCCAGGGCGGACGGAAACACCCGAACCAGGAATTTATCCAGATAAACACGGAAAACATCTTGTTCATTTGCGGAGGTGCTTTCGACGGGCTTGGCGAAATTATTGGTAAACGCCTCGGCAGTCATAGCATCGGATTTTGCAAAGATACAAATAACAAGACATATAAAAATGACAAGGGTATTCTTCATGAGGTCACACCACACGATCTTGTGAAATACGGCTTAATCCCTGAGCTTGTCGGACGCTTGCCGGTTATTGTTGCCCTTGACGATCTTGATGAGGAAGCTTTAATCCGTATTCTCTCGGAGCCGAAAAACAGCCTTGTAAAGCAGTATAAGAAGCTCTTTGAGATGGACGGAATTAAGCTTGAGTTTGAGGAATCGGCGCTTCGTACGGCAGCATCGCTTGCCATTGAACGAAACACCGGAGCACGCGGCCTTCGCAGCATTCTTGAGAAGGTAATGGAACCGGTCATGTTTAACGCGCCATCACTTTACGGCGTCGTCAGCATCGTCATTACCGAGGATACGATGCGTGGTTTGGGAGAACCTATATACAAGTATTCGGCATAATCTTTAACATAAAATAAAAAGCCGGCTTTGACAATCATGCCAAAGCCGGCTTTTTTCATGTGTCTATATAATTACGATTGAAAACTCATCTTGTGAGCGTTTTTTCAAATGTCGGCGTCTTCATTATATAATTGAGAATGTTCTTAGCGTTCCTCTCCAGCTCCCCACGTGTAATAATTCCCGCCGAAAGGCACGACAGAATATCGTCTCCTTTTTCACTGTCATTTTCTGCTTCGGCGTCTGATACTACCATATAAACATCGTTTTGTGCCCTCACCATAGCACCCCGCGCTTTTTGTGAGCCGGCACAGCCGACATAATTAACCTTTGCCCACCAGTCTGTCATAACAAAGCCAGTAAATCCCCATTCGCCACGCAGAATTGTCGTCAAAAGGTCATAGTTTCCGGCGCTGTATATGCCGTTTATGGGGTTATACGACGTCATAATGGCGCGGGCGTATCCTTCCCTTACAGCAATTTCGAACCCGCGCAGGTATATCTCGCGTGCCGCACGCTCGCTCATAACAGAATCGCAGTCGTGGCGGCGTTTTTCCTGATTGTTGGCGGCAAAATGCTTCAGCGTTGTCGACACACCGCACCGTTCCGCGCCGCGCGTCTCCGCCGCAGCCATTTTCCCCGTCAGAAGCGGATCCTCCGAGAAGTATTCAAAGTTGCGCCCGTTATACGGATGCCGGTGTATGTTCATTCCCGGCCCGAGCAGCGCATCAAGACCGCGCGCCCGAAGCTCAAGACCTTCATAGATGAACATTTCTTCGGCAAGAGCTGTGTCCCATGTGCAGCCGATAAGCGTGCCGCACGGCATGAGCGTCGCCTGCTCTCCCGAATCGCTGCGAATGCCCGACGGCCCATCTGTATTTGTTGATACAGGTATCCCTTTTTCGACAAGCGAATCGGTGACACCACCTATAACTGCTGTCGTCCATACATCGCTACGCCTTTTGCTGTTTATGCCCTCACCACGTGACAGCGCGGCAAGCTCTTCGTTCGTAAGCTGCGCAATAAACTCATCAATTGTACTGTTGCCTAAATATACGTCACGAAGTTTAATTCCCACGTCGCCCGTATATTTATGCTCCAGTATCGATTCCCGTGCCTTTTCAATGCGCGCACAAACATCATACGAGCGCATCGGCACACGTTCGCGTACAAGGCTATAACGTATGGGCTTATCTGTTCCCTCAGTAGTTATTTTTTCACCCGGCTTTATTCTATAAAACTCGCGCGACGGTGACATTGCTTCCGTCAGGCGCTGTGTGACAATAGTTTTCGGCACATTATATGTGAAAATACGCTCCGCCGAGCGGACATCGGCACCTGCGTAAATGTGATAATCGCCCGCTTCAAGAACGTAAGACGATTTATAGCCTGTAAAACCTCCGTCATCATATGACGCCATTGATGATATCGGAAACGAAAGCTGTATTTTTTGACTTCCGCCCGGGAGAATCGTTTTCGTCTTTCCGAAAGCGCAAAGTACACGCGCCGGCTTGCCAAGCACCCCCTGCGGCGCTTCGAAATATATCTGAACAACCTCACGCCCGGGCATACTACCAGTGTTTACGACCGTTATGTCTGCATATATTCTGCCGCCGCGCTTGCCGCCCCTAACAGTAACTTTATCACATGACAGCTTAAACGTCGTGTAAGACAGACCAAAGCCGAATGGGAACATCACGCGATCGGGCGCAAATGTCTCAAAATACCTGTAACCGACGTAAATATCTTCTTCATAAAGGTTGTAATTATCCCCACCGAAATTTTTGTGGGACGGATAATCCGTTATATCGTAAGCTATTGTGTCCGCAAGCTTTCCGCATGGAGATACAACGCCCGTCAGAACATCAGCCGCGGCACGTCCACCTTCCTGACCGCCCTGCCAGAGGTAAATAACAGCGCCGATTTTGTATTCATCGACCCACTTCATATCAATAATACCGCCCACGTTAAGCGCGACGACAACGCGCTTAAAATGGCTTGTGACAAGGCGAAGTAGCTCACGCTCTTCATCTGAGAGGTTATAGCTACCCTTGTCACCTGTGATATCGCGGTCCTCGCCCGCCGTACGCCCTATTACGATAACGGCTGCGTCGGATGATGCTGCCGCCCGCCTGACAAGCTCCTCGTCAGGAACATATTCCTTCTGACTCCACGGTTCAGTTGCCCAGCCATGACCGTTGTCGTACGGGTTCTCCCGAATCCACTCGCGGTATTTTGATAAAAGCTCCTCGTTAAGCTTTACACTGCCGTTCTCAATTAAACCATCGACAATATTAATCACATACGGCGGATGCACAAGCCCACCGGAGCCTGTGCCGGATTTGACATAATCAAGTTGAGCGCGTCCGAACAGCGAAACTGTCTCGCCACGGCGCAAAGGCAGCGTATTATTCTCGTTGCGCAACAGTACTATCCCTTCCGCTGCAGCACGCCGGCAAATCCGGGCGAATTCAGGCAGCGGTGTGCGCGGGAGCGCATCAAGATTAAAGCCATGTGGAAGGCGTCCTTTTTCGTATGCAATCTTTCTCATGAGACAAGCCTCGCCATTTTGATTTTTTACAATTGTATTATATTGTCGAATTATGTTATGCTTTTGCATAACTAATTCAACATGGCTCTATCTGGCCATCTTTAGTATAATTATATCATACAAAGTCCTATCTTTAAACACAAAAACAGTTAATTACATAAAATAATTAAAGCGGATGCACCCTGTCTTTTTACGTCAGGCGTCATAATTTTGCTTTATGTATTTATTGCAGCACATTTCTACAATAACATTGCTTTTCTTTTCATCAGTGGTATAATAACTATAAAATTATTTCATAAAATACCGGCTGTTTATCAGCCCGACGGGGGATTTTACTGTTATGCATTCGTCTTTTTATTCTGCAAACAGATCGCGGCTATATGATTCTCTTCCTGACGGCACACTGCTTGCCGTATTTTCCGGATCGCACATAAGAAAAACCGCTGATGAAGATTATATTTTCTACGCCGACACAAACTTTTTATACTTAACAGGCATTGAACAGGTTAATTCCGTCCTCATCGCCGTCAAACGCAGTGCAGGTGATGTCTCGGAAACCCTTTTCCTTCTGCCGTCCGACCTGATAGCGGAACGCTGGACAGGCCGCCGCTTAACGACAAATGAAGCATACGATATCTCCGGCTGCAAGGATATAAAGAGCACATCTGAACTTGATGATTACGTAAAAACAGCAGCTCTTGGCTGTAATACTCTTGCCCTTGACATAGATGATATGAAAGCGAACAACGCATCGCAGCTTGAGTTTCAGGCACGTATGCGTTCGCTTTTACCAAACATAGCCAATAACATCCACGACATTCGCCCGCAGCTTCGCGCACAGCGCACAATTAAAGCACCGTGTGAGATAGAAGCAATGCGAGTTGCCGAAACTATAACACGGGACGGCATTATTGCCATGATGCGCGCGTCAAAGCCCGGTATGTATGAATATGAATACAGAGCGGAGTTTGATTATGCCCTCGCCAAACGCGGTTGCGTTTACCCCGCATTCCCTTCGATAATATCGGCGGGTGCGAACAACTTCTGCATCCATTATTACGGTTATATGGGCCGTGCAAACGACGGCGACATGATTTTAAACGATGTCGGCGCTAAATATGACCACATGCACACCGATGTTTCACGCGGCTGGCCGTGTAATGGCAAATATTCGCCCCGTCAGCGTGCTCTTTATGAGTGTGCTTATGAAACATCAAATCATATGTTTGAAATTTTAAAACCGGGGCTCCCGATGAATTTCGTCGATGAGGAAATTCACCGTTATTGTGCTCAACTTCTTTGTGATATAGGCCTGCTCGATAAACCTGAAAACAAAGGCCGTTACATGTGGCATGGTGGTGCACACCATGTAGGCTTTGATACACATGATATGGTTGACGCAAAAGGCGAGCTTCGCCCGGGTATGGTGTTCTGCGTTGATGTAGGCATTTACGTCGAGGAATGGGGTATCGGCTTCCGCCTTGAAGACAACTGCCTTATCACAGAAGATGGCTGCGAAAATCTGTCTGCTTGCACACCGCGTTCAATTGATGAAATAGAGTCCATCATGCGCGGCTGATACAAGTAATAAAAAAACTTTCTCATCGGAGAAAGTCAAAAGTGATAATAATAATGCCCCTTTACGGTGTAACCTTTGAAAATAAGGTTACACCGCTTTTGTTGTTATATTTTTCAGAGCATATTCACATATCATAAAGCCATTATCATGCGCTTTTAAGGCTAATTCTGCTTGTCGTGCTTATCTTCAATAAAATCACAAAGTACAATTACAGCAACAAATAAAACTCCTGCAATCGGCCATATAATCCAGCTGCTCTGATAATTAGACGGGTCAAAGCTAAATAACATGGAAAGGTATATTGCTACTACAATGAGCCAATACACAAGCGTAACAGTTCCCTTGACTTTACTTTTCTTTTTCTCTTTCTGTGTAAAGTCGCCCTCTTTTAATATTTTCTGCATGCTTGCCCATCTGACACCGGCAATGATGAAGAGCATAGCCCCTGCACCTGCTGTCAGGAGTGTTACTATCAAAAAAAGAACGCATAAAAAGTCATTGTCAGAAAATGATCCGCAAATAAGAGGAACCGGAGAGATCACACATAAAAAGATAGCGATTATGTTTGTCTTGATATAAGTGTTATGGTATGCTTTCTGTCTTTCCTTCACCATACCAACAACGCCATACTCGGTTTCAAAGTATTCATTATCAAGAAATTCATATGGCTTATTTTTAAAACCAACAGAAGTGAAAATGACAACGGCAACTGATATGATCAAAAACAGTGATATAATTCCAATTCCGCCTGCCAGATTTTCCGATATGTTAATGTACGCCAGTTGTGATGCAGACGTAAGTATAAGCAGCGGCATTATAGATACAATACAAAGCATTGTTGCAAGGGCAATTAAAACGGACGCAGTTTTTCGCCATGCAATAAATGCATTTGCCTCAGAAAGTGAAAGTTTTTTGACATTTGTATCATTTGTATCGTCAGTAAATTCTTCGTCTTCAATTTCATCCTTCAGAAGATAATCTGTCGTAACACCAAAGAGCGCACTCAACTGAAGAATTTTATCAAGATCGGGGGTAGTCTGCGCCGCTTCCCACTTAGATACCGCCTGACGGGACACATTCATTTTCTCAGCCAGCTCTTCCTGTGACCAGCCATATTTTTTTCGCAGTCTGATAATCTTGTCAGCAAGAATCATGTAATATTAAACCTCCACTTGATGTTCTCGGATGAATTTTGCCATCCGTCTGCATCAAATATAACTTGTTTTCAGGTTACATACTACCAAATGAAGCTTGAAATGTGTCAACTGTGGGTTGCGCCGCTTCATTTTCACCAATTATATAACCGATACTGTCATTATATTGCTAAAATCCGGTAATATCAAGCATTGCCGCGGTCTATTTATAACTTGCAAACAGTTTTCATCCTGAATATACAATCTGTTCGCCAATAAACGCAAAAAAATACCGAGAAGCTAAATTGAAGCTGTTCCCGGTATTTATATTTATATTGAAACGGAGTAAAAATTTATACAACTGACGCAAGAACTACGCTATGTATTGTAAAGCGCACAGAAAAAGCCCTTATTTTTCGCTTTTGAGCGCTTCCATATAATTGACTATATCGCCGACAGTTATGAACTTACCAATGTCGTCCTCATTTATCTCAATACCAAATTTATCTTCACATGTCATGACAAGATCAGCAAGCTCAATTGAATTGACTCCGAGGTCGTTTGCAAGCTCAGCGTCCATTGTTATCAGGTCTTCTTTAACCTGCAGCTCCTCAACGAGTATCTTTTTTACCTCATCGAACATCTCAATGTCTCCTTTTTTCTTATAGCAATATGCTTTCTTATTTGATTATTAATTGTAACCTGACAAAAAACAAATATTGTTAATTTTTTATTGTTTTTTGACAAATTTTTATCCCTTAACTTTGAATCTGAGTATTTTGCGTGAGGTGTTTTTCTCAAATTCCTCTGAGCGAAGACGCACATTAACAATGTGCTTAAAGGACGGGAGCTGCTTGTTAACGCTATTAACTATTTTCTTAATAGCAAGGAGTATCTCGTCATCAGTCTGCCCGGGGAAAAGATCGCGATCCGGGTATACAACTGCTGTTATAACAACCTCGCCCTGATCATTTGGAGCACCTATTACGACGCATTCCTTAATTTCCGGATAAGGTTTTAAGTATTCCTCTATTTCTTCCGGATATATATTCTTACCATTTGAAAGTATTATAACATTTTTAAGTCTTCCGGTTATATAAATATAACCGTCTTTGTCCATGTAGCCAACGTCGCCCGTGCGGAACCATCCGTCCTCAGTAAATGCTGCAGCCGTAGCTTTCTCGTTTTTATAGTAGCCGAGCATTACATTATCGCCCTTGACGAGAATTTCGCCCGTACCGTCATCACTGTCCTGTGACTTTGCTATTTTCACATAACAGTTATCAACCGGTTTTCCGACACTGCGAAGGCGTACACCATCCGCTCTGTTAACAGAAACAAGGGGCGAACATTCGGTGATGCCGTAGCCTTCGAGCACCATAATACCAAACGAGTAAAAATCGCGTATTATATGAGATGAGATAGGCGCACCGCCGCAGATTATGCACTGCAGATTTCCGCCGAAAGCATCAAGTATGCTTTTGAAAAACTCGCGGCGACGGTCAATGCCGATGCGCAGAAGCATATCTGAAAAGCGCATAGCGGCACGAACTTTTGCAGTTAAATTCTTCTTTCTTATCTCGTCCCATATTTTCTTATGCATTGTCTCAAGAAACAGCGGGACAAGGATGAGCGAGTTAGGAGCGTACTTCTGGAAATTGCGGAGCGTATGCTTTAGGCTGTCATTGATAAACACCGTGCCGCCGATATTTGCCATCGCAAGGTGTCCGCAGGTCATCTCATATGTGTGATGAGGCGGGAGCACTGATACAAACGTGCTTTTTGAGTCGAATTTCGTCGCACGAGATGCGGCATTAACGCTCGCTGTCAGATTGTGCTGCGAAAGCATGACGCCTTTGCTTGCGCCGGTTGTGCCCGATGTAAATATAATGGCGCACATAGCGTTCATGTCAATCTTATGTGACAAAAACGCCTTGTTTCCAGATTCTATTTCTTTGCGGCCAAGCTCAAGGAGCTCGTCATAAGGACGAACGCAATCTAACTTCTCTTCACCATCAGGATGAATCGGTATAAAATACTTCACCGTCGGCAGCTTATCGCGCACGCCAACAAGAGTTTTGTTGAAAGTTCCCGTATAACAAATAGCAGATACTTCAGCTTCACAGCAAAAGCCTATTATACTCTCAATTTTCAGCTCGCGGTCGAGTGGTACAATTACGCCACCGCCATTGACAGTTGCATAATATGTTGTTATCCATTTCGGATGGGTCTCACCGATAACAGCAACCCTCGCACCACCGATTCCAAGCGCATAAAACGCGGTGCCAAGATAGTCCATATCGCGAGCTAAGTCGGTATACGTAAACTTCTTCTCAACACCGTCTTCGATATACAAATAAAGCGGTTTATCTTTGAACTTTTCCGCGCTGCTGTAAACAAGGTGGCGAAGATCAGTTATCTGCTTTGGTGGATCTGCACTTAACGTGTTTAAAAACTTCATATCTCGCTCCACTGTCACACGTATGTGCCCGATTCCGGGCATATACGATAATTATATTGTAATACATATAGATTGTCAATAACATTTTTAGATAGAAAGACCACCTATATGCCAATTGTACATAATCTCATTTTTATAGTTTGTGTAATATATTAACATTGAAGTTACATCTTTGTTTCTTTTAGTCTATCAAGCTGTCTTATTAGAATACAACTCATTATTTCGTCAAAGCAAATGTTATTGTTGGCATCAACTGAAGGCAACAACTCTCTGTTGATTTTAACTACCCCTAAAGTTATAATATAATTAATAAATCATGTTCATGACTTTCGTTTTAATACACTGCCGTCTCTATAATACTCCATAATAATTATATACAGCATTTATATGTGAACATGACATAAAATACATATTTAACGGAAGGACAGCTTTATACTACAATGAAACGTATAAAAAACGAAAAAAAGCCTGCCGGTTCCGTAAAACCAACCGATGACGTCACGCTTAACATAAAAGA
>LFTK01000129.1 GCA_001513385.1 Clostridiales bacterium DTU064
TTCTCGTATTTATCGGCGCTCTGCCATGACATCATACGGCGAAGCTCCGCTCCTACCTTTTCAATTGGAAGATTTCTTTCACGTTCACGCATTGCGTTGAAGTGAGGGCGGTTAGCCTGGTTTTCAAGTATCCACTTCTTAGCGAATGTGCCGTCCTGAATTTCAGCAAGGATGCGCTTCATTTCACGACGTGTTTCGTCCGTTATAATGCGGCGTCCTGTCTCATAATCACCAAACTCAGCCGTATCGCTTACCGAATAACGCATGTATGATAGTCCGCCCTTAACAATGAGGTCGACTATAAGCTTCATCTCATGCAAACACTCAAAATATGCGCTCTCCGGTTGATATCCTGCTTCAACAAGCGTATCAAAGCCGGCCTTAATCAGCTCCGTAACGCCGCCGCACAGAACAGCCTGCTCACCGAAAAGGTCGGTTTCAGTTTCTTCACGGAATGTTGTCTCAAGAATGCCCGGACGTGCGCCACCAATGCCTGCCGCGTAAGCAAGAGCAATTTCAAATGCCTTACCTGTTGCATTTTGCGCAACGGCAACAAGGCACGGAACGCCTTTGCCTTCTCTGTACTGGCTGCGAACCGTGTGTCCCGGTCCCTTCGGCGCTATCATAATGACGTCGATATCTGGGGGAGGAACGATCTGACCATAGTGAATGTTAAAACCGTGAGCAAAAGCAAGCGCTGCACCGCTCTTCATGTTCGGAGCTATTTCATTTTTATAAATAGCCGCCTGCTTTTCGTCGTTTACGAGGATCATAACGAGATCAGCACCACGTACAGCTTCAGCTGTATTCTTAACTACAAATCCTGCTTCACGTGCGGCGGCTGCCGATTTTGAGCCTTCGTACAGACCAATCGTTACATCAAAGCCGCTGTCACGTAGGTTTAGAGCATGCGCGTGACCCTGACTACCGTATCCTATGATAGTTATTTTCTTGCCTTTTAGCAGCTCCATGTTGCAGTCTTTTTCGTAGTACATTTTTGCCATTGTTTTTTCCTCCCAAAATTTAAATAAAATTTATTTAAAATAATATTGTGTAGGCATTTTAAATATGAGCTTTAATGCATTTATGTTTTAGCGCAAGGTTTATGTCAGATGATACTATCTTTTTAGTTCTTTTATCATCAGATAAACATTTAAAAGCGTGCCGTTTTTCAGGCGGATGGCATTCGGATGAATGCCGGCTATTCTGAACCCCATTTTTTCATACAAATGGCGGGCACGGTCGTTTCCCTCGATGACTTCAAGTTCCATTTGAATGACATCGTCGAGGCTTTCGGCGATGCGAATGAGTTCTTCAAACATCTTTGTGC
>LFTK01000044.1 GCA_001513385.1 Clostridiales bacterium DTU064
GAAGGAGCTACAAAGGTTGCGGAAGGTGAATTCATATGGCCTGTCCCAACCAAAAACAGAAGAATAAGCTCTGCCTTCGGATATAGAATACTATTTGGCAAAAAGGAGCACCATAACGGGATTGATATTCCGTGTCCATATGGCACTGAGATTTACGCATCCAACAGCGGTACCGTCGTAAAAGCGGAATATGACTCAAGTTATGGTTACTATGTGCTAATCAATCACGGCGGTGGTATAGCGACACTTTACGGACACTGCAGCAAGCTGAAGGTTTCGGAAGGTCAAACTGTTAAGAAAGGGCAGGTAATTGCTCTTGTCGGTTCGACAGGTCACTCGTACGGTAACCATGTTCACTTTGAGGTGCGCAAGAGCGGTGTTCGAGTCAATCCGCTCGGGTATGTAAAACAACCATAAAGCTATTAAAGCAAAAACAAAATCATAACTGTTGTGTTTAGGCGGAGAACATTGACAGTAATAAAATATTCAGAAATATGAATAAAGCATCAGATAAGTGATAATCAATACTACATAATCCGCCAAAGTGGGGCATATATAATGAAAAAGAAAATATCAGTCGGTGTTGCCATCGTCATTGTGCTGTTCGTTGGACTTATTTCGTTTCAAGCGGCTTATATAATACTGTCGGAAAAATATAAAGCTGAGCTTGACGAGGCATACACATATACTGGTACAAAATTACAAAAGAAAATAGCCGAACTTGAATCACTTTACGGTGAATTATATATCAACGACGACATCGACGAGGACGCGATACTTGAAGCTGTATGTGATGCATATGTCGATACAATCGACAAATACGGCTCCTACCTGACAGCGGAAGAATATGCCGAGTTGATAAGCGATTATTCCGCGCAAATGGAGGGGATCGGCGTACATGTAATTTATAACGCCGATTATGATTGTATCGAGGTCATCTCCGTTATGCCGGATTCACCCGCGCTTGAAGCGGGGCTTTTACCGGGCGACCTGATTGTTTATGTAGAGGGAAAGCCGGTAAAAGAGCTCGGATATTACCCTGCAATTAATATGATAAAGGGTAAAGCCGGAACCGTAACGAACTTTACGGTATTGCGTGGTAAAGATTATACTGAGAGAGTTGATTTTTCCATCGAGCGTGCGGTTGTAACCGAGCAGACAGTGTGGCATCATATTATTGCTTCCGACCCGACTATCGGATATATTAAAATACTCAGCTTTGATGACGGCACATATAATCAGTTTGTCAATGCCGTGAGTGACCTGCGCAATTCAGGATGCACACGTCTTGTCATTGATGTACGGTATAACCCGGGTGGTCTTCTGACATCTGTTGTTGATGTGCTTGATTATATCCTGCCCGAAGGGCCGATTGTAAGGCTCATTGATAAAAAGGGCAATGTCGAGGTTAAATATTCGGATAAGTCGAGCCTTGACATGGATTTTGTTGTACTCGTTAATGGCAGTACGGCAAGTGCTGGGGAGCTTTTCACATCAGCTATAAAGGATTACGGCCTTGCGAAAATCGTAGGCACGCAAACTTACGGTAAGGGCACCGTACAAACAATAAAGCTTCTAAAAGACGGTGATGCCGTCAGCATTTCGTATAAACTTTATAGTCCGCCGTATTCTGATAATTACGAGGGCGTCGGCATAACACCGGATGTCATTGTTGAGCTTGATGAAGCACTTTCGGGCATCAGCATATATAAAATATCAGATGAGGAAGACAATCAGCTTCAAAAAGCTATAAGCGTTCTCAATTCCATTGATAAATAATAAACTAAGAGGTAAGTCCATATGGCAAAAGGCAAGGAAACCACGAGGAAAAAGTTATATACCGAAGAAGGGTATAAAAGTCTTGTTGACGAGTATGAATACCTAAAAAACATCCGCCGTCAGGAGGTTAAGGACACACTCGCGCAAGCGCGTTCCTATGGAGACCTGTCTGAAAACAGCGAATATGATGAGGCCAAAAACGAGCAAGCAAAAGTTGAAGCCCGAATAAACGAGCTTGAAGAGCTTATAAGAAGCGCTCAAGTCGTTACGGAAAAGGACATCGACGCTGATACAGTTCATGTTGGCGCCTGTGTTCGCGTATACGACATGACATACGATGAAGAGATTGAATACAATATCGTCGGTTCAAACGAAGCAAACCCACTTCTTGGCAATATATCTGACCAATCGCCAATCGGATCGGCACTCCTTGGAGCAAGAAGGGGTGATATCGTAAGCGTCGACACTCCCGGTGGAGAGCTGAAATTAAAAATTATCGAAATATCAAGGTCAAAGAGCTAAATATAAAAATAAATATTAAAATACTAAAAGAAAAAGATAAGAGATCAAGGATAGAGTAAAATGAGTGAAAACGGCATCATAAACGCCGCTGAAAGCACGGAAATTAAAAGGCAAAACATATCTGAGGAAGAAGAACTTTCCGATATATTTCGCATACGCCGCGAAAAGCTGGCAGCGCTTATTAACTCAGGACAGAATCCGTATGAGAAAGTACGGTATGATTTTGATACGTACACAACCGATATAATAAATCACTTTGATGAGCTTGAAGGTAAAACAGTTCGCATAGCGGGTCGTATGATGAGCCGTCGCGACATGGGTAAGGCAAATTTCATTGATGTTGCCGACGGACGTGGCAGAATACAGTGCTATATACGTTTAGACGATATAGGCGAAGAAGCCTTTAATGCATATAAAAAGTGGGATATTGGCGACATCGTAGGTGTGACGGGTGTTGTTTTCCGCACAAGACGAGGGGAAATATCCGTACACGCTTCTGAAATAGAGCTTCTTTCAAAGTCGCTTTTGCCGCTGCCTGAAAAGTTCCACGGTTTGCGCGATACTGACATGCGCTATCGCCAGCGCTATCTTGACCTCATAATGAATCCTGACGTTAAGGATACATTTGTAAAGCGTTCGCTTATTATTGATGAAATACGCCGCTTCCTTAACGCTCGCGGGTTCCTTGAAGTCGACACGCCGATTCTTACGACACATGAGATTGGCGCTGCGGCGCGTCCGTTTAAAACGTATCACAACACACTCGGCATCGACATGTTTTTACGTATTGAAACGGAGCTTTACTTAAAGCGTCTTATCGTTGGCGGATTCGACCGTGTTTATGAAGTCGGCAGAATATTCCGCAACGAGGGCATGGACACGCGCCACAACCCCGAGTTTACATCGGTTGAGCTATATCAGGCGTACACCGATTATTTCGGCATGATGGACATTGTCACAGAGCTTTATCCGTATCTTGCCGAGCGCGTATGCGGCTCTCGCGTGATAACATATCAGGGCGTAGAAATTGACCTCGGTCATTGGGAACGCCTTACTATGGTTGAGGCCGTAAAAAAGTATACTGGAATAGATTATTACTCATGGACAGACGATGCCGACGCACGAAAGTCGGCGGCAGCGGCCGGCATAACGGTACCGGACAATGCGACAAAGGGAACAGTGCTTCTTGAACTGTTCGATGCCTTTGTTGAGGACAAGCTGATACAGCCGACAATTATATACAATTATCCGATTGAAAACAGCCCGCTTGCAAAGCGTTGCAAGGACGATCCTGCCTTTACACAGCGCTTTGAATACTTCATCTGTGGTGGCGAGTACGGAAATGCTTTCTCCGAGCTCAACGATCCGATTGACCAGCGTGAGCGCTTTGAGCGTCAGGTGGCAGCAAAGCATGCAGAAGATCCGAACAGTACCGCTGAGGTTGATGAAGACTTCATAACAGCGCTTGAATACGGCATGCCCCCGACAGGCGGTCTTGGATTTGGTGTCGACAGGCTTGTGATGCTCCTGACAGACAGCCCGTCGATTCGCGACGTGCTTTTGTTCCCGACAATGAAGCCGCTTGATACGGGCAAGAAGGATAACAGGACGGAAGTTAAGGCCGAAAATAAGAGAGCAGATGTTGCAGACGCTGCTGTTGAAACAGCGCCTGTCATAAAAGAGAAAATCGACTTTTCAAAGGTTGAGATTGAAGAACTCTTTGCCGATTATGTTGATTTTGAGACATTCTCAAAGTCCGATTTCAGAGCCGTAAAGGTACTTGACTGCGAAGCTGTGCCGAAGTCAAAGAAGCTACTCAAGTTCACGCTTGACGACGGCACAGGAAACAACAGGGTAATATTAAGCGGCATTCACGAGTATTATGAACCCGAGCAGCTTATCGGAAAGACTCTCATCGCCATTGTAAACCTGCCGCCTCGCCGCATGATGGGGATTGACTCCTGCGGCATGCTTCTTTCCGCCGTATATAAAGAAGACGGAAATGAAAGGCTACATCTTATAATGGTTGATGATAACATTCCAGCGGGCGCAAAACTTTATTAATAACAAAGCAAATACCGCCGATGAAAACCGGCGGTATTTTTATCTTATTTTGTTTTCACAGCGTCATGTAATGCTTAACTGTTTAAAAGCAGTTGATAACGTCGCTTCCTGCCTTAACAAAAGCAATAAACTCGTCAATCTCAGCGTGGCACCTTATCGTGCGACCGCCGGTTACAACTTCGCGGGTGCGGACATCAATCCATTCGCCCTTCGGCAGGTAAACATCACGCTCCGTGCAACCCTGCTCGTAAATCGGCGCAAAGAGGATGTCTTCGCCATACATATACTGATCCTCAAGAGTATAAGTATTTTCGTCGTCGTAGTAGTCCCAGAACATCGGACGCATAATGGGTGCCCCAGTTTCGGACGCGATATCCATGTACTTGCATGTGTAGTCTCTGAGACGGCAGCGAAGCTCAATGAGGGATTTCAGTATCGGGTATACCTTCTCGCCAAAGCTCCAAAGCTCGTTTGCACCGTTACTCGGCTCAATTATTCCGGGGTGACGGAATTTATATGTTGACTCGCGGCGTCTTGAGCCGTGTAATCTCATAACAGGGCAGAAAACGCCAAACTGGAACCATCTTACGATAAGTTCACGGAAGTAGTCGCTTTCAATATCTCCGCTGAAGAAGCCGCCGATATCGGAGTTCCACCACGGAATTCCGCACATAGCCATTGAAAGACCATTTTTAATGCTCATCTTGAGGTTGTGGAATGACGAATGGATGTCACCGTTCCAGCAAAGAGCACCATATCTCTGGCTTCCGGGGTAACAGGCGCGGACAAGCAGGATTATTTCGTCTTCACCTTCTTTTTTCAGGCCTTCATAGAATGTTTTAACGTAATAGAAGGGATAAAGCTGTGCTACCTGAGCCCCATTTCCGAGGTAATATTTTAGGTGTCCCGGGTTTTGCGGATGAACTTCGGGTTCGGCTTCGTCGAGCCAGAAGTTTTTGATTCCGTAGCTATAATAATTTTGCTTTATTTTATTCCATACGAACTCGCGTGTGGCGGGATTCATAACGTCTATGAACGTCTGCTGACCATAGAAGTCAAAAATGCCATACTGACCGTTTTCGGTGCGCACAAGCATATTTGCTTCGCTCATCTGATGGTAGTTTTCGCTCTTCGGGTTGATTGTCGGCCAGATGGAAACGATCAGCTTTATGCCCATTTCGTTCAGCTCGTCAACCATAGCCTTAGGATCGGGCCAGTATTTGGGGTCAAACTTCCACTCACCCTGTTCGGTCCAGTGGAAGTAGTCGATTACAATAGCGTCAATCGGAATACCGCGGCGCTTGTATTCACGTGCAACTTCAAGTATTTCATCCTGGCTTTCGTAACGGAGCTTGCTCTGCCAGAAACCGGCTGCCCAGCGCGGGAATTTTGACGGGTATCCTGTCAGATTGCAGTAAACTTTCATTGTTTCGGCGGGAGTTTCTCCTGCGAAAACAAAGTAATCTGCCTGATATGCGCTGTCAGCTACGAACATAGTGTGGTTTTTCGTAAGCTCACATCTGCCGGGGGCGGGGTTGTTCCAAAAGAATCCATACCCGAGTGATGAATAGTAGACAGGAAGGGATGTTTTTGTATTGTAATGGATTATCTCCGATGTCGTGCCTTTTCTGTCGAAGAAATCTTCCTGCTCGTGCCCGAGACCATAGAAGTGCTCGCCTTCGTTTGGCTCAAAAATCACTTTAATGCGGTAGTGGTCGCCTTCAATATGCTGGTAGCATGTCTGATAATCTCCTTCGTATTTCGAACGGAGGATTCTCTTATCATTTTTATAAAAAGTAACGCCACCGCCGCGCCAGATGCTGACGCTGATGCAGCCGTTTTTAAGTGTTGCCCTTGATTCATCGCCTTCGATGGTTGCATTGTCTTCGGTGGGGTCAAGAACTGTCCATTTTTCGTCGGAAACCTTTGAGTTGCGGGTGCTTCTGACTCTGATGCAGTTGTTGCCCCAGGGCTCAATTACCATGGTCTCGTCTTTTCTTCGGAATATTATTTTTTTACCTTCGATCGTTATGCGTCCCATATTACATCTCCTCTATTTCAACAACATTAAGAAGCGGGAATCCAAACTCGTTTAAGACAACTTTTCTGATTGCCGTATTCCGGCGGCCGGGCTCACCCGGACGTTCAGCATGATAAGCTACATATATTTCGCCGTTTTCAGTGAAGAAGGAGCAGTGACCCGGGCCTTCCTCTTTTTCTGTTGTAAATGCTGATAAAACAGGCGTGGGAGTTTTCTCCCAGCTTGCGGGATTTAGAAGATCGGCATTAATATCCGCCATAAGGTAGCCGACAACGTAGGAATAACTGCCCGCGGAGCCACCTGAATACGCAAGGTAAATACGGTCTCCGAGAATCAGCGGATAAGGGCCTTCATTATTGATTGTTCCGGACTGATTTTCCCAGCCGTAGAGGGGTCTTGATAAGAGTACCGGCTCGCTTAAAAGTTCAGACGGTTCGTTCGGGTTGATTTTTGCTATATAAAGCATTGAACCCGAATCAAGCGGGGAGCCGATGTGATAACGCTCCGACCACACCACATAATCGGCACCATTGGCGGTAAAATGCGTCATATCAAGTGTTATGCCGGGACGATCAAGCATCCTGACAGGTGTTTCCCAGTCGGCGGGATTCATGATGTCGCCGCCTTCCTTCAGCCGCATGTAATGGCATCTTACACGCCACTGTTTACCGCTGACGGCAAAGAGAATATAAAGGCGTCCACCGATTACGTGGAATTCTGGCGCCCAGAATGACTGTACAAAATCAAGCTCTTCATTTTTATCAAGTATTACTGACAACCTGTGCTTATCGGTGAATAAATCATCGACAGTGTCAGCTTCACGAACGTAAAGACCGATATTGTGATTGATGTCATTTGTCGCGATGAAATACCACTTGTCGTTCCATGAAAAGACCTGCGGGTCTGCAAATCCTTCTACAAGCGGGAATTTGAAGCGGATGCTTTTGACTTTTCTTGTCCTCGGCATCCAGACGGCGCGGATTAGTGAGCCTTCTTCATCCGTTATCTCGATTGTGTCTTTTGCTGTGGAAAGTAAATCTTTCACTTCATCACAGCCCACAACTATAGGCTTCGTATAATTAACAAAGTCATATGTCGTCCAGTAGTGTACGACGCCCTCGTCTTTTGTGTCGTGAGCGATGACATAGTAAATGTCGCCTTTTTTTGTTATTACAGGATTTTTAATCATCCTTGGGCTTATTGTGTTTTCGCTTGTAATTGACGCTTCAGGGAAGAGAATACCGTAATTCTTGTTAAGGGGTTCCATTGTTTTGCCATCGCCGATGGACATATGTACGCTGTAAGCAAGCTCCTCAGGGTACTTGATTCCCGTAGGTTCTCTTGTGTATAAACGTATGTACTGTATAAAGACCACCTCCGCAACATTTACCATTTTGATATCATTATAAATGATGCACGTAGATATTCTTTAAATATGCTGATATATAATTGCACTATTTTGATATCCGCTATATAATTAACTTAATGCTGGCAGATGGGCGGTGAGTTTTGTGGTAGTGAGAGCAGAAAAAGCAAGAAATATATCGAAATACAGCGAAGCTGTTTTACATATGACGGATTCGCGTCCGTACTCAATTCATCACACGAAAATTGAGCCGGGGACGAAAACAGCGCTTTATCTTCATTGTCACAACGAGATGGAATTTTTGTTTTTGTTAAATGGCGAGCTTGAATTCCATATAGAAGATAGCGTTTATATGATGCGCTCAAATCAAGCGGTGTTCATACCTCCGAATCACATCCATTATGCGCTTGATGTGTCGGGTGGAAAGGGCGGGTGTGAATATTATGCAGTTGTTTTTTCCTCAGAAATGCTCTCAGGCTCCGCTTTGACACAGTATGCCGACTATTTTTCCGCGATTGGGCTTGTTAGCAACGGTGGCTTGCGCATTTTTGATGAAAAAAAAGACGCGACGATAATCAGCGCGCTGAATATGATATTTTCCTGCATTGATAAGCCCGCTGTGAAAAGCGAACTTCTTGTGCGGGGGCAGCTTCTCACCATCTGGCAGGAGATATATAATGAATTCCTTTATTCACCTGACGCCACAGCAGGCAGTGTCAGTTCTGCTGTCGGTATTCAGAAGGCGGTTGAGTTCATCTGCGAAAATTTTGCGGAAGACATCTCACTTACCACGCTTGCTGAAACCGCAGGTTTGAGCGAAGGCCATTTTTGCAGAAAATTTAAAGGTATAACCGGGTTTTCGCCCTTTGAATTCATCAACCGGCAACGTATCATGCGCGCTTGCGAGTTGCTTGTGTATACAGATGAACGGATAGCTGATATTGCTACATGCTGCGGGTATAATAACATAAGTTATTTTAACCGCACTTTTAATAAATACATGCGGGAAACGCCAAAACAGTATAGAAATCAAAGAAAAGATCAGGTGATGAGTAAATAAAACAGTATAGCTCTCTTAATAAAGTAGTGGTAGAGTTGCGGGGCAAGTAGTGCTATAATGGGATGAGTGTTTTAAGTATTGCGATTTTAAACATAGTTAAATTATGTTTGTTAAAATGAAAGCTATAAACGGCAACATAAATTAACCGGAGGTGGCAATGATGGCAACGATAAATGATGATAAAAATAACAATAATAACCTCCACGGTGACCCCGACGGTGAACATGAAGGCACACCGGAAAGAGCGCCTGATGAACATAATGCGCGCGATAAATACGAGTATCACGGTCTTGGAGGCAGTGCGAAAAAGGCTTATAGCAAGCTCGATAACTTCTGGCATTATAACAAATGGAAAGTTATTATTGCCGCTTTCTTAATTATCGTTATCAGTGTCGGCGCCTACCAGATACTGACGCGCGAAAAAGGTGATATTTTTGTTTTATACGCAGGGCCTGATTATATCGGTGGTAATTCACAGCCGAACATAAAATCAGCCATTCACACACTTGGCGCGTCTTATGCTGACTACAACGGCGATGGCAAGGTGGTCGTTGACTTTGCTGTAATAACATACCTGAATGATGAGCAGATAGCTGAAGCAAAAGAGAAAAATGATAATATTCTGATTGACTTAAAAATTAACTCCGAAAACTTAAAAAAGTTTAACATGGAGATTTTCGCGGGCGAGTCGATAATCTGCATGCTTGATCCTGATCTTTACGCAAGAGTCCGCGATGCAGGAGGGCTTATGCCGCTTGACAAAGAATTCACGAAAGAAGAGATAGAGACACTTCCGGTTTATGATGATTATGGTATAAAACTATCGGAGACAAAGTTTGCTAAGTATTATAAGGATGTAGGGAAGCTGCCGGACGACACGGTGTTATGCGTACGTGCAAAATCAACAGCGTCAATTTTCACCGGACGTGAGAAAACCGAAAAAAGACACGAAATAAACTTAAAAGTGTTTCGCGATATTGCCTTATTTGAATACCCGGAAGGGTATGACCCGGAAAATCAGACAGGTGATGTAAGCGATACAGCCGATACACCTGATATGTCTGATATGATTGATACATCTGACACATTTGATACGACCGAAGGGAACCAGTGAAACATCGAAATTATAAGGTAGTAAAAACAATAAAAAATGACGAGCGCATGAAAGCTCGTCATTTTGTTTTCGGTATAGATTTGTAAATACAACCTTTATAAAACTTATGCTCTAAAATTGTATCCGCAATCGTGGCAAAAGTAAATCCGCCTGCGATTTGAAAACCATCTCTTTGACTGCCATACATGACCCTTACCGGCGGTAGCATGTATAATTGCAGCCCACCAGTCGTAACATATGAAAATCATAAAACCAATCATATATCGGATAAAAAGCCACATTAGATACCATATGCCGAATAAAACAAGATATAAACAACCGTGCTTGCTTATTTCGTTTGACAATTGAACTTTTGTGCTGCCGCATCTCGGACACTTAACATTGATTGCCATTTGTCATAACCCCCTTTAATAAAGCTCGCCAACCGACGTAACACACCGAAAAAACGCGCTTCGATTGTTGCTTTAAAATTAATAATTTATTAATTACACTTATTATATCGCCATATTTTGCAAAAAATCAATATAAAACGGCAAAATTTATAAAATTATGCCGTTTTTTGATATTATATTATGAGAATGATTTATAAACGTGTTAATGTCTAATTGCCGCTTCATTAAGTATTAATCTGTATCAGTATCGGAAACATCATTTTCAGCAGCTTCGGTGCCATTTCCCTGCGGTGCAGTTGATACTGGCGATGTCCCCTTTGTATAATCATATATTCCTGCGATAACGATAATACCGCCTACGACAACAAGAACTGAGGGTATTTCACGGAATACAATGACACCGACTATAGCTGCGAAAAACGGCTGCATCAGTTTTGCAATCGATATAAAAGCCGGAGTTTCAAATTTTAACCCCCAGCTAAAGACGCTGTGTCCTAAAAGCGTGCAGAGAATGGCAAGCAGCGCTGCATAAAGGATATTGTCACCTGAGTAGCCTGCGAGAGGTGTGCCGGATAATACGGCCATTAAAAATGTAGTGACGGCAGATGAGGTATATAAAATATATGTGTAAAGCGCTGTCGACATATTGCGGCGGCAAACCCGACCGATGAGCGTGTATACGGCCATCGCACCGGCACCCAAGAAGGCATAAAGGTCACCGATTATATTGTCATTGCCGCTGTTCGCGTCGGCAAGCGCGATGATAACACTTCCGATGAAGGCAACGATGATCCCCCGCCAGCCGCGCAGGGATATTTTCTCGCGCAGAACAAAAAGCATTGCAAATGCGACAAAGAAAACCTCGACGTTTACAAGAATTACAGCGGAGGTTATGCTTGTCAGTTTTAAAGACTGAAAATAAAGGTAAAAGTGAACACCTAAAAATGCTCCGCTTAAAAGCGACAGCGCCATATCGCGCGTTTTTATAACACGGCGCAGCTCATCGCGGCACTTTGCTATGACATAGGGAAGCATGAGGAGTGATGCTATCGTCACGCGGTAAAAGACAAGTATAATTGACGGGGCGTTTGCAAGACGGATAAAAAGCGAGGAAAGGGAAGTCAGAAGCGTCGCTGTTACTATTACAGGACGAACAACAGCCCCACCGCTAAATAGTTTTTTAAACATCTGCTGTTATATTGAACCTTTCGGGTATGTTTAGTTTTAATCTTCGCGGCGCTCTCCTAAGATGTTTCTGTACTTATTATAAAAGCTCTCGTAATAACCGCCCTCTATCGCTTCGCGTATCTTTCGCATAAGCTCATTGTAAAAATAAAGGTTATGCGTGACAGCGAGTCTCATGCCAAGCGATTCCTTAGCTTTTATGAGGTGGCGCAGGTACGAACGCGAGTATCTGCGGCATGTAGGACAAGAGCAGCCTTCGTCAATCGGACGGGGGTCGAGTGTGTATTTTTCATTTGTAAGTGTGATTTTTCCGCCCCATGTGAAAAGAGTACCGTGACGGGCATTCCGGCTCGGCATAACGCAGTCGAAAAAGTCGACGCCGCGCCATACGGCTTCAAGGATATTGACGGGAGTGCCGACACCCATGAGGTATCGCGGTTTGTCGGTTGGCATATATGGCTCGACAGTCTCGATTATATCATACATGACTTCAGCTTCCTCGCCGACGGCAAGGCCGCCGATGGCATAACCGTCAAGGTCAAGCTCACGTATTGCTTTCATGTTGTCAATGCGTAAATCGTGGTATGTGCTGCCCTGATTTATGCCAAAAAGAAGCTGATTCGGGTTTAGTGTCGTGGGCAGTGAATTAAGCCTGCGAAGCTCGTCGCGGCAGCGTATGAGCCAGCGAATGGTGCGTTCGCTTGATTCTTTAGCATATTCATAAGGGGCAGGGTTTTCAACACATTCGTCAAATGCCATCGCAATAGTCGACGCAAGGTTTGACTGTATCTGCATGCTTTCCTCCGGCCCCATAAAAATGCGCCGACCGTCAACATGAGATGCAAAATACACGCCTTCTTCCTTTATGCGGCGAAGCGGCGCGAGTGAAAACAACTGAAACCCGCCGCTGTCGGTTAAAACGGGACCATCCCAGTTCATAAAGCGCCGTATGCCGCCCATCTCCCGTATTACTTTATCCCCGGGGCGTATATGCAAGTGATAAGTGTTTGAAAGCTCAATCTGGCAACCAATTTCGGCAAGCTCAGCTGGTGATACACCGCCTTTTATAGCGGCGCATGTTCCTACATTCATAAAAACGGGTGTGTATATTACCCCGTGTACAGTATCAAAACGCCCAAGGCGAGCCTTTTTTTCTGTTTTTAATAAGGTGAACATCTATAATCCTTTATCACAAGTGTATTTTCGTTATTTGATGCGCCCGAACTGCCTGTCAAGCGAAGATTTTGTAATTTCAAGCGTAACAGGACGTCCGTGCGGACAGTATTTTATGTCGGGTAGCGAGAAAAGTTCGTCGCACAGCCAGCGAATATGAGCATCGCTGTAAACGCGTCCGCCTTTGATGGCAGCTTTGCAGGCACATGAGAAAAGCGTGCGCTCAAAAATGGCGTCGCGGGCTTCACCGACAGAAACTTGAAGTTCACTGCCGAAAACGACAAAAGCTTCCGTTGCCATCTCAGGTGTAAAGTTCTGCGGCAGCGCTGTTATGATGGCAGTATTGCCGTCAAGTGTAAAGTCAAAGCCTGTAGCGCGAATGTCGCTTGAATATTCGGAGATAACAGCAGCTTCTTCTGTTGTCAGCTGCACTCTGAGAGGTGATATTAAAAGCTGGGACGCGCCCTCAGCGGCACGTTCACGCATATTGCGACGCAGCCGCTCAAATAGTATGCGCTCGTGAGCGGCGTGTTTGTCAATCAGGTAGAGACTGCGGGATGTCTCGACAATGACATAGCAGTCCCATGCTTCGCCTAAGATTTTATATTCTGTCTTCGGCGAATCTGCATTTTCGTGTATGCCTTTATTCTTATCCTCTATCGTTTCCTGATATTCAGATGGTAACGATTGCGTTGTATCTTTATCCGACGGTGATGATGTTGACACTTCATCATATGTCAACACTTCTTGCTGATTTGATTTCACAATTGCCGCCATCGACTCTAATAGAGCTGGTGTAATTGATGATGATGGCGTCTCAGATTTAACAAAAGGCTTTTGCTGTGCCTTAGTTATGTTCTGTGCTGGTGTAAAAACCTGTGAAAAGTCACTTTTTTGATTTGTAGCTTTGTTTTGTGAAGTTTCCTCAATTGTAATTTGCTCGGGTCTTTTGTCCTGAGTGCTGTCGTGGACAGGAGCAAATGAAGCTGCTACTGTTTGTGCGCGGCGTTTGTAGTTATCGATAGCAGATGGCGCATTAATTCCAAGCGGAAGCTCGGCAAACGTCATTTTTTCTTCAAGAGCGGGGCGGACAGCGTAATATACAGCCTCAAAAATCAGCTTTTCGTTAGAAAACTTAACTTCAAGCTTTGCCGGGTGTACATTTACATCGACAAAACCGGGAGGTATGTTTATCATCAGCACACAGGCAGGGAAGCGGTCCTCCGGAATGAATGTCCTGTATGCCTGCTCAAGTGCTGCCTGAGCTGTCAGGGTGCGCACATAACGGCCGTTTATAAAAAACATCTGCCCGTTTCGGTTGGCGCGCGCGGTATCGGGCATGCCGATATAGCCTGTGACGCTGACGCCTTCATATTCGTATGAGACTGGAATCGTACGCTGAGTGAAATCACGCCCCAAAATCGAATAAATAGCGCTGCGCAAGTCCCCGTTTCCTTCGGTGCGCATTTTTAAAGCGCCGTCGGAGATTAACCTAAAAGAGATTTCAGGATGTGAAAGCGCGACGCGCTCAAATATTGCGTATATTGCTGCGGCTTCTGATACGTCTTTTTTGAGGAATTTCCGTCTTGCCGGAACGTTTGCGAAAAGGTCCTCAACGATAACGGTAGTTCCGGGCGAGCAACCCGTTTCTGTGTGGGATATGACTTCGCCCCCCACGACGTCAAGAAGCCCGCCAAACTCCTCTGTCTGCGGACGACTGATGATTCTCAGGTGCGAAACGGCTGCTATTGCCGCAAGCGCCTCACCTCTGAAACCAAGCGTCCAGATGGAGTTTAAATCTTCAGCAGTTTTTATTTTGCTTGTTGCATGGCGCAGTATAGTTTTAGGTAAATCGTCGAAGGTTATACCGCAGCCGTTGTCGGTGACCCGCATATAAGTGACGCCACCGCGTTGTATTTCAGTTGTTATGATAGTAGCACCGGAGTCAATAGCGTTTTCAAGAAGTTCCTTTATCACGGAAGCAGGGCGGTCGACGACCTCACCGGCGGCGATGAGGTTTGCGATTTCAGGTCCAAGGACGTTGATTTCGCGGGGGGTGATAATACTATTGTCCCTGCCGTTAGTTTTTCCATCCATCAAAACTCACCGCACTCCTTCCTTGTGAATATTTTAAATATAATACACTAATTCTACTGTTCGAGCATCTTTTTTATTTCGTAAATGAAGTTAATAGCTTCAATTGGCGTCATTGTATTCGGGTCAGCGGCGCGTATCCGTTCGGTTACTTCGCGTTCCGTTGGCGTTACAAGCGACATTGCCATATCCATTGCACCTGACAGCGCAGGAACATCATTTTCACCGGCTTTTGTTTTTCGCTCGGGCG
>LFTK01000014.1 GCA_001513385.1 Clostridiales bacterium DTU064
TTGTTACCATAATATTGAATATATTTTCAGCCGAGGTCGCAGCGGTCGGGGATTTAAGTGCGGCTAAGGAAAGCCCTATGCAGTTGTGCGTCGGCGGTACGCCATTTGGTGTGCGGTTCTTCACCGAGGGTGTAATGGTAGTCGGCTTTACCGATGTAGATACGGGCGAGAAGCAGGTGAATCCTGCGAAAGAAGCGGGTTTGCTTCCTAAAGATATTATTTTAAAAATTAACGGGGTAGATGCATCATCAGCGGAGCAGGTAATTGATACTATATCAAAAAGCAACGGTAAAACAGTTACCATATTAATTAAACGTGGCAGCACCGAAAAGACAATTACCATAACGCCGGTAAAAGATAAGTCTGGTGTATATAGAGCCGGCATATGGATACGCGATAGTACAGCTGGCATCGGAACTGTTACGTTTTACAACCCTAAGACGGGTGCATTTGCCGGCCTTGGACACGGAATATGCGACACTGATACGGGTGAGCTTATGCCGCTTCTTCGTGGGACAATCACTAAAGTGACGCTGTCGGGGATTACAAAAGGTGTAGCTGGCACACCGGGTGAGCTTCGCGGATGCTTTAGTGCCGGAAAAATTGGTACGCTTGTATGCAACACTTACAGCGGGGTATACGGAGTTCTGACACAGCGGCCTGCTGGCGGGTAGTTTATTGAGCTTGCAAGTCGCGATAAGGTTAAAAATGGGCCTGCAAAGATACGCTGTACGCTTAAAGATGGCGTCGTCGGAGAGTATGACGTTGTGCTTTCTGATGTCAAAAACAAAGACAAAAACGGTAAAAGCTTTGTGATCGTTGTAACTGACCCGGAGCTCCTTGAGATGACAGGAGGAATCGTTCAGGGCATGAGCGGCAGTCCGGTCATACAGGACGGTAAGCTTGTGGGAGCTGTCACTCACGTGATGATAAACGATCCCAAATGCGGATATGGAATTTTCATCGAAAATATGATTGACAATATGCCTGAAATGCTTAAATGGTAAAAAAAGTAAAGCCGTCCGGTGCGGTAGCCGGACGGCTTTACGTATTCATATCACGCTCCATCTTTTCACCGGTTGCTTGATATACCTTTAAGGTTCTATCACGAGCATGCACTTTCGATGATACCACATGCTATCATCTCACCCGAGTTGCCGGACGGCTGGGTTGTAAAATCATCAGCATTCAAATGTATAATGATGGGCAGTCCAATAACATCCGGTGCATTTAATCTTTCGGTATAAAACGTTTGCCAGGCATAGCCGCGATTTGCAAAAAGCGGCGGCAGGTCGCCGGCGTGCTGAGGGTGATCACAGCCATAGGGATTATAATGAGCGCCGGCGTTGGCAAATGGCTCAGCCTCTGTTCCGGTGCACGAACCACCTGAATGAATATGGAACCCAAATACGGGATAATCACAAGAACCGCCGGTATATGGAAGTCCTCTGATTGTTGCTTCGATAAAAACGCCGCGCCTTGTCTGATAAAAAATGACATCACCTTCTATGTTGGGGTAAGATGGCGATCCGACGATATGAGCGACGGCCGCAGGCATTGCCGCCGCAAGCAGGCTGAAAATCGACTGGTTCCCGCTATTTTGAACATTCAATTCACAACACCTCCCGAACTATAATATGATTTTTAAAATTTAAATATAAGCGCTCTTATGAAAACGCTATTGAAATAAGAAAAAATTATAATTTTTATATACCTACCTTTATGCTTGAAATCAATCTTTTATGGCGTTGTCATTAAGTTTCAAAGAAACGAAGAGAAGGGATTTCTGCGCTATATGACTCATTCTGAAAAATGTAGTTATAACATAAGCATTTATGGTATTGTTTAGGGCGTCGGCTTCCGTCCGTTTTTGCATAAACTTGCTATGGCGCAGGTCTATGTGGTTTTTGCCACAACACGCCGGGCGGCGTTTATTGTGAAGTTGAAGGCAGGCGTGAAGAATGCAAAATTTTATAAAAAAAGTCAGCGAAAATCCGCCGACGCTTTCCTCTTTTTTTTATAAATTTACAGCTTATATTTTTATTATTTAAAAAAACAGCAGCGGGAAAGAAATAAGTTAATATGCAAAATAAATAAAATTATTAGGTAAACTAAATAAAGATCTATAAAGAATTACATAAAAATCCAAAATAAGTTTTGCAATGGTGCTAATTGTGTGTTAATATTAAGGTAATAGCAAAAATAAGAAGGAGACTCGGATTGCCGTATGACGAAAATCAAAAAGGAGATATGTGAAAACCAGGTGCTTCGTTCGCAGATGCTGATCTTCGACACGCCGATTAAGCGTGCGGTATTTAAAACACCGCCTCAAGCGCAAGGTCAGGGTCCGCGTCCCGAACAGCGCCGTAGAGGGCCGTTATTTGGCGGGCAGATGCCTCCGATGGAGGTAGTACCGGTCGAGCCAAACATAAAGGTTTACGAAAACGGAGATGTTAAGTTCCGTTTTTACGCGCCTAACGCACAAAAGGTTGAGGTTGCCGGTCTTGGCGGCGGCTTTTCAAGAGAGCGTCGCGAGATGAAAAAAGACGAGGATGGGTGGTGGAGCATCACCGTCTCAGGTATTTTGCCCGGGTTCCATTACCACGAGTATTTTGTTGATGGGAACCGCCTTGTCAATCCAGATGTAAATTGCGGTTACGGATGCTTTTACCCGATTAACTATTTCGATTTGCCGTCAAACGAAGATGAGTTTTGGATGCTGCGCGACGTGCCGCATGGTGACGTGAGAATGGAATACTATAAGTCTTCTGTCAACGACCGTATAAAATGTGCTTGGGTATATTGCCCACCGGGATACGACTCATCGGACGAAAGATATCCTGTGCTATACATACAACATGGTGTCGGTGAAAACGAGACCGGCTGGGTATGGCAGGGTAAAATAAATTATATAGCGGACAATCTTATAGCTGATGGCTTTGCCGAAAAAATGATAATTGTTATGAACTCCGGATATGCCTTCAAAGAAGGCGAGGATCCGGTGTTCTTCCCGGGCGACTTTGATTCCGAGCTTGTAAACGATTGCATACCGTATATCGACTCAAAATATCGCACAAAAACTGACAAGCGAAACCGTGCTGTCGCCGGGTTATCACTTGGTTCATCTCAGGCATTTTTATCTGCGATGCTACATAGAGATATTTTCGGCTCACTCGGCGTTTTTTCAGGAGGCTTCCCGATAAAACGCGGTGAATACGATTTCACCGATTATTTTGCAGACGCAGAAAAGGTCAACTCCGACTTTGACCTTATATTTGTATCGGGCGGAGAGCAGGAAGGATTCGTCGAACGTACGCTTCCACAGCTCAATGAGCTGCGTGCGAGGGGCGTGAAGATAGTGGATTATCATCGCCCCGGCTTCCACGTTTGGGATGTATGGCGCTTTTCAGCATATGAATTTATGAAACTGCTGTTTAAATAAGGAGGGCTGAATTATGATACGCAAAGAAATGCTTTCAAATCAAGCGCTTTCGGCACACGCCCTCTTCTTCGATGACGTGCACCGGAATCTAATATTTGCTCGGGATAAAGATAACCGTCCCGCCGGCAGATATGCAATAATTCCTGAAGGGTGCCACGTACACGAAAATGGCGATGTCACGTTTTCCTTTTATGCACCGGACGCCAAATCAGTTCAGGTAGCCGGACTTGGCGGCGGCTTTTCAAATGTCCGCAATGATATGACGCGCGGGGAGGACGGCTGGTGGCACGTGACGGTGTCCGGAATTGACTCCGGCTTCCATTACCATGAATATTTTGTAGATGGAACCCGTGCGCTCAATCCACATGCGCCATATGGCTACGGATGCGGACGTGTAATCAACTTTTTCGAGATTCCCGATAAATACTCAAACTTTTACTTGATGCATGATGTCCCGCACGGCACTGTCCGCATGGATATTTACAAATCAAGTGTCACGGGGCTTTACCGCAACTGCTTTGTCTATACGCCGCCGTCATACGAAAAATCACCTTCTCGCCGTTATCCGGTGCTTTACCTTCAGCACGGGGGCGGAGAATCAGAGACAGGCTGGATATGGCACGGCAAAATCAACCATATCGCTGATAACCTTATCGCAGATGGCGCTATGGAAGAGATGATAATTGTGATGAACAATGGCGTCGCAATGCCGGCTGACGATTCGGCGCCTGCACAAATGGGCTGGGGCTTAATATCTGATGTTCTTGTCAAGGACTGCATTCCGTTCATTGATGGGAAGTACAGGACAATAGCCGACAGGCATAGCCGTGCGATGGCCGGACTTTCAATGGGCGGATTCCAGACGCAGCAGACAGTATTCAAATACCCCGAGTATTTTGCATCCGCCGGTTTATTCAGCGCTCATTTCCAGACGGAGAATCCATCCCTCCGCTGCGAAGAAATGCTCGCTGACAAAGATAAATTCAATGAGACGTTTGATTTAATTTTCGCCGGTGCAGGTGAATTTGAGCAGGTGTGTGAGTACAACCGCGAAACGTTTAGACATCTGCGTGAGAGCGGTATTAACAATTTAGTGTTCTTTGCAACACCGGGTTACCATGACTGGCACGTTTGGCGTTACTGTGCCCGCGAATTCTTAAAACTTCTCTTCCGTCGCTGATAACAATTACATGAAAGACCAATATCAAATAAAAATCCCGCGCTGGGGCTATTCCCGGCGCGGGATTCTTTTGTGGCGTGTTTAATTTTTAGCTTACGTTATGTGTTTTTATGTATCNNGCTTGCGTTATGTGTTTTTATGTATCCTTACATAAGTGTGCGCACATAATATGCCTTGTATTATTATGCTCTGCGCACTATGTAGCTTTGTAAAATGGAGAAATATTTACCTATGATTTCGTTTTAACGGTTTGTTATTCTTGCGGGTCCGTTGAGGCTGGCTGCTTTGCGCCGCAGCGCGGGCAGTAAATAGAGTCCTTAGCTATTTCGGCATTGCAAGCCGGGCACAAGCGTTTACGCTTCATATCGGCGAGTTTAGCAGTGCAGCTTGCAATTTCAGCACTGACAGCATCGACCTCTGCTGTAAGCTCGGCGATTTTTGCAGTATTATCTACACCGCTTTTTATTGAGTCATAATACAACCGCCCGATTTTTTCATATATAACAGAAAGCCTTGTTTGCTCAGTATGCAATTTATACTTAAGTTTCGCAGCTGCTGTCAGCTCGCTTGTTTTCTTAGCTGCCATTGTTGCAGCGTCGCTCGCTGCCTTTGTTACATCATCCCAGAGCTTCATTATTATATTTATAACCTCCTACTGTAAGTCTACTATTCAGTATATCACATTTATATTACATCAGTTACCGTATAATGTCAAATTGTTTTAATTTGTTAAAAAAAGCACTTGATAATTACGCACTGATTGCAGTTCATTATATCTTAAACGTCACCTCATGATATAAATCAATATTTCCCGAACTTTGTCCACAAAATGTGAGCAAATTAGACACAAGCCTATATAAAGAACAATCTTTTGGTTTTGCTTATCGAAGCAGACGTATGCTTGACACTTGCCTATCAAGGTTTAAGTTAACGATTATATAAAGAGAGTTTTTTATCGTGAGAAATGCAACAACTTGTGTAATAAATATCAATCATTGTATTAAAAGTGGTAATACACAAAAGCTGGCCTTTCAGTAGCACTTGGCGTGAAAAAACAAGCGTATGCTCGATATTCTACCGTCAGTAGAGCCATATTATGCTTGAGTAGAATTGAGTTTCTCATTATTCGATTGTATTTTTGGCACACATGAGTTATTCTTAATATATATCAAGACATAATCATTCCATAAGTCTCACTTTAAAGCAGAAAATGAAATAAAGCACATCTATTAGTTGCATAATAATAAAACATTAACAATGCTTAATTAATTTCACATTGAATAAAAATATTTCGAGAACGGAGAGGACATTTGACGCGATGATTCAGGGTGTTAAATATTTTAAGCAAAGAAAATCAAATTATCCGCAGTATGAGACGACAAAGTTCCGCGATATAAGAGAAATGATTGAAAATGTCGCGGAGAAGTATCCAAATCGTACAGCGCTTTCATATAAAAAGAACCCGGATGACGCCGAAACAATATGCATCACATATGCGCAGGCGCGCTCCGATGTCTGTGCGCTTGGCACTGCTCTTATCTCAGCAGGCTGCCGCGATACAAAAGCAGCTATCATAGGTGGAAACTCAATCGGCTGGGCATATGCATATTTTGCTGTTTTGGCAATCGGTGCTGTAGCAGTCCCGATTGATAAAAAGCTGCCGATCGCTGACCTTATAGGTATTGTTTCAAAAACAAAAGCAGAAACTGTTTTTTATAGTTCCGATATTGCAGATGCTGTTGCAACTATTCGCAAAGAATGCC
The DNA here is from genome assembly GCA_001513385.1 of Clostridiales bacterium DTU064. Lineage (GTDB taxonomy): Bacteria > Bacillota > Clostridia > Oscillospirales > CAG-272 > DTU064. Next base: position 6,386 of record LFTK01000014.1, read on the forward strand.
CATCGGTTAAACGCTGCATATGCATAGAGGGCACACCATCCGAGGGGGATCCGTCAATTGACAACCTTATAAATGAGGGTGTGCGCCTTATCAGAAGCGGTGATAATTCGTATTATGACTATGAAATCGATCCTGATAAGCTGGCTATAATTGTTTTTACCTCCGGTACTACCGGACGTGGCAAGGGAGTCATGCTTTCACAGACAAATATATGTTCAGACATGACGCAGGGGATGTATAACTTTGAGATTGGCGAAAAAACAATCAACGTCCTTCCGCTTCATCATACTTTTGGCTCTACCGTCAACCTTGTCGGCCACTTTGCGCAAGGGTCGGAGGTATATATTTCAAGCGGCATAAGATTCCTCTCGCGCGAGCTAAAAGAACAGTCGCCAAACCACCTTATTCTTGTCCCACTATTCCTTGAAACGCTTTATAAGCGCATTTGGGCAACAGCAGAAAAGGAAGGACGCGCTAAACTGTTGCGCTCTACGATAAAATTCAGCGAAACGCTTCGCCGCGCCGGTATCGACCGCAGAAAACAGCTTTTCCAGTCGATTCGGGCATCATTTGGCGGTAAACTCACGCTGATTATATGCGGCGGCGCGCCCCTTGCACAGGAGATAATCGATTTCTTTGATGCTATCGGCATTACAGTGCTCAACGGATACGGAATTACGGAATGTTCGCCGCTTATTTCAGCTAACAGAAACGAATACCGCAAGCCGGGAAGCGTAGGTACACCGATTGTCGGCGAGCTTGTAAAGATTCGCAATCCCGATGAAAACGGTGAAGGCGAGATTTGCGTCAAAGGGCCGAACGTCATGCTCGGTTATTACGAGGATCCCGAAGCAACGGCAGCTGCTTTCGATGAGGAGGGCTATTTCCGCACAGGAGACTACGGCCGTCTTGATGATGAAGGCTGGCTTTATATAACGGGGCGCCTTAAAAACTTAATTATATTCAGCAACGGTAAAAACGTCTATCCGGAAGAGATAGAAGCTGAAATCTACAAGATTTATGGTGTTGCGGAAACGGTAGTTTACGCGGGTGAAAGCCGTTTGCAGCCAGGGCGTGAGGTCATTGTCGCTGAGATTTACCCCGATTATGAAGCGCTTATGGCACGCGGTATAACTGATGCGCAAACGTATTTCAACGAAAAGATAAAAGAAGTCAACGCGCGGATGATATCGTATAAAAATGTCGGTCTTGTTAAAATCCGCGATACCGAATTCCCGAAGAATACGTCAAGTAAAATAACTCGCTTTAATATTAATAAGTCGATAGATTAAAAAAAGCATAGCACTTTTACAAAAAGTAATACAGCGCTATCTGCGCATCTGTGCGTCAATATATATATATAAATAAATATCGCCCGACAGTATTCCATCATGAAAATATGTCGGGCGTTTTTATAATTATAAAAACTGTTTTCCGGAGATGATCATTTTTACTTGAAAGACGGTGTTAACAACACTATATGTGAAAACCATCGTATAAAATCAGGCGATAGTCGGTTTATTTAAGCTGAATAAAGCAGCAGGTGCAGGCACATAATTAAATAAACATACGAAAAACGCTATGCTAATCGTAGATGGAGAGTTATATAGCACTTTTATATCAGCAGCATAATAAGGCTCAAAACGTAGGATTATATTGATTAAAATAAATGTGGCAATATGTTTTTATAGACAATGTTACAACAAAAAGTTAAAATAAACATAGAACATAATATGAGTTGTGTTGCTTGGATGATAGGGGGTGCACGAGCCTTTGATTAGTAAAAGCAAATTTGAGCGATGCTTAATTGAGCAGTGTGCGCCAACGCTTGCCGGCATAAAACTTGGCAGCCTTTTCAACTGCGCGGGTGCCATAGCAGCAGGCGAGGATGTTGTCGGGGCAGCACTTATGTGGGATGAAATCCTGCGTGCGAAGGGAATAAACATTCGCCTGATGACATCCGCTAAAAATTCAATGATTCTTGCATATGTCTATCGTCCTCATATGCTGGCACAAGCTATATCTGACAGCGAAATAAAAGGATTTCTTAAAAACTATGGTTATGATACGACGTCCGGCGTCGAAGCTTGCCTTAACCGGCTTGCCGAAAGACTTGAAATCGAATGTGAGTTTCCGCATGAAATAGGCGTGTTTCTTGGCTATCCCCTCCCTGACGTCATTGGTTTTATAGAAAACCGCGGGGATAATTACAGGCTATCCGGCCCGTGGAAGGTATATCATGATCCCTTGCGTGCTAAAGCGCTTTTTGAGCAGTACAATGCCTGCAGGCAGCATTATTCAATGATGTATGAGGATGGCAGAAGTATTGCAAGCCTTACTGTTTGACTCATAATGCAAAATATTAAAAAATATAATTATAATAAGTAATTCCACACACTTTGCCGCAAACGGATTACTTAAATATCTCCGTTTGCGTTTTTGTGTAGGGCGGTTATATTTATGGCAAGTAAAATACCATATATATTATTTATAGCTTGAAAACAATACTTATGCGTGATATAATTTCACAAGTATAAAAAATAATTATTTGCAGGGAGGATTCGTTGGATGACAGAAGGCGGAAAATATGATATGGAGTATGCGGTTCCAAGAAAATCTGAGGGTTCTTATAAATTAAAGAGAAGCCTCATGGTGCTTGCATACATACTTGTACCGGTCGCCATAATAGTTTTATTATTCTCCATAATATCATATACAGCATTCATTATAGTGCCGGTATTTGCAATTCTCTCCAGACCCCTAATAAACGGAACTTGGCGTTATGTCAATTATGACCAGCGCTATCAAGTTTTCAACGCGGGAACTGTAAGATTCACAAGATACTACGGAAAGAAGTTCAAAACAGACAAAAACGATGAACACGCTGACCTAAAGGTTGCAGAAAAATTAATCCTTGAAATGAAAATAAAAGATTTCGAGGTTATTGCACCATATAACGATGCCGAATGGAAGAAAAAACTTGACGAATCCGGCGTTAAAACTATAATCAACCACTGCTCCTCTCCTTCTCATCCGAATGTATACTACGCAATATTCACAGATGAGAAAAATGGCGAGAAAAAAGCAATACTATTTGACATGATTGACAAGTCACAACAGATCTTTTCATATTACAACCGCGAGACAGTAATAATACCGCTTACATACGCTGTCGGAACACGCGTTTAATCATATAAGCCGCCACTTTTCAATATAAATATTACGGTGCATAATGCGCCGCTATATTTTTTTGAAAGGCGGCTTATATTCAATGTGCAGATGCACATCAGTTTCACTTTTTGTTGTTCTCGTTTTAACACTCGTTGTCATGACATTTACGGGTTGTGCGCATAACGCATCTGACCCTCTCACATACCAACCCCGCGCTGCTGTCGTTTCCGGTGAGCTGAGTACACCTACAGGCATTTTCTATGTCACAATTACGCTTTCATCGGAAGCTGATGACAGCTATATACAGTCCGGGCGGGGTGGTGTCATTACTTTTTCATTTTCACCGTCTACCGGTAGTTCTGATGCCGATGGTATGATAGCGGAAGTGTCGCCGAATGGTGTTTACATCACATATCCCGACGGCAGCGGCACAAAGATTCCGCTTTCAAAAAAAGCCGGCAAGCGCTATTATGATATAATGTCGATTTTCTCACTTGACCCGAAAAGTCTATATTCTGTGTCAACGTCTGGCGGTACAACGACTGCTTTGTATTCCGGGGAAAACAGCGACATTGGAGTCGAATTTTCTGCGGGTGAGGAAACGCCGAGAAAAATTTATACCATAGACGGCTCATTTACACTTACAATTGGAAGTTATCGGTTCATTGATACGGATATTTCGGAGTAATTATGGCAGATACTATAAAGAATGTTAAACATAAGACATGGGCGGAGATTAACCTTACAGCTTTAAAACGCAATTATGCCGCTGTCAAAGCTCTTGTTGGTGACTCATGTCGCGTGATGTGTGTTGTCAAAGCCGACGCATACGGCCATGGTGCTGAGCGCTGTGCAACAGCGCTTTATGAAGCAGGCGCGCGCGATTTTGCAGTTTCATCAATCGAGGAAGCGCTGGCGCTGCGCTCTGCTTTTGAGCCACGGTTGATGTATGATGCAAGAATATTGGTTTTAGGCTATACACCACCGGAAAATGCCGATATTTTAGCAAAATACGCAATCAGGCAGACAGTTTTTTCAACTGAATATGCAAAAGCGCTCTCTCATGCCGCTGAAAAGCGCGGTTGTGCCGTCCTTGTCCACTTTAAAGTTGACACCGGAATGAACAGGCTTGGCTTTGACGCTAAAAACGGCGCTGTTGCAAAAATTTTAGAGGCAGCGTCGTATACAGGGATTGTCCCGGAGGGCATCTTTTCGCATTTTGCATGCTCGGACGAACCTGAAAACCCAATGAACGCCGAGCAGCTTATGCTTTTTTTGAAGATAGATAAAGCCCTACGCGAGCGCGGGCTTGTCTTGACAAGTCATATAAGCAACAGCGCTGCCATTGCGACAATACCTGAAGCACATCTTGATATGGTCAGGGCTGGCATAATCCTTTATGGTCTTGAGCCATTTTACCCGTTTGATGAAGAAGACGTTTTGGGGCTTACCCCGGTAATGACGCTGAAAAGCGTTATATCACATATTCACACTGTCCGTGCAGGAGAGTTTATCAGCTATGGTGCGACATACTCGCCGAAGCATGACATCACAGTAGCGACAATTCCAATCGGATATGCCGACGGTTATATCAGAGCATTTCAGAATGGTGGCGGGGTTTATATCGGAGACTCATTTGCGCCTATTGTCGGACGTGTTTGCATGGACCAGTGCATGGTTGACATAACAGGTATCCCGGGTGTTTCGCTTGGTGATGAGGTTGTTATTTTTGGCACTGACAAAGAGCAGATGCGAAAGCTTGCTGAAATTGCTGATACGATAAATTATGAGCTTGTCTGCCTTATCGGAAAACGTGTACCACGCATATATACCGAATAGGGGAATATTTAACCTCCGCGTGGGAGGAAAACAATAAAGCCAACAGGGATTTGATTAAATGATTCTTGACAAATTAGAAACTACCGTTTCCTACCGCTGCCCGCACTGCGGAAGTGGTGTCGTAAGTCTTGTCGGAGCCTTCTCGCTCTCAGCCGATATGCTGCGTCTGCGCTGTACATGTGGTAACAGCGAGGCGACAATTGTTTATCGCCGCGACAAGAAGGTCAGTATCACCGTGCCGTGCATGTTTTGCTCATCACCGCACGTTTTTACTATGAGCCAGCAGATGTTTTTCGGCCGGGAGCTGTATTCTTTTCCTTGCTCATACACAGGCATTGAAATATGCTTCATAGGCAACCGTAAAAAAGTGCTTGAGGCGTTAAAACAGTCCGATAAAGAGCTGCTTGAGCTGCTTGGTGACGCAACGCCTGATGACATTCGCGCACCGAGTGCTTCTCTGACAGACCCTCAGATATTCGATATCGTGATGTTTGTCATAAAGGAGCTTGATGCGGAAGGGAAAATTAAATGCCGCTGTGAGGGGCGCGGGGAATACGCACTTGACATACTGGATGACAGTGTCCGTATTATGTGCAAGCGCTGCGGAGCATCGGTTGAAGTTCCAACGAACAGCGTAATTTCTGCAAATGCCTTTTTACATGCCGATTCACTGACACTTACGTGACAAGTAAAAAAAAGCATAGTGACTGTAGCGCGAACAGCATAGAGCGCATAATGCTCACGCATAATCTTTACCGTGCACAAGAGCACAAGAGTACGAGCGATATCATACACTTGTTAGCATGCGAAGCATAGCAGCATAGCATGTGAAAATATTTGTTTGTTCTTTTTTTGTTATCAAGCCGCAAGCGTGTTGTAGCAAATGCACCTTCATTTCATATGATGATATCGAGAGGCGCCATCCGGCGCCGCTCTTCCGATAATGTATGGAGGTACGGTATGAACAACTGCTTTGGCGGAGCATTTGACAATAACAGCCTTTGCTGGATCGTTATCATCGCCGCTGTTATCATATTCTGCTGCTGCAACAACTAATCAATTTGCTAAAGACAATAAATTGCGGCTTCCGCTGTTGCGGAAGCCGTTTTTGTGCTGAAAAACTATAATAAAACATGGATGTTTTGACAGTTGATTTATCTTCCCTCCGGTGGTAAAATATATTGTTAAAATATTGATTATGTCGATATATTATAATGAGAGAAAGAAAGACTACGCGGAGGTTTGCATGGCACAGAGACTTTCAAAAATTGAATATTACCTTGATATTGCACAGACAGTATCGGAGCGTAGTACGTGCCTGCGCCGCCGTTACGGGGCAATAATAGTAAAAAACGATGTAATAATATCAACAGGTTATAATGGCGCGCCGCGCGGACGCGCAAACTGCTCAGATCTTGGCGTCTGCCGCCGCGAGCAATTGAATATTCCGAGAGGTGAGCGATATGAGCTTTGCCGCAGTGTCCATTCGGAGGCAAATGCTATTATAGCTGCTCCCCGTGACCAGATGCTTGGCTCCACGCTTTACATGGCGTGTACATCTCCTGTCGACGGCTCCGTTATAGCGGGGACATCAAGCTGCATGATGTGTAAACGCTTGATTTTAAACGCCGGAATTTCAACTGTTATAATACGCGATGCACCCGGCGAGTACCGTGTTATTAATACAGCCGACTGGATAACGAACGACGATTCGCTCTCTGATGATTGTTTCGGATATTGATATTAATATTGATATTAATAATATTGATTGATAACGTAAATATAATTTTCAAATATAATCATGATAAAACAACAAACTAAAGAAAAAGTTTTAAACGTCGCCGAGCCTGTAGGCAGCGATGAGATATCTCCGCTTTTAGATGCGGTGTTAGACGGGCGTGTAAACAAAAAGACAACTATCTTTTTCGTTTGCACAGGCAATACGTGCCGCTCACCTATGGCGGCTGCATACTTGAATCATTGCTGTGGCGACAAATATTCAGCCGAGTCGGCGGGCATTGCTGCGCACGAAGGCGACCCGATTTCAGAAAATGCCGTGATTGCGTTAAAAGAAGCGGGCATTATGCCGACGCCTGAGCATGATTACACCCGCCACCGTGCGCATACGCTGACAGATAATGATGCTGCGCGCGCCGATATTATCGTTACAATGACTGAGCAGCACGCGACAGCCGTACTTTATGCATTCCCGCAATTTGCCGGAAAGATAAAAGTTATGCCGCGGCCAATATCCGACCCGTTCGGCGGATCGGTCGACAGATATAAAAAATGTCTTTCCGAGGTAATATCATGCGTTGACGAACTATTTCATATCGATGGACAAAATAATAAATAGTGAAAGAATAATAAAAGTCGTCCGCTGCGATGAAAGCTGTGCTGAGGGCGCCGCTGCACTGTGTGCTGTATGCTTTAATCGTGATGAGTCCGCAGCACATATGGCATCTTTTCTTTCAAATAAGCAAACAGCAGCCATCTGTGCAAAGGACGGGGATACTGTTGTCGGTTATGCGGCTGCAAGTGTTATTGCAGATGAAGCGGAAATAATGGACGTTGCCGTTTCAGAGAATTACAGGCGGCGCGGTATCGGACGTGAACTGATGTCATCGCTTGAAGCGCTTTGCGGTGAGATGGGCGCTTCTCAGATATACCTTGAAGTGCGCTCGCAAAACAGCGCTGCGCGCGCGCTTTATGAATCGCTTGGTTATGTGGCGTATGGCACGCGACACGGGTATTATAAAAATCCCGCGGACGACGCCGTTTTAATGAAAAAGAATCTATCATCAGATACTGCTCTTGCAGATAATTCAAGTAGTTGTTGAATCGGTGAGTGCAGCGGAAAAATTAATGAAAAGATGCGTGTTAAAATAAAATGCTCATACTTGCAATAGAAAGTTCCTGCGACGAAACATCAGCCGCCGTCGTAGAAATGTCAGATAAGCGGCGTCAGATACTATCAAACATTGTTGCGTCGCAGATCAGCATACATCGCCGCTATGGCGGTGTTGTGCCGGAGATAGCAAGCCGCGCGCATACTGAGGTCATATCGCGTATAACATATGAAGCTCTGACTGAAGCGGGCTTATGCGTGGGCGGCAGCGATAATAGCGATAATTCTGATAAGGTAAATAGCTACAACAGCGCTTTGGATGCCATAGACGCTGTGGCTGTCACGAATGCCCCCGGGCTTATAGGTGCGCTGCTTGTCGGCGTCGGCTTTGCAAAAGCGCTTGCTTTTTCTCATTCAAAGCCGCTCGTCGCTGTCAACCATATCCGCGGTCATATAGCAGCCTCTTATCTTGCATATCCCGACCTTGAACCGCCGTTTCTTGCTTTTGTAGCGTCAGGCGGGCATACGAGTATAATTGATGTCAGAACCTATACCGACATGGCCGAGATAGGGCACACGCGTGACGACGCTGTAGGTGAAGCCTTCGATAAAACAGCGCGGGCGATAGGCCTTCCGTATCCCGGCGGGGCGGAAATGGACAGGCTTGCTGCTCTCGGCAATGCCAGCAATATAAAGTTGCCATCCCCCGCAATTGCCGGGGAAGGGCTTGAATTTTCATTTTCAGGGCTGAAAACAGCCGTTGTAAACTACGTCAACACCGCGCGCATGAAAAACGAAACGATATGCCGCGAGGACGTAGCGGCGTCACTTACCGCTGTCATATGCCATGCCGTCGTTGAAAAACTCGCATTGGCGCTTAAGTCAACGAACAGAAAAAAGCTTGTTTTTGCAGGTGGCGTCGCTGCTAACACGCACCTGCGTGCCGCAATCGCAGCTCTTTGCCGTGATATGGGTGTTTCATTTTATGTGCCACCTGTTTCTTTGTGCGGCGACAATGCGGCGATGATAGGTGCACAGGCATATTATGAGTATATTGCCGGGAATTGTGCAGATACATCTCTAAATGCGTATGCATCGGTCTGATAATCGCCAAGCTGTGGGTAAATTATGGAAAAATGCTTGTCTGTGGAAAAGCCTGTTGATTATGTGNNATCATTGTAAGTCGATAAAACACGCACAATAGCGGATAATGCGAAGCAACACGGAATTTGACGGATAAAAAACACACAAAACAGAGCGTGAAAGGAAGATTTATAAGGTGAAGCTTGTCATAAACTATGGAAATGGCGTTATAACATTGCCAAAAACCGCCGCAAAAGTTGCTGCCAAAGCGACAAAGAGCGATCTTTTGGTTCTTCTTTTCATTTTTGCTGATCCGCGAGCACAAATAGATTTCGACGCGTGTGCTGCCGACATTGCAGCAGCAGCAGGTGTTACACAAGAGCAGTTTGAGCGGTCACTGGCATTCTGGCGGGGAGCCGGAGTGATTGAAAGTGCTGATGATGCATCTGATAATGAAGGAGTTAAATCGGCACATCATAAAGAGCAAGACAGCGTAGCGGTAACAGAGCGCAAGAATACGGTATCGGGAGACATGAAATCTACTCCCGAAAGAGCGGGCAGCCCTCATTCTGGTGAGTCTGATAAAGAAAACACTAATGATAAAGAAACAGAAAAAGGCATAAAAAAGCTCCGTCCGAGGCACAGCCTTCCTGAGTATACGTCTGACGATGTAAAGGCGGCATTTGACCGCTCACCGGATCTTGGAGCGCTCATAGACGCTTGCCAGCAAACGATGGGGCGCATGTTCAACAGTGCGGAAGCGGCAATAATTGTCGGGCTGCATGATTATCTCGGGCTCGACCCCGAATACATACTGATGCTTTTAGCCTGGTGCGTCAAACGCGGCAAGCGCGCGCTGAAATATGCGGAGCGCATGGCATTTTCTCTTTACGATCGCGGCGTTGACACGCCGGCAGCGCTTGACGCGCACATAAAATGGATGGAAGAACAGGAGAAGCTGGAAGGACGCCTTCGCGGGCTCCTCGGAATCGGAAACCGCGCCTTCTCCGCACGTGAACGCGAAGCGTTTGAGCGCTGGTCACGCGAGTGGGGTATGAACTATGACATGATAGAGCGCGCGTATATGGTGACTGTCGATACTATCGGGAATGTATCGGTACCGTATATGAATAAAGTCCTCGAAAGCTGGCATGAGAGGGGCTTTAAGAGCTTGCTTGAAATAGACGAAGCCGAAGCAAAGTATAAAGCAAGCAAGGAAAAGGATGCAGGCGTCAGTGGCAGCTTTGATACGGATGAATTTTTCCAGCTTGCTGTAAAGCGCGGGCTGAAGGAAAGCGGGGCCGGCTGATATGGGATTCAGAAAAGCTGATTACATAAAAGTAAATGATATTCTTGCAACAAGACGCTCACAGGCTGAGGCGGATGCCCAGCGCCGCCTGGAATCGGTTCATGCAAAGATACCGGAGCTTGCAAAGATTGATGCTGAGCTTGCAAAGACAGGAGCACGCGTATTTGAAGCGTGCCAGCTTGGAAGCGAGGGGGTTGCTGAGCGCATAGAGCGCATTAAAAAAGACAATCTTGCGCTTCAGGCAAGGCGCGCCGCTATCCTTGTTGAAAACGGATACCCGGCTGACTATACGGAACCGCGCTATTTTTGTAAAAAATGCTCCGACACAGGTTACGACGGCACGCAAATGTGCGAATGTAAACGCCGTGAGCTTGTGCTTGCCGGTTATGAAAGCTCAGGAATGGGTGAGCTTTTAAAGACGCAGAGTTTTGAAACATTCTCCCTTGACTATTATAAATATGACTCGCAGGCGTATGCGACAATGAAGCATACATATGAGGCTGCCAAATCATACGCGGAGAATTTTACAGCCGGTAAAAATAACGGCAACCTTTTATTTATTGGTGCAACGGGGCTCGGGAAGACGCATCTTTCAACATCAATAGCGCGCGAGGTAATAAATAAGGGTTTTGACGTAAAATACGACACGATACAAAATATAATAATGGATTTTGAGCAGAAGCAATTCCACGCACAAGACACATCGCAGGATGACGACCCGACAGAGCGTTATTTTGAGTGTGATCTTCTCATTATCGACGACCTCGGAACCGAGCTGACAAACCAGTTCACGCTCTCCTGCCTATATAATCTCATCAACACGCGAATAAACCGCGCAATGTCTATGATTATAAGCACAAACCTCTCACCAGCAGAACTTCGCCGCCGTTATGCCGAGCGCATAACAAGCCGCCTTTTCGGTGAGTTTCTTGCCTTGCCTTTTGCCGGCGGTGATGTACGTGCGGCAAAGCTCAGAGAAGAGTGAAATCTTATCACGAATGATAGAAAGAATATAAATCAGAATAGCATAGCAATAAAACGCCCCGCGCGGGAGAAAAGTTTTCTGTGCCGTGCGGGGTCTATATTATAAAATGATGTTATAGATAGGTTACTCTAATTAAATGAGAAATACGTAATTACCCGCGGAGTGCTTTTATGTGCCATAAGGGGCATTTTTGTTAACAATGTCGTGCGGGGTATTTACTTAGTGCCGTATTTATGATATAAATTATATAAAAATAATAGCCGAAGGGATATTTTATAATGCGAAAAGTAATAACGCTTCTTCTCGCTGCCGCATTTACTATTGTTCCGCTGACTCTTACAGCGTGCGGCGAGTCTGAAAATATTGATGACTACAACTGGGAAAAATACGTTGAGATTTGTGAGTATAAGGGCATATCTGCTACAAGAAAGCAGATAACTATAAATCAGGACGACATCGACGACGAAATTGAAGATTTTCTTGATGACCTTGCCACAGAAAAAAAGCTTACTGAGGAAGATGTACTTGCCCTCGGCGATACAGTTAATATAAACTATGTCGGATATATTGTAGGCGATTACGAAAAATATAAAGACGGTGAGAAGTTCACCGAATACGACGATGTAAAAGGTTATGACCTGACACTCGGCTCGGGAAGTTTTATCAGCGGTTTTGAGTCAGGGCTTGTCGGGCACCATGTCGGTGAGAAGGTTTCTGTTGAAGTTACATTTCCTACCCCGTACAAGAACAATCCGGACCTTGAAGGCGTCAAGGCATTGTTCCTTGTGACAATCAATTCCGCAACACGCGACATTTTACCCGAATACAACGATGAGCTTGTTGCAGCCAATACGGATTACGACACAGTTGAGGAATTTGAAGCTTATTTGTGGGAAAAGCTTGAAGCAGAAGCAGAGGAAGACGAGCTTACAAATCTTGTCTCCGACATATGGAAATACATTGTCGACAACTCAACTGTGAAAAAATATCCGGATAAAGTTGTCGAATCATACAAGAACAACTATATAGCTTCATATACAAACTATGCGAAGCAGTATAACCTCACCCTTAATGATTTTCTTGAAAAATATCTCAACACGACAAAAGATGAATTTGAAAAACAGGTAACTGAGCAGGCAAAGGCTTATGTTGTCGAGGAAATGCTGCTGCGTATCATTGTCAAACGCGAAGGCATAAAACTGACGGAAGATGAGTTTAAAACCGGTGCTGAAAAATACGCAAAGGATAATGGTTTTGAAGATGCTGAAGCGCTGATTGAATATTATGGCGAGGATACGGTCAGACAGAGCCTTCTCTGGGACAAAGTTATGCTTTTCCTTGTTGACAATGCAAATGTTACGGATGCTCCCGATACGAGCGCAAACACCGAAACACAGTGAATATAAAAATGGGCGGCGGCTAAAAAACCGTCGCCCAATGTTTTTTTAAAAATGATAATCAAAAACGTGGCGGAGCATCGCCGGTCAGATGTGATATCATGAAATTGATATTTCTCCGGTACATACTCCGCCACGTCTCTTTCCCAAATCATGGGAATTGATAAATAGAAATAAAATAGATTTATGCGGCGAAAATTATTATACAGCGCATAGCGATTTTTGTAAATAGCAATATTATACGATAAATTAATAATTTATTCGTCTTTTTGTCTATCGCAGATGTAAAAAACCGTATTACTTTATATATTAAGTAAAAATATTTGCGCTATACGCATAAATTCTGTTGACAAGCGATGGATGTGGTGATATAATCGCCTTTGTGAAAAAGAAGTAGAACGTTTTTCGTCCTCACCGAGCCGCATAAGCGCGCCGGTTAATATACACTTTTCCGCAAAAAAAGCGGAGAGTTGTTGTATGGTGCGGAGAAAAATGTTCTCCGCAGTTTTTATTTTTAAGCGAAAAAAGTTTCTCGATATTTTACGGAGGTGGAATACTATCAGCACAAAGGATCTGCAGATTAACGAAGCAATTAAAGCGAGCAGCGTACGTGTCGTAGAAGGCACGGAGCAGCTTGGCATTATGCCTCTCGCACGCGCAAAAGAGATAGCATATGAAAAAGGTTTGGATCTTGTCCTAATCGCGCCTAATTCTGACCCACCGGTTTGCAGAATTATGGACTACGGCAAGTACCGCTACGAACAAGACAAGAAGGAAAAGGAATCAAAGCGTAAACAGCAAACCGTCGAAATAAAAGAAATTCAGCTTTCGTTCAAAATAGACACTCACGACTTTGAGACGAAAGCAAGGCGCGCTATTGGATTTTTATCAGATGGCAACAAGGTGCGCGTAGTGCTGCGTTTCCGCGGCCGAGAGATGGCACATCAGCAGATCGGACGCGACCTTTTACTGCGGTTTGAGGAGTATTGCCGCGAATACGGCACAGCCGACAAAAACCCGGTACTTGAGGGGCGCCAGCTTGTTATGTTCATCAATCCTAATCGCACACAGCGCGATAAGGATGCGAAAGGCGTAAAAGAAACAAAGGCAAAAGAAACAGTAAAAGAAAAAGCTGTAGAAAAAGAAACAGCAAAAAAAGCAGAATAAAGGGATAAAACTTTTGGTACGGGGAGAAAGCACCGAAGTTTTCTGCCCGAAAAAACCGGCGGGTGAACAGTTCCCGCAGTAAAGGCGACGTTTTGTGCTGTCTTGACATTAATAAAAGGGTGTCCGGATAGTGAAATAAAAGCGTAAAGCTATAACAAATGATTAATACCGAGGAGCTGCCGCAGGACGCCAGAGCTGATGCTGTGGCGCCGGGGCGACGTGCGCTCGTATTATAAAACGAATTATATAAAGGAGCACCGCAATGGGTAAAATTAAAACACATAAGGCTTCAGCCAAGCGGTTCAGCCTGACGGCTACCGGTAAGGTGAAGATGAATCACAGTGAACACCGGCATAAACTTGGCAAGAAAGATGCAAAGCGTAAAAGGCATCTCCGCAGCGGCGCTATTTTAAGCGAGTCTATGGCGAAAAACGTCAGGCGGATGATAAATAAATAAGTCTGCGACACTAATCGCACGAATTAATGGAGGAATCTTGAGATATGGCAAGAGTTAAAGGCGCGATAATGTCGCGTAAAAGAAGAAAAAAAGTATTAAAGAGCGCGAAAGGCTATTGGGGCGCTAAGAGCAAGCATTTCAAAATGGCAAAGCAAGCCGTTATGAAGAGCGGCAATTATGCCTTTGTTGGACGCAAGCAGAGAAAGCGCGATTTTCGTTCTCTTTGGATTACTCGTATATCGGCAGCAGTAAAACCGTACGGAATCAATTATTCCAGATTTATGCACGGGCTTAAGCTCGCTGGCATCGACCTCAACAGAAAGATGCTCTCAGAGCTCGCAGTATCCGACAAAGAAGCATTTGCTGTCATTGTCGAGAAGGCTAAAGCTGCCCTTTAAGTAAATAAAACACCAAAAAACCGGCAATTGACCGGTTTTTTGTGCTATAATAAGCAACATAACTCGTCAATGAAAGGCGAGATTGAAAGGATTTTCAATGACGGACAGCAACAGCAAAAATAGCAAGTTCGAGAGGATAACGAGCCGCAATAACCCGCTTATTGTCACGATGGCAAAGCTCGATCAGAAAAAATACAGAGACGAAACGGGACTTTTCCTCATTGATGGCGTAAAGCTGTACCGTGAGGCAAAGGCAGCGGGCTCAGATGTTTTCGCTGTATTTGTACGTGAGGACGCGGCTGATGAGCTCATCTCATCAGCAGGCGGGATCGCAAAAGATACGCGGGTCATCATAGTTCCAGATAGCGTTATGGACCGCATAACGGAGGAGCGCTTCCCGGAAGGGATGGTGTCGGCCGTAAGATATTCGGACTCCATAAAACGGGAGGAGAGCGCAGCCGGCTTCGACGCGAAGTTTTATAGCGGGCGCCGCATCCTGATTCTTGACGGAATACAGGATACCGGAAATATGGGAGCTATTATGAGAAGCGCACGCGCTTTCGGGATCGATACAATTATATGTGGGCCCGGCTGCGCTGATGTATACGGCAGACGTGTTATGCGCGCTTCAATGGGAGCTGCCCTCCGTTTGATGTGCGTTTATATAGATAACCTTTCCGACGTTTGCCGCAAGCTATTGCACGCAGGACGCCGGGTTTTCGCTGCTTGTCCTGATGGTGACAAGCCTTGTGGCGGGAATTTTGAGCCTGAGGGCGGTTTTAAGCCTTTAGACTGCATTGTAATAGGCAACGAGGGTCATGGCGTTTCAGATGACGTTCTTTCGCTTTGTACAGGCCGCGTTACAGTGCCTATGTCGGAAGGGCAGGAATCACTCAATGCAGCTTGTGCGGCAACGGTTATATTATGGGAGCGGTATAAGAGCGAACTTCGTGGGATATAGATTAAACAAAGATAATAAATTAGGTATCAGAACAAAAGAATATTGCAATATTTTCAAAAAAGGCGAGAACAGCGGCAGTGACTTTATAATATAGCAACAGAAGAGAGCATAAAACAGAACGCGGAGGTACTGTTATGTCTGACAGGCTGATTTGGATCTGGCTTTCACTCGCATGCGGCGCAGGAAGCCGCGCATATAACCGCCTTTTCGCATCATTTAACACTTTGCGCGAGATATATGAAGCGCCGGTTGAGCGCTTTCTTGAAATTGCAGGAATTGATGAAAAAACTGCAAGCGCTCTTGCGGATAAAGATATGACGCGCGCTCAAAACATTCTCTCTCTCTGTATAAAGCGCGGATGGGGTATATTGACATACGGTGATAAGCGTTATCCAAAACGCCTTCGCACATTGACAGACCCTCCTGTTGTGCTGTATTATAAAGGACGCTTGCCTGATTTCGACGACGGTGTTTACGTCGCCGTTGTCGGCACGCGTAAAATGACGCCTTACGGTGAAAGACAAGCATATCGTCTTTCATACGCACTATCAGCCGGTGGCGCCACTGTTGTTAGCGGAATGGCGCTTGGATGTGATGCCATGGCGGCAAACGGCGCTCTTGATGCAGGAGCGGCGACTGTGGCTGTACTTGGCTGCGGTATCGACCGTTATTATCCGCCGGAGCATAAAGTTCTCGCGGAGCACATAATAAAAAATGGAGTTATTTTAACTGAGTATCCGCCGGGAACGCCGCCCGCAGGGGCAAATTTCCCGGTGCGCAACAGAATAATAAGCGGGCTTTCGCAGTGTACGCTTGTTATTGAAGCCCCACGCGGCAGCGGAGCGCTGATAACAGCGCGTACGGCGCTTTTGCAAGGGCGTGACCTTTTTGCCGTTCCGGGCGAGCTCGGCGGTGAGAGCAGCGTCGGCACAAACGCTCTCATACGCGACGGCGCACGGATAGTGACATCAGCTTGCGATATTTTATCGCTTTACGAATTTCTTTATCCGCATGCTGTGTCCGTCGAAGCTGCGGAAGCTGCAGAGCGGCGAATCAATGAAAAAGCTGGTCACGAATCAGCGAAACTGCGTGGCGTCACGTCGCGTTCTACACAAAAAAGCAGTGAAAGTAAGCGCGAAAACAGCAATGAAAATACATGGGGCGGGCAGGAAAAGCATATTTTAGCTAAAAAAGACGCTAAAATGAAAGCAAAAAGCACCCCTGTGGAATCATATGATAATTATGCTGACGCAGACGCCGATTCTGACAGCTCGTATTCATTTGCAAAAGCCCGCGAAGAGGTCGCACAGCAAAAAGCCAACATGACCTCAAAACCGCTGTCAATGACAGAGCTTCCGATTGATGAAAACGAACGTGCTGTGCTCGCAGCGCTTGGAAGCAGCTCCTTGACAGCAGATGAGCTTGTGGCAAAAGGCTTTACAGCAAATGAAGTAATGAGCGCCCTGACTGTTCTTGAGATACTCGGTTATGTAACAGCACTTCCTGGCGGGCGTTTTGTCCGGACAAGGTAGCGCGGGGCAGTATCTTTGGTATTGACATGATATTTTAAATATTATATTGTTATTTATAAAACAACATTAAGGAAAATGTATGGCAAATCTCGTAATAATGGAATCTCCGGCCAAGGCTGCAACGGTAAAGAGCTATCTCGGCAGCAATTATAAGGTCATAGCAACTGTCGGGCATATCCGCGACCTACCGAAAAGCACCCTTGGCGTTGACTTAGAAGATAATTTCAAAGCCAAATATATAAATATCCGCGGTAAGGGTGACCTGATTAAGGAGTTGAAGCGCGAGGCAAAAGCTGCCGACCGCATTTATCTGGCGACGGACCCTGACCGTGAGGGTGAAGCAATATCATGGCACGTTGCTACAGCTTTGGGTATTCCCATAAACGAGACAAGAAGAGTCACATTCAATGAAGTGACGAAATCTGTCGTCAAAGAGTCTATAAAACACCCCCGCACTATCAATATGCAGCTTGTTGACGCACAGCAGACACGGCGCATACTTGATAGAATCGTCGGATATAAGCTCAGCCCGTACCTTTGGAAAACTGTTAAGAGCGGACTTTCCGCCGGTCGCGTGCAGTCTGCAGCAACGCGTGCTATCGTGGACCGCGAAAGAGAAATACGGAATTTCGTCCCGCGTGAGTACTGGACGATTGACGCATCTCTTACGACTGAAAGAGGCGGTAAGTTTACAGCTCGCTTCAGTGGTACGGCAGACGGCGGGAAAATAGAGCTTGAGAGCGGTGAGCAATGCTCAAAAATAATTGATGAGCTCAAAAACGCCGAATTTCGTGTTACTGAGCTAAAGCATACAGTCAAAACACGTGCTCCGGCACCGCCGTTTACAACATCGACAATGCAGCAGGAAGCTTCCCGTAAGCTTGGATTTCATTCTGCACGCACGATGAGCACCGCACAGGCGCTTTACGAAGGTGTCAATGTCGGTCATGAGCATGGCGGAGTTCAGGGTCTTATAACATACATGAGAACTGACTCGCTGCGCGTTTCATCTGAATTTCAGCGTGCGGCTCTTGATTATATAAAAGAGCGCTTTGGCGAAAAATATGTACCCGAGACACCGCGGGTATATAAAACAAAAGCGACGGCACAGGATGCTCACGAAGCCATCCGACCGACAAATACGGCGCTTGAACCGTCAAAAATCCGTAAATATCTCACAAGCGACCAATATAAGCTTTATAAGCTCATATGGGACCGCTTTATGGCAAGCCAGATGGTGTCGGCAGAGTTTAACACCGTGTCTGCGACAATCAGCGCCGGCAAATATGTATTCCGCGCAAACGGAAGCACACTAAAATTCGCAGGTTTCCTTGCTCTTTACGAGGAATCAACGGACGACGCGAAAAACGGCAACTCCTCCGATCCCGTCACTCTGCCTGAGCTGAAGGAGAATGAAAAACTTACGTGCGAGGAGCTTCTGCCGGCTCAGCACTTTACAGAGCCGCCGCCGCGTTTTACTGAAGCCTCGTTAATCAAATTCTTTGAAGAAACGGGGATAGGGCGTCCGAGCACATACACGCCTATTATAACTACGATTGTTTCCCGTGGTTATGTAAAGCGTGAGGGAAAATCGTTCGTCCCGACGCCTCTCGGTGAAATAATAACAGACCTGATGGTAAAGAGTTTCCCTGATATAGTTGACTATAAATTCACAGCATACATGGAAACACGGCTTGACGAGATTGAAAACGGTCAGGTCTCAATGCAGCAGGTTCTGTCGGAATTTTATGAAGGCTTTAAAAATGAGCTTGACGCAGCGCTTGCAGCCGCAAACGGCATGAAAGTTGAAGTTCCCGCAGAGGAAACCGACATCATATGCGAAAAGTGTGGCGCGCGCATGGTAGTTAAAAACGGACGCTACGGCAAATTTGCCGCGTGTCCTAATTACCCGGAATGTAAAAATACAAAGCCGCTTAACGGTACATCAGCAAAAAGCGAAGGTACCGAAGAAGCAGCGTCAGCAGCACTTACTGAGCCGCAGTATGCAGACTTCAAATGCGAAAAATGCGGCGGTGATATGGTGCTGAGAACAGGGCGTTACGGCAGTTTTTACGCTTGCGTCAATTATCCGAAGTGCAAGTTTACAAAGCAGAAAAATCAGGTTATCGGCGTAAAGTGTCCGAAGTGCGGCGGTGATGTTGTCGTTAAATACGGCAAGAATAAGAGCGTATTCTACGGATGCAGCAATTATCCCGAATGTGATTTTTCATCGTGGGATCAGCCGACGGAGGAAAAATGCCCCAACTGCGGTGAGGTATTATACCGTAAGAAGGGCAAAAACCTTCTTATATGCCATAATGAAGCATGCGGGTACAAACGTGAAATCGAGGAAGACGACAGCGCAGGCGATAATAATATCAGCGGCAACAGCTCCGGAGCTTAAACTTATGGAGTACAGTAGCAGTAAATCCATAACGGTGATAGGGGCTGGTCTTGCGGGGTGTGAGGCTGCGTGGCAGGCGGCAAAACTCGGCGCGCAAGTCACTCTTATTGAAATGAAGCCACGGAAGATGACACCGGCGCATAGAAGTCCGCTTATGGCGGAGCTTGTGTGCAGCAATTCGCTGCGCAGCGCTGATGTGACAAACGCCGTCGGGCTTCTGAAAGAGGAAATGCGCCGCCTCGGCTCGCTCATCATTGAAGCGGCGGATAAAACGGCGGTTCCTGCCGGCTCAGCTCTCGCTGTCGACAGAGAAGCGTTTTCCTCTTATATAACAGATAAAATC
>LFTK01000081.1 GCA_001513385.1 Clostridiales bacterium DTU064
CAAAGAGTATCGATGTTGTGAGTGCCCATGTGATGTTTCCCATAAGTATAGCTACGGTAAACATCGATACACAGCAAATAGCGCAAATGCCGCATGAAAGGCCGTCAAGCCCGTCTATAAGGTTAAAAGCATTAACGAGCGCGACAATCCATAATACCGTCACCGGATATGAAAGCCAGCCGAAGCTGATGTATGAACCGAATATTGATATGCCTTTGATGAGAACGCCAAGGTATATAGCGACACAAGCGACTATTATCTGTATGAAAAATTTTAAAATAGCATTGAGGTCATAAATATCGTCAAATATGCCGAGAATGATGAGTGCAAGACCGCCAAGTAATAAAGCAAGGACATCATTTGTTATGTCATGTGTGAAAACGAGAGTGGCAATAGTAAAACCGATATATATAGCAAGTCCACCAATAAGGGGTATTGCTTTTTTATGCATCCGGCGGTTGTCCTTTGGGACATCGACCGCCCCTATTTTAAAAGCAAGCACGCGGATGGCCGGCGTTATCATAAATGCAATAAGTGCAGAGCATACAATGGCAGTAAAGCCATATATTAGGGGTTTAAATTCCATGTTCTACTGGGGCCGGCGCAACTTTTTGCGCCGGTTTCTCCATTTCTTTAAATTTCACGTTTATTTTTATATTTATTAGAATGTGACAAAGCCAACCTTGCGTTTTACTTTGTTGAGTGTGCGGGCGGCTGAACGTGATGCTTTTTCCGCCCCCGTTTTCATAACGGATTCAAGATATGCACGGTCATTCATAAGTTCGGCAAAACGCGCCTGAACAGGTGCGAGTGCATCAGCACATGCTTCACCTACGGCAAGCTTAAACTCACCGTAACCGCGCCCGTCAAACTCACGTTCAATTTCTTCATATGTTTTGCCCGTGAAGCAAGAGTAAATAGTAATAAGGTTGTTTATGCCGTCCTTGCCGGGTCCCATTGCAACGCGCGTATCAGAATCGGTGACAGCGCGCTTGAACTTTTTAATGATTACATCGCGCGGGTCGAGAATACGGACAGCTGCAAACTCATTTTCATCAGATTTGCTCATTTTTTTAGTGGGGTCCGCGAGCGACATGATTTTCGCGCCTTCCTTCGGTATATAGATGTCGGGGATAGTGAAGGTCGGCGAATATAAGTTATTAAAGCGCTCGGCTATATCACGTGTCAATTCAAGATGTTGTTTCTGATCTGCTCCAACAGGTACAAGATCAGCCTGATATAAGAGAATGTCGGCTGCCATAAGAACAGGGTATGTGAAAAGCCCCGCGTTGACATTACCTGTGTTTTTCGAGCTTTTATCCTTAAATTGTGTCATGCGCGACAGCTCGCCAAACATTGTAAAGCAGTTAAGGATCCATGCAAGCTCCGCGTGTTCGTGGACATGGCTTTGAACAAATAGTGTGCATTTATCCGGGTCAAGACCGCAGGCGATGTAAAGAGCAAGCACCTCGTAAGTCCTGCGGCGAAGATCAGCGGGGTTTTGGCGTACTGTTATGGCATGCTCGTCTACGACACAGTAATAGCAGTTGTATGTTTCCGTGAACTCACCAAAGTTTGAAAGTGCGCCAAGGTAATTGCCGATTGTCAGGTTCCCGCTTGGCTGCACACCTGAAAATACTGTTTTTTTAGCAGTAGTAGTTGTTGTATTTTCGTTTATCATTAATAGTTTTCTCCTGTTGGCTCATTTTAAAAGTGTTGCGTTTATAAATTACGCTGACATATCATCAAACGCTGCGTATTGCGTCAGCAAGAAGCCGAACACCCTCAGGGATTTGCTCGTCTGTTGGGGTGGAATAATTCAGCCGGAAGCATTTTGATGGTTTAGACGTATCGCAGTTGAAAGCTGTTCCCGGTACGATAGCAACTTTTCGCTCAAGCGCAGCTTTTACAACTTTATCAAGCTCTATACCATCAGGAAGAGTACACCAGACGAAAAGTCCTCCCTGTGGCCGCGTGAATTTTACGCTCTTTGGCATATATTCATCAAGAGCATTAAGCATGAGCGATGATTTACGACGGTATATGTCGCAAATAGATTTTATGTGACCGTCAAGGTCGTACTCGGTCATGTATCGGTAACAAACCATCTGAAAGAAAATGTTTGTGTGAACGTCCTCAACCTGCTTTGCGACGACCATTTTTTGAATCACAGGTTCTGGCGCACACACATAACCTACGCGGATTCCGGCAGACAATATCTTTGAAAACGACGAGCAGTATATGACTATACCATCATCGTCTATGCTTTTTAATGTCGGGACATCTTCACCTGCAAAGCGCAGCTCACCGTACGGATTGTCTTCTAATATAAGTATTTTGTGACGGCGGCAGATGTCATAAATAGCGCGGCGTGTAGACATGGGCATTGTTGTGCCCATTGGGTTATGGAAAGTGGGGATGAGGTAGAGCATTTTTGCACGTGGTGTTGCGGCAATCACGCGCTCAAGTTTTTCGGGGTCAATGACACCACCGTCAGAAGGCACGCCAACAACTTCTATTCCATTTGAACGGAAGGAATTTAAAGCTCCTATAAAGGTCGGATCCTCGCAAATAACGGCGTCGCCTTCGTTGCAGAGGACTTTTGCCGCAAGCTCAATACCTTGTGTGCCACCTGAAACGACAATAGTCGTGTCAAATTCGCGTCCTA
>LFTK01000099.1 GCA_001513385.1 Clostridiales bacterium DTU064
GGGCGTCCAGAACATTTTATAAATATGCATTGTCGATATTTGCGGACGACCAAAACCATGCTCTCTTATGTGGCAGACAAGATACCATTCCCCGTCAAAATCCCGCAGCACGGAGTTATGTCCGGGGGCCATATATCCCTGCCCGTTATCAAAATGGTATCCGGCAGCTATCATAAAGCCAACTTCGTTTTTATTATCGTCAAGGTCCGTCATGTCCCTTCCGTTCGGGTCATAATAAGGGCCTGTAACAGATTTGCTTCGTCCGACTCTTATGTTATAGTCACTGCTCAGCGAACCATATGAAACAAAAAGATAATAATACCCTGTATCGGGATTATACCTTATATACGGCCCCTCGATTGAACAGTCTGTCCACCTCGGGCGGCGCGCCACGCACTTACCAATACCTTCTTCCGCCGCAAGACCCGTTTCGCTGTCAAGCTTTAATATATGGCATCCGCCCCAGAACGACCCGTATACCATGTACTGACATCCTGTTTCCTCATCGACAACAAGGTTTGCGTCAATAGCGTTAACAGGCAGCTTGTTGCTCGTTTTAAGGACACAGCCTCTCGGTATAAACGGACCCTCTGCGTTGTCGGCAACCGCAAGGAAAATACACGACTGCTGAACGCCCCATGATGAGTTTGAGCAATAAAGACGGTATTCGTTGCCTACTTTGATTATGTCCGGCGCCCAGATACTGTTGCCGCCAACCCATTCGCTTGACTCCTTCGGTGGAGCATCAACTACCTTGCCTATTATTTCCCACGTCAGCAAATCAGCCGAACGCCGTGCTATTGCGCCCGTACAGTATGTATAGTAGTACCCCGTTGCCGGATCACGGAAAATTGCCGGGTCATGCGAGCCCCATAAGCTGTATTTATCCTGCTCCTCAGGTCTAACTCCGCGCCTGAACACCGGTTTTGGCGAAGGCGTCGGTGGCTTTTCAGGGAAAATCACGCCCCCGTTTTCAATATCGGTCATCGTTATCTTGTCTCCCTTATAATTATATTTTGACTTTATTGTTTTCATTATATCGTATATTGTATAAATAGTCGACATTATTGTTAAATTCAATTGTTATTTTGTGAAACCAGTCAAAACACAGCCGAAATTTCTTTAATACAATTTTAAAAGTACAAACCTGATACAATATATGAATAAATATCATATTTAACAAAGAGCAATCTGCTTTATTTTAGACCTGCAGATTGCTCTTTTTTTTAAATATTTTTTATAAATAACTTTACGTCGCACAAATTCGATTCGTTTTTCAAAATGTTTGCCGTATTCGCCAATAA
>LFTK01000041.1:0-7885 GCA_001513385.1 Clostridiales bacterium DTU064
GTAATCTGCCGCCGGCGGGAGTTTACGATCCCGGTGCCGCAGAGGATTTTGCAAGTATCATAACCGGAAATCTTGGCGGGGTTGCCCTTGCTCTTTTCCCGGTTGTGATTGTGTTCATACCGATGCAGATTTTCCTAATTAAATTTCCGCGCCGTGAGTTTATCAGGATTCTTCTTGGTACGGTTCCTGTTTATATTGGCCTTTTGATATTTTTATCGGGAATAGATTTCGGATTTGCTTTTGCAGGCGAATATATTGGCGAAGTATTTCTTGACCCTGCACGTCCACCGGTGTTCCGTTGGTTGCTGCTCGTTGTCGGGTTCATATTAGGTGCGGCAATAACGCTGTCGGAGCCTGCCGTCACAGTTCTTGGAGAGCAGCTTGAGGAAATTTCTAACGGTCACATACGTAAAATGACAATAAGGATGACGCTTGCCATCGGAATTGGCTTCGCTTCCGTTTTATCCATTATAAAAATCATAACACAGGTTAATATTCTATACTTCTTAGCGCCGCTGTATGCTATTTCTCTTATAATGATGAAATTCACCCCACCGCTTTTTGTAGGGCTTGCATTCGATTCCGGCGGCGTGTCAGGCGGTGCGCTGACAAGTGCTTTCCTAACACCACTGACGCTTGGCATAGCGCAGGCTGTGGCACATAATGCCGGCTCCGAAGCGCAGTCAATTTTGACAAACGGATTCGGTATTATAGCTTTCATCTCAGTAACGCCGCTGATTGCTGTACAGGCGCTTGGCATAGCATATGATTGGAAGCTGAAGCGTTCAGAGAGCCTCAAGGCAGAGGAAGAACTTGCAGGTCTCGGCGAACTTTCGTCATATGGCAAGGAATTCATGACATCTGATGATACTATCACAGAAACTATTATCGATGTTGACGTGGACAGCGACAACAATATCGCAAGCGACAGCGAAAACGATAGTACAAGCGATATTGACAGCGATAATAGTAATAGTGATAATAATGGTGATAGTGAAAATGGCGGTACCCGTGAGGGTACGCGTGAACAAATCGAGGACGGCGATATAAAAGATTCCAATACTATGTCGCCGGAGGAGAAAACGGAATGAAAAACGAAGAGCAACAGACTCAAAATAACCAGAATATCAACCAGAACAACCAGAATCTAAGCCACAAGGTATATTATCTTGTCATAATAGCCGGCAGAAAGCAGAAAAATGCACTTCTAACAATGCTTACGGAAGCAGGTGCGCCGCTAATAAACACATTATACGGCCGTGGCACTGTTAAAACAGGGTATCTTATGAATCTGCTCGGCATTGTGTCGGAAGAAAATAAGGTTGTTATAACAAGCGTTATGACAGATGTTAAAACGGACACTGTCATGAATACGCTGGTAGAAAAATTCGGATTCGATAAACCAAATACCGGTATAGCATTTGCCGTACCGGTCAATGGGTTGTCGTATTGAGGACGGAGGGGCAACAATAAAATGGAAGAACAAATCGGTAAAGTAAGGGTTGTTTATATAATAGTAAACGCAGGTCATGCTGATGAGGTCACTGAAATAATAAGGTCTGCCGGCGCCGGCGGCGCGACGATAATGAACGCTCGCGGAGAGGGTGCGCTCCATGAAGTTTTCATGGGCATAACGGTTGATGCGGAAAAGGAAATAATTCTTTGTGTCGCCCCTGATAAAATAGCGGATCGTGTGATGAGCGCCGTTAAAGAGCGGGCAGGCATTAAGACTCCTGCGCATGGCGTATGTTTTTCAATGCCTGTTGACCGCGTTGTGGGCATGAATTTAATCCCCGCAAAGCCAACAGAAAAAGAAGAGCACAATGCATAGTGAGTGAAAAGCATAATTGAAAGCGTGGGTAATAATATATCATTTCGATGAAAAATTCATCAAACACCAAGGCACACATTGAAACAGAGCGCAAGTTCCTCATAAGGATGCCATCACACGACATTCTTGACGCTTGTGAGGGCAGCTGTATCGTCCAGACATACATTACACCGGAAAATGACGAGTGGACAACTGACAGAATACGCTCCCGCACACCAATAGGGGGTGGAGAAACAATATATACGCGTACAAAAAAACAGCGCATCAGCGATTTAAGCAGCTATGAAGAAGAGGTTATCATATCAAAAGACGAATATGATGCGCTGCTAACCCGGCGTATTCCGAGCCTTACGGATATTGTAAAGGAACGGTATCTTTTGCCATATGAAGGCTTAATATTTGAGATAGACATTCACCCGTTCTGGCGTGACCGCGCTATCATGGAAGTAGAGCTGCCGGAGGAAGATTTTTCGTTTGAGATGCCCCCGGGGATTGATGTCATACGCGAGGTAACGGGAGATGGCAGATATAAGAATAAATCTCTTGCAAAGTCCGTTCCGTATGACGAGATTTAATAGATTTAAGGTGGCATTTCCTGTACCCCTCAAAGAGCAATAAAGTAAAATATAAACAATAATAAAACGGCACCATATAAGCAAAAATAATATGGTGCCGGTTATTTTAATATGAATTTGATTTACGTTTTTGTGTTTATACTGTATTTATTGCATGACAAAGTACATCATCACGCAAATACCTTTACAGTCAAAAAGGGCACATCATGAGAGTGCTTTTATCAGATTGGAGAACCATTTCCAGAATTCTGCCCCGGCATCGCGGAAAACGTAAGCAAGTAAAATTGCCGCAATTGCGCATATTGTGACGAGTATCATGACAAGTATCATGTAACCGAAGGCAAAATTGCGCTTTGCAAGCTTGTTTGCAGTTGATGCATATATAATAGCTATAAAAAATCCGATTACAGGGATTGAAAAGAGCACCATCATCCATGTATATGCGGCGGGTGAAATCGGTGCGTAATATGACTTCGGTGCCGGGCACATATCGGAATATGCGCTGTACTGAAGGCGGGCTGTTTTGATATCGGCTGAACGCCTTATCGGCTGCGGTTGTTCATATTCAGGTATATCGGCGGGTGTCGCGTCAGGTGTGTACATTGTTGAGCGTGGGGAAGCATTAACCGGTGCGGCTGCGGGCGCAGGAGTCGTGGCGTCGTCCGATGATGATACGGCTGAAGGCGGTGTCATTTCGTCTGTTGTAGGAGAGTTTGTGTTTAAATCATTATCCATGACACCAGAAGATTCATTTTCAGCAGTATTTATTATGTTATCATTTGTCATAACGTCCTTACTTCCTTTACACGATTGTTATATTTCATCACTGTAGCAATTATTACACAGATATGAAGCTTTGTAAACATATAATCTGTCGAACATTAAAAATAATAACCATTCGTTCGAAAAACATTGACATGGTGGCATGTTATATTGTATAATTAGCGTACCGGAGGGATATCGGCTCCTTCGGTGTACAAACTATCACATGGAGAAGTACTCAAGAGGCCGAAGAGGCGCCCCTGCTAAGGGTGTAGGTCGGGATTACCGACGCGAGAGTTCAAATCTCTCCTTCTCCGTAACAGACGCTATATAAAGGAAGGCATCCTTATGTAGCGTCTTTTTTTGCTTGATTGACGCACAAGATGTTAACCTAAATATTATAGAAAAATATCCTGCATTTTCTTCGTTAAAAAATACAGGACACTTAATTTTATTTAAATTAAATATTATTGAATATATGGCACAGGAGAGGACAGCTATCTAAAATAAATTATAAATATATTAGCGGCGGGGTGAAGATAAAATGATAGAAACAAAACGTCTTATATTGAGGGAGATGACGGAAGATGATTTTGACGCTCTTTATGTAGTGTTAGCTGATAAAGATGTGATGCAGTATTATCCGTATACTTTTAATGAGGTGAAGGTAAGAGAGTGGATAAATAGAAATATTGAAAGATATAAAATATTCGGCTTCGGGCTGTGGGCTGTATGCATCAAAGAAACGGGTGAGGTGATTGGCGATTGCGGCCTTACAATGCAGCTAATCGGCGGGCAAATCAAGCCTGAGATAGGCTATCACATAAGAAAAGACTGTCAGAGAAAAGGATATGCAAAGGAAGCAGCTACTGCCGTGAGGGACTGGACTTTTGAAAACACGCCTTTCAATATTATCTATTCGTATATGAAATATACAAATATACCGTCATGTATGACGGCAATGTCCTTTGGCTGTAAGCTCGTCGATGAATTTGAGGACGAGATAAATGGAATAACGAAGGTGTACGCAATAACACGTGACGAATGGATGAAATGTAAGTTTTAAATGTTTATTCTCCGACAAAATGTATCCCGTATTATGTTTGCCAAACTGCCTGAGTGTTTTCTTCAGCGGTAATGCTTCATTGATGGGCGCTGTTATAATATAAAAACCGCTTAAACTTTGAGGTTTAAGCGGTTTTTTCTCGGAGTGACAGGACTTGAACCTGCGGCCTGATGGTCCCAAACCACCCGCTCTACCAGCTGAGCCACACCCCGGTGAGGTTTTTGATTTTGCAGTTGCTTTATAGCTGCCATTTTCATGTTATGCAGTGGCAAAAATTGTTACCACATTAAAAAGACAGCAGACTAAAATAAGCAGGTCGATAATAGACATTTGCATTAAAAAGCGGGTGACGGGAATCGAACCCGCGTAGTCAGCTTGGGAAGCTGATATTCTACCATTGAACTACACCCGCATTTTACCCTATAAAGCGTGATTAATTATAGCAAAGTGAGTTGTCTTTGTCAACATAAAAACTTTTGCTATAAAAGTGAGGAGTTTGATTTTTCTTGTCAATGCTTGTATTTAACGAGAGCGTAAAATAATTGCTTTGTATGCATGGTAATAACTAATATCAGGCGAAATATTGTCAGCGAGCCATAAAGTGCCTATAGTTTATTTTTGTTATTTGCACAAAATAAAAGTGTGGGAAAATATTATATAAAACAAAAAATTTCATTTCCCGTTGTGGTGCCGGACGGGAGTATGGAATACGATTATTATAAAAGCAGTGTGTATGCGGCATCGAAGGCGGGGAGCGCACATATTGCAACACAAAGCAATAAACTGAGGGGAGATTTAAATGATAAAAGCAAAAACAGAAAAGTGTATGGCAGGAATATAAGGGCGGAAAGGAGGGGAAGAAATACAGCTTTAGTTTTTGCTTTTGCCATAGTTTTCACTACTGTATCAGCTGTTTTAGCTGGTGCTGCAATATGGTACCGAAACATAGCGGCATCTGAAAAAAAGTTGCGTTTTTCACATGACGATAACAGCAAAAAATCAGCGCTACTGGACTTTGCCTTATATGTGGCGGAGTTAAAAAACGGGCTTTTATCGCTCGGTGGGGTGGGTGATGGTGCTGTTGAGTTGAGTTCGGATGATGGCACTTCGAATTTTGTTTATACAGCTACCAAAACTCTTGCCGCCGCTCGCTGTGCTGAAGCTGCTCTATACCGCTTGGGCATATCAGATGCGGGGCCTGCTTATGCCGCCGCCGACGGCATAGCCGTATATCTGCGAGATTGTGCTGCTGCTATTTTGTCAGCATGTTCATCATATAACGCCGGTGCGGTATCTTTAGGAGGTGATAATTTCACAGCTCTTGCAAGGTATGCGGAGATATTGAGCAGTACTCTTGACAAAGCTGTATCGGATTTCATGCGGGACGAGAGCGGGGTGAGTGATGTTTCCTCAAAAGATAAGCATCAATCGGCAAATGAAGTTGTTGGCAGTCTTTATGCTGAGTTTGCGGACTATCGTGCGTTGAACATAGTAGAGGGCAGCGATAAAAATTCAGGTATAGAGACATATTCTTTGCTTCGTGAATACCCTGAGGTGTCGGAGGAAGAAGCAAGGCGCATTGCGTCAAAGCTGATAGGCGGAGGGGCTACACTTTCCCTGGCAGTGAACCATACGTTTCCTCTTGTATATACTTTTTATTGTGAGAACGCATGCGCTGATGTGACGCGGATGGGGGGATTTCTCATCCGTATGACGGTGTATCGAGACGGGAATCTTTCGTATCGCAGTGAGGGGGAGTGCCGTGCTGCTGCTGAAAAGTTCCTAAAACGCGCTAAAATCAGTGGGTTAAGTGTGCTTCGGTGTGAAAAAATAAACGATGATAATGAATATTTATACGTCTTTACTGTGCCGGGAAAGAGCGAGGACGATGGCGCTGTCTATATAACGGTCAGCACATCCGGCGCACGTGTCTCAAGATTTGACGCAACGGAATACTATAAATTTGCCATGCCATAACGAGCATATAAAATGAAAAATGAGCTCAGGTGGAGGAAGGAGGGGTGTATTCCGGGCAAAAAAGAGGTAAAAATGCGCCTTATTTACACCGATGACGGATAAATTTCATCAAAATCCTTGAATTTGGGGATGTTTGGTGATATAATGCTTCAATGCAAACGGGGAAAAATGTAAGCCGCCCATACGCGGCATGATATGCTCCCCGGAAAGGCGGGACATTACCGTGAGAAAAGATTACGAAAAACACAAGAACGAAAAATTTTACATTACAACAGCGATAGCTTATGCATCGAGGAAGCCTCATTTTGGTAACACCTATGAGGTGATAATGACGGACGCCATTGCCCGTTTCCGCCGCCAGATAGGGTGCGATGTTTTCTTCTGCACCGGAACAGATGAGCATGGCGAAAAGATTGAAAAGCTTGCGGGTGAGGCGGGCGTGACTCCGAAGGAGCACGTTGACAGAGTAGCCGGTGAAGTAAAGGCTATCTGGGATCTCATGGGCGCAAGTTATGACTATTTCATCCGGACAACTGATGATTACCACGAAGCCGCAGTACAGCATATGTTTCGCAAAATGTACGAGCGCGGTGATATATATAAAGGCTATTACGAAGGCTGGTACTGCGTACCGGACGAGAGCTTTTTCACCGATACGCAGATAGTAGATGGCAAGTGCCCCGAATGCGGACGTCCGGTTGAGCGCGCCCGCGAGGAAGCATACTTCTTCCGCATGAGCAAATATGCCGACAGGCTTATTCGCTATATTGAGGAGCACCCTGACTTCATTGAGCCGGAAGCGCGCCGGCGCGAGATGCTTAACAACTTCCTTCTGCCGGGGCTTCAGGATTTATGCGTATCCCGCTCATCGTTCAAGTGGGGTATTCCTGTCGAATTTGACCCGGGTCATGTCGTCTACGTGTGGCTTGATGCGCTTTCAAACTATATAACGGCGCTCGGCTATGATCCTGATAAAGAAGAGCAGCCTGATCTGTTCAAAAAGTATTGGCCGGCTGATGTTCACATCATTGGTAAAGATATAGTGCGGTTCCATGCTATTTACTGGCCGATATTCCTAATGTCACTTGACCTGCCGCTGCCGAAAAAGATTTTCGGGCATCCGTGGTTTAACTTCGGTGCCGATAAGATGTCGAAATCCCGCGGCAATATTATATACGCGGATGAGATGGCAGAAAAAATAGGCGTCGACGGGGTTCGCTACTATGCGCTTGCCGAAATGCCATATGCTTCTGATGGAAGCATCACGTGGGAAAGTGTTATTTCACGTTATAACTCCGACCTTGCAAACAATCTCGGCAACCTGGTGAGCCGTACGCTCGCCATGACGCAGAAATATTTCGACGGTATTGTTCCCGAACCGGGTGCGGAAGAGGGCACAGATGCCGAACTTAAGGCCATGGCATCTGATGCTGTTGACAGTGTTTACTATAACATGTGCTCATACCATATAGCCGACGCACTCGAGAGCATTTTCGCTTTTCTGCGCCGCGTAAACAAATATATCGATGAAACGACACCGTGGGTTCTTGCAAAAGACGAAGGAGCCGGACGAAATCGTCTTGCCACAGTCATTTATAACCTGCTTGAGAGCATAAGAATAGCAGCGGTACTGCTTTTACCGTTCATCCCGTCGTCGGCAGAGAGCATACTTGA
>LFTK01000041.1:7894-23076 GCA_001513385.1 Clostridiales bacterium DTU064
GGACATATCGGGACACCGAAGACACTTTTCGCTCGTATTGATGAAGAAAAGTTCCTTGCTGAAATAAGAGCGGCTAAAGAAGCTGAGGAAAAAGAGGAAAAGCCAACTTGTGAAAAGCCGGAGGGGGTCGCTCAGATTTCGATTGATGATTTTATGGGCGTTGAGCTTCGCACGGCGCAAGTAATCGAATGTGAGCCTATCCCGAAAGCTAAAAAGCTACTAAAACTCACGCTTGATCTTGGTTATGAGAAAAGGCAAGTAGTTTCCGGCATTGCAAAGTGGTATAAGCCGGAGGACCTAATTGGTAAAAAGGTCATTGTCGTTGCAAATTTAAAACCCGCCACACTTTGCGGTGTTGAAAGCAACGGCATGATACTTGCATCCGGTGAGGAAACGGTTCGTGTTGTGTTCTTATCACCTGATACTCCGCTTGGGGAGCGAGTAAGGTGAGAAGCATTATAACCGATACGGCGGCAGAATTTGTAAAAGAGCAAGTGAATATTAGTATAGATTCACAGAAAAGCTCCGCTTATGATGCGCCGACAGGCGATTCTTGTGCGACTGAGACAACATTTTTGTTTTTTGACGCACACGCTCACTACGATGACGCTCGTTTTGACGATGAATACGAGGGCGGGGCGATAGCCGCTCTTCGTGATTCATTCAAGGCGGGAGTCACTGCTGTTGTAAACGCAGGCGTAACGATAGAGTCAAGCCGGGCATTAGCAGAGTTTGTGCGGAGTTTATCAGGTGATACAAAGGTTCCGCGAATGTACGCGACAGCCGGGATACATCCGACCGAGACCGGCTCATACGAGAGTCTTCCTGACGCAATGACAGAGCTCGAGACCCTTTTAGCCACAGGTAATTATATTGCCGTCGGCGAGGTCGGGCTTGATTATCATTATCCGGACACGGACAGGGAAAAGCAGATATCACTTTTTCGTGCGCAGCTTGAGCTTGCAAGGCATTTTAAGCTTCCTGCGGTTATACACGACAGGGAAGCGCATGGCGATGTGTTTGATATTTTGCGCGAATTCCCGGATGTTAAGTGCCTTCTGCACTGTTTCAGTGGAAGCGCGGAGCAGGCAAGGCAGTACGCAAAACTTGGCAGATATTTTTCATTTGGCGGCGTCTTGACGTACAAAAACGCAGCTAAAACGAGAGAAGCGGCAGCAGCCGTTCCGTCCGAGCTGATTCTTTTAGAAACGGACTGTCCGTATCTTGCTCCGTCGCCATACAGGGGAAAGATAAACTATTCAGGTTATATGATGTTCATAGCACAGGCTCTGGGCGAGGTGCGGGGAATCTCGGCGTATGAAGCTGCAAAGCTTGCGCACGATAATGCTACTGCTTTCTACGGACTATTATCATCGTAGTGCTGAATGACACCGTTAGCGTCCGGACTTGCCGACAACAAAGCAAAGAAAGGAGCGGCTTTTTTGTATGCGACTTACACCGCTATCCAAAAAGTACGCAAAAAAACACGACAGCTTCAGTTTAAATATGTTCGTTGCTGTCGTTTCCGCTGTTGCCATAATATTTGTGGCATCATATCTTGCAGGAGCTCAGTTTAGAAGCGGAGATATCCCCAGTGTTGGGATTTCCGATGATATATCATCTGATGATGCGGATGACGACTTGCGCGGCCCGGATTCATATGCCGATAGCGATTATAGTTATGATGATAATTTAGATGTTATCGACAATGAATCCGGGGCAAAGGATGATTTAACTGGTAATACAACTGGCGTCAGTGACGAAGATATTTCCTATGAGGAAATAGATAACAGTTTTCCTCACCTGTCGTATCCGGATGGGGAACCTGGCCTTGAAGGCAGATATGAAGAACTTGCGGATAAAATAAAGAATAGCGAAACGACTATATTAATAGAAAACAGCGAGACGAGCGAAAAGGAGCCGGAGACAACCGAAGCGCCGCCTGAAACGACAAAACCGGCGCCTGAAACGACACGTCCTGCACCCGAGACAACATCTCCTCCTGAAACGACGACCCCGCCCCAGAATAATTCAAATAACGGCAAAAAAGATAACAATACATCCGTAGTTTACATAAACGGAGAAAAGCAAGATTTTAGTGCCGTTAATGTTGGCGGTGTTATATTTGTACCGTTTAAGGCGTTTGCGTTAGCTCTTGACCCATCGCTTAAGTTTAGCTGGAACAGTGATACCCGTACGCTCACGGCAAAAGCTTCGAACGACATGATGAACATTTCGGTCGGAGATGGCGACTGTTATGTTCAGGCAAACGGACGGTATTTTTATACTAAAAAGAATATTTACATTGATAAGAATGATTTGATTATGGCACCGGCAGAACTTGTTGCCAAAGCATTTTTGGCATCGTATTCGGTGTCGGACGGTAAAGTTAATGTAGGGGCATCAGAAGGCTATATTGAAAAAGGTGAAAGTTACTACAATTCGGACAATCTGTACTGGCTCTCGCGTATAATATACGCGGAATCAGGAAATGAGCCTATGAATGGAAAGCTTGCTGTCGGAGCTGTCATTATAAATAGAACGAAAAACAGCAATTTCCCGAACACTATAAAAGATGTTATTTTTGATAACAGCGACGGGATTCAATTTATGCCGGCGTATTCAGGCTCGATATATAACGAGCCTAACACCGACAGTATAATAGCAGCAAAAATGTGTCTTGAAGGGTATATTATTGATAAAACTATTCTGTATTTTTCGATAAGCGGCTCAAATAGCTGGGCGTCAAGAAACCGTCCATTTGTTTTTACTATCAGCGGGCATGATTTTTATGCTTAAATGAGAAAATGAGAAAATAAGATAAGTGATAATAGAAATAAACAAAAAAACCGGGGTTCCGATTGGAACCCCGGACTTTATTTGTCCGTCTAAGCAAAAAGAAATATTCAAATTCAATAGCGGTTATTTTCACCCGCTTTATTGAATGGTTGTTGGCAGCAGCGGTATTCCGGTGTTTTCTTTTTGCTTTCTTATTTTACTGAAGACTGTTGAGAGCCTTTGTAAAGTTGCTCTTTTTACGTGCGGCGGCATTCTTGTGTATAATGCCACGCGCTGCGGCACGGTCAAGCTTCTTAACCGTTTCGCGATATAATTCAGCCGCGGCGTTCTTGTCGCCGGCAGCAAGTGCAGCTTTAAATTTCTTAATAGAAGTGTGCAGGGCGGACTTATACATCCTGTTCCTGAGGTTCTTCTTCTCGCTGACGAGCACGCGTTTCTTTGCAGATTTAATGTTTGGCACCTGAGTTTCACCTCCTTGACGCTTATTACGCTTCACAAAAATGCTCTGCGCGGCGCCTGAGAGGTGCGCGCCGTGCGATAAGTTTCAGCCTGAATATATATAATATCACGATTTCAGAAGAATATCAAGGACTTTTTTGCGTTTTTCTCATTTTCTCTTGAAAAAATGAAGCTGCTGTGGGCGAAAAAGATAAAGTTTACAAAAAGTTTACAAGTAAAAAATATGTAAATAATCATAATGATAAATGTAAACTTATGAAAAAGAGGCTGAAAAACCAAAATATTTTATAAATCCCGTTGACAATATGGCGCATAGATGTTAAAATTATAAACTGCGCTGTATTTGAGATTTTTTGTATCATTAAAAAATATAATAACTATTTATTCGGCTTATATACAGCCAAATATACAGTGGGGCGGACATAAGTCCGCAGCTTTTGAAGGAGTGTCAGGAAGATGGTAAAACCGGTAAAGCTCGGGAAAAACGTGAGAATGAGTTTTTCGAAAATCGATGAGGCACTTGAAATGCCAAACCTCATCGAGGTTCAGAAAAAATCGTTCCGCTGGTTTTTGGACGAGGGGCTGATGGAAGTTCTTCGCGATATATCCCCGATAACCGATTACTCCGGCAACCTGCTTATCGATTTTGTGTCATACAGCATTGACTCAAAACCGAAGTATTCTGTCGAGGAATGCAAAGAGCATGATGCTAATTACGCGGCACCACTCAAGGTTAACGTACGCCTTACAAACAAGCAGACTGGTGAAGTGAAGCAGTCCGAGATTTACATGGGCGATTTCCCGCTCATGACGGAGAAGGGTACGTTCGTCATTAATGGTGCTGAACGTGTTATTGTTTCACAAATAGTCCGCTCCCCGGGAATATATTACGATTCAACCATTGACAAAACGGGAAAGCGTTTGTTCACAGCTCAGGTCATTCCATACCGCGGTGTCTGGCTCGAATACGAGACCGACGTAAACGATGTCCTCTATGTGCGTGTTGACAAAAACCGCAAGTTGCCGATTACAGTACTTATACGCGCTCTGGGCATCGAAACGGAGCGGGATATTCTGGAGTTCTTCGGTGAGGAGCCAAAGCTCATAGCTTCCCTTGCCAAGGACGAGCTTACAAGACAAGCGGCTGAGAACAATACATCCGAGGGTGAAGAAGCGCTGAAGGAAATATATAAGCGCCTGCGTCCGGGTGAACCCGCTATCGTTGAAAGCGCGCAGTCGCTTATAAACAACATGTTCTTCGATCCGAAGCGTTATGATCTTGCGCCTGTCGGACGCTATAAATTCGATAAAAAGCTTGCGCTTGCAAGCCGCATTAAAGGCCACAAGCTCTCGCGGCCTGCCGTAAGCCCGCTGACGGGTGAAGTTATTGCCGAGCCCGGCGTTTATCTTTCCCTTGATGATGCAATGAAGATTGAAAACGCGTGCATCACCGAGGTTTATGTCGAGAGCGAAGACGGAAACGAGGTCAAGGTATTTTCTAACGGTGCCGTTGATCCCGTAAATGTCCTCGGTTATTCCCTTGAAGATTGCGGCGTCAGGGAAAAGTGCAGTTTTGCTGTCCTTCGTGAAATTATTGAGGAAGCGGGGGGCGATGAAAAGACAATCCGCGAGCTTGCACGCCGCCGTATAGATGAGCTTTGCCCGAGACATATAACAAAAGATGATATTTTTGCTTCTATAAATTATATTATATGCTTGTCACATGACATAGGCTCGACTGACGATATCGACCATCTCGGCAACCGCCGCCTGCGTTGCGTTGGTGAGCTTCTTCAAAACCAGCTTCGCATTGGTTTTTCGAGAATGGATAAAATTGTCAAGGAGCGCATGACGATTACGGACAACGAGACGCTCACACCGCAGATGCTTATAAACATCCGTCCGGTTGTCACAGCGATTCGTGAGTTCTTTGGCTCGTCACCGCTCTCGCAGTTCATGGATCAGGCAAACCCCTTAGCCGAGTTAACACACAAACGCCGTGTGTCGGCACTCGGTCCTGGTGGTCTTTCGCGTGACCGCGCTTCCTTTGACGTCCGCGATGTCCACTACACACACTACGGAAGAATGTGTCCGATAGAAACGCCTGAAGGACCAAACATCGGACTTATATCATATCTTGCAACATATGCACGCATAAACGATTACGGCTTCATTGAGGCACCGTATCGCCGCGTTGATAAGGCAACGGGTACTGTGACGAATGAAATCGTCTACATGACAGCCGATGTTGAAGACAACTACATCATTGCTCAGGCAAACGAGCCGCTTGACGAAAACAACAGGTTTATAAACCGTCGCGTAGCTGCTCGTGACCGTTCGGAAATCATTGAGGTTCCGCGCGAAAAGGTTGACTTCATGGATGTATCACCGAAAATGGTGGTTTCAGTTGCAACGGCAATGATTCCGTTCCTTGAAAACGACGACAACTCCCGTGCTCTCATGGGTTCGAACATGCAGAAGCAGGCTGTTCCGCTTCTGACGACGGAATCTCCAATCGTCGGCACAGGTATGGAATACAAAGCGGCGATGGATTCAGGTGTTGTCGTTCTGGCAGACGCAGATGGGTATGTTGAGCGCGTTACTGCTGACGAAATAACGGTTCGTGGTGACGATGGCTTGAAACGCGTCTACCATCTGACGAAGTTTAAGCGTTCGAACCAGGGAACGTGCATCAACCAGCGCCCGATTGTCTCCGTTGGTGACCGCGTTGAGCGCGGTGACTGCATAGCTGACGGTCAGTCGACGTCCAATGGGGGAATATCCCTCGGAAAGAACGTTCTCGTCGGCTTCATGTCATGGGAAGGTTATAACTACGAGGACGCCGTTCTCTTAAATGAGCGGCTTGTACGTGACGATGTTTACACATCGATTCACATTGAAGAATATTCACACGAAGCCCGCGAGACAAAACTCGGTCCGGAAGAAATTACGCGTGAAATACCGAACGTCGGTGAGGATGCGCTGAAGGATTTAACTCCCGACGGTATCGTTAAAATAGGCACGGAGGTTCGTGCCGGAGACATCCTCGTCGGTAAGGTAACGCCGAAGGGCGAAACTGAACTGACGGCAGAGGAACGCCTGTTGCGTGCTATATTTGGAGAAAAGGCGCGTGAAGTGCGTGACACCTCTCTCCGCTTACCGCATGGCGAATCGGGCACAGTAATTGATGTTCGCGTATTCTCGCGAGAAAACAACGACGAGTTGGCGCCCGGCGTCATTAAGGTTGTGCGTGTTTATATAGCACAAAAACGTAAGATTTCTGTTGGTGACAAGATGGCAGGACGCCACGGTAACAAGGGCGTTGTATCATGCATACTTCCGCCGGAAGATATGCCGTTCCTTGCGGATGGTACACCGCTTGACATAGTGCTCAACCCGCTTGGCGTTCCGTCACGAATGAATATAGGTCAGATTCTTGAGGTTCACCTTGGCATTGCCGCGAAGAAGCTCGGATGGAAGGTGATGACCCCTGTTTTCGACGGTGCAAACGAAAAAGACATTATCGAATGCATGCGTCTGGCAGGCATGAGCCGTTTGCCGCTGAGCAATGAAAACGTCGACGGCAAGCCGCTTTACGAGCTTATTATAGATGACAACGGCAAGGAAGACTTGCGTGAACTCACAGCTGCTGAAAAAGCTGATAAAGATTATATAAATAAACTGCGTGCGGAAGGCAAGCTGCGTATCGTCGACGGAAAGACGATACTATACGATGGCCGTACGGGTGAGCCTTTTGACAACCCCGTAACAGTGGGTATCATGTACTACCTCAAGCTGCATCACCTTGTCGATGATAAGATTCACGCTCGTTCGACAGGCCCATATTCGCTGATAACGCAGCAGCCGCTCGGAGGAAAAGCTCAGTTTGGCGGACAGCGCTTTGGCGAAATGGAGGTTTGGGCGCTTGAGGCATACGGTGCGGCTTATACGCTTCAGGAGATATTGACAGTTAAGAGCGACGACGTCACAGGCCGCGTAAAGACGTATGAAGCGATAGTCAAGGGGCAGAACATCCCGACACCTGGCGTTCCTGAATCTTTCAAAGTTCTTGTCAAGGAACTGCAGGCACTGGCGCTTGATATACGCGTTCTCGA
This sequence comes from Clostridiales bacterium DTU064, assembly GCA_001513385.1. GTDB lineage: Bacteria > Bacillota > Clostridia > Oscillospirales > CAG-272 > DTU064. Next base: position 15,268 of record LFTK01000041.1, read on the forward strand.
CCGTGATGGTCGCGAAATAGAACTTTCGGAGATAAGTGATGACGGAGATGGGCCGGAAGTTGTATCCGATGTAAGCGAAAGCGACGTTGGAGAAGCCGTCGAGCCGGATGACTATTCAGCATCTTCTGGTGAAGATGAGATGGAAGAAAAAGACGACGACTCCTTCGATTTCGATATTGGTGACGCCGGTTTCGGTATCGAGGACGATCTCTCAAGCGACGACGATGATGATAGTGAATACATTTGATTGACCCGCGACTCCGGCAAATCGATAACTTGGAAGGGATATATAAATGGAACGTAATGCATTCGATTCTATAAAGATTGGTCTTGCGTCCCCCGACATGATAAGAAGCTGGTCACATGGCGAGGTCAAGAAGCCCGAAACTATAAACTACAGAACTCTCAAAGCAGAGCGCGACGGTCTTTTCTGCGAGCGCATATTCGGACCGACGAAGGACGGCGAGTGCCTTTGCGGTAAATATAAGCGCATGCGCTATAAGGGCAAAGTGTGCGAAAAGTGCGGCGTTGAGGTAACGACGAAGAAAGTACGCCGTGAGCGAATGGGGCACATTGAGCTTGCGGCTCCTGTTTCGCACATTTGGTATTTCCGCGCGATACCCTCACGCATGGGGCTAATGCTCGATATATCGCCGCGTCAGCTTGAGAAAGTTCTTTACTTTGCGAGCTATATTGTAATAGATCCAGGCAACACGCCACTTGAGAAAAAAGAGCTTCTTTCGGAGAGCAAATACCGCGAATACTACGAAAAATACGAAAACGATTTTACTGTTGGCATGGGAGCCGAAGCAATAAAGAAGCTCCTTGCCGAAATTGACGTAGAAGCGCTTTCACGTGAGCTGAAAAACGAACTTCAGACGGCGACCGGTCAGAAGAAGGTCAGAATTATCAAGCGTCTTGAAGTCGTCGAGGCTTTCCGCAAATCCGGCAACCGTCCGGAGTGGATGATACTTGATGTTATACCTGTCCTGCCGCCGGAAATCCGTCCGATGGTTCAGCTTGACGGTGGACGCTTTGCTTCCTCAGACTTAAACGATCTTTACCGCCGTGTAATCAACCGCAATAACCGTTTGAAAAAGCTCCTTGAAATGCATACGCCGGATATCATTATCCGCAACGAAAAGCGTATGCTTCAGGGGGCTGTCGATGCATTAATCGACAACGGCCGACGCGGTAAGCCCGTTACAGGACCTTCAAACCGCCCGCTTAAGAGCCTCTCTGAGATGCTCCGCGGTAAGCATGGGCGTTTCCGCCAGAACCTGCTTGGTAAGCGTGTTGACTATTCGGGACGCTCGGTTATCGTTGTAGGTCCTACACTGAAGATATATCAGTGCGGTCTGCCTAAAGAAATGGCGCTTGAGCTCTTCAAACCGTTTGTTATGAAGCGGCTTGTTGAGACGCAGAAGGCTTCAAATATAAAGGAAGCTAAAAAGAAGATTGACCGTGTTCATCCGGAGGTTTGGGATGCGCTTGAAAACGTAATACGCGAGCATCCCGTGCTTCTCAACCGTGCTCCGACGCTCCACCGCCTGTCGATTCAGGCGTTTGAACCGGTGCTCGTTGAAGGTAAGGCAATAAAGCTTCACCCACTCGTATGTAAGGCGTTTAACGCCGACTTTGACGGCGACCAGATGCCGATACACGTTCCGCTTTCAGCGGAAGCACAGGCGGAAGCACGTTTCCTCATGCTTTCGGCAAACAACCTCTTGAAACCGGCTGATGGACGCGCCGTTACCGTCCCGTCACAGGACATGGTTCTCGGCTGCTACTATTTAACGATGGACCATGCCGGCGAACCCGGAGAGGGACACGTTTACCGTGACTTTGACGAAGCTCTCATGGCCTACGAAAACGGCTTGCTCGGGCTTCATGCACCGATTAAAGTGCGCGTGGAGCGCGAAATTGACGGACAGGTTAAGTCAAAGATAATTGATGCGACGCTCGGACGGCTCATTTTCAACCGTGCAATACCTCAGGATCTTGGTTTTGTTGACAGAAGCGATCCTGAACGTGCCTTTGACCTTGAAATTACTGAGCCGACGACAACAAAAATCCTCTCTGCAATCGTTGATGCCTGCATTAAACGCCACGGATTTGCAATGACGGCAGGTGTTCTTGACGAAATCAAGAGCATGGGCTATAAATACTCGACGCGCGGAGCAATCTCTATTTCGATGGCCGATATAATCATACCGGAGGAGAAATATACGCTTATTGCCGCCGCCGAGAAGAAGGTTGAAGAGATCAACCGTCACTTTAGCCGAGGCGAGCTGTCTGAAGAAGAGCGTTATAGCAACGTTATTAATATATGGGAGCAGACGACAAAGGATGTCGTTGAAGCTCTCCAGGCCAATTTTGACAGTCACAACTCAATTAAGATGATGATTGACTCCGGAGCTCGTGGTACGATGACGCAGATGCGTCAGCTTGCCGGTATGCGCGGACTTATGTTCTCAACAACCGGTAAGACGATGGAGCTTCCGATTAAATCAAACTTCCGTGAAGGTCTTAACATCCTTGAATACTTCATGGCCGCCCGTGGTGCACGTAAGTCACTTTCAGACACGGCGCTTCGTACGGCTGACTCCGGTTACCTGACGCGTCGTCTTGTCGACGTCGCACAGGATGTCATTATCCGCGAGGAAGACTGCGGCTCACGCAAGGGAATATGGCTGTCCGACATTAAGGATGGCGAAGAAATGATTGAGCCGCTCAAGGATCGTCTCTTTGGAAGATATACGATTGGCGATGTTAAAGATCCTGTGACAGGCGAAGTCATAGTTCCGGACGATACGATGATAGGCGAAGATGAAGTTAAGAAGATTTTATCTCGCGGTATAGACAGAGTATACGTCCGTTCGGTGCTTCACTGTAATACCAGACATGGCGTCTGCTCCAAGTGCTATGGTGCCGACCTTGCGTTTGGAACGCCGGTTAATGTCGGTGAGGCTGTCGGTATAATAGCTGCCCAGTCTATCGGCGAGCCCGGTACGCAGCTCACGATGAGAACGTTCCACACGGGTGGTGTTGCCGGTTCAGATATTACACAAGGTCTGCCGCGTGTTGAAGACCTCTTTGAGGCGCGCAAGCCTAAAAAGCCGGCAGTTGTTACAGAATATGATGGCGTTGTGTCAATCAGTGAGGATATGAAACTGCATACTGTCATGATTACAACAGATGACGGCGAAGTTATGTCTTATGTCGTCCCGTTCGGCATGAACCTTATTGTATCTGATGGAGACCGCGTAACTCGCGGTCAGCCGCTGACCGAAGGTTACCTGAACCCGAACGACATCGTACGGATAAATGGCCTTGATGCGGTATATGACTATATTATCCGCGAGGTACAGAAGGTTTACCGTATGCAGTCAGTTGACATAAACGACAAGCATATCGAGGTCATAACACGTCAGATGACTCGCAAGGCAAGGGTGGAGGACCCGGGTGACACATCGCTTCTCACGGGTACACTCGTCAGCCATAACGAGTTTGATGACGAAAACGCCGAAATACGTCGCCGCGTTGCAGCAGGTGAAATAGGACTCCGTGAAGCTACATGCACGCCTGTACTGCTCGGCATAACCAAAGCTTCGCTTATGACAGATTCCTTCCTGTCTGCGGCGTCGTTCCAGGAAACGACGAAGGTTCTGACTGAGGCCGCGATAAACGGTAAGGTTGACCATCTGCTCGGACTTAAAGAAAACGTCATCATAGGTAAGCTCATTCCTGCAGGCACGGGCATGGAGCGTTACCGCAATGTTGAGATTGAGCGTACTGACTCAAGCTCAGACACAATGCTTAACCTGCTTGCAGGTGCACACCATGATGTTGACAATGGCCAGAAGAATGATAATAACGACCGTTATGGCGTTGCAACTGACTTGAATAAAAACTTCTGGACCACATCAGATGACGAAAATAGTTCAGAAGAACAAACAAACGAAAGTTACGACGATAATTACGAAGACGCTGATACAAGCGATGATGATACAGACGTCGAGGAGTAAAAGCAACTCCCGCAATCTCAACATATAAAGCAAAGCGGGAACGTCAGAGCCCGTTCGGGCTCTGACGTTTAAACTTGATGTAATAAGGCAAATCTATATTATGTATTGCAATTGTGCAAAGTGCAGAATATTAGAGGTGAAAATAATGCGCCTTGACAAAAAATAAGGCTTGCTTTATAATGTAGATTGCGTATTTGCGGTCAGATGTTTTTTATGCCGTTTATGACCGCAATATTTAATATTTAACATTTAATTTCGCATACTCAGCGGCTTACGGCGCCGTAAGCTGCTCGTGTATATAAACATTTTTGTTACTATGAAAAGAAGGAGGAATTAAATGCCAACCTTTAACCAGCTCGTCAGACAGGGACGCAAGGCTAAGGCTAAGACGCATAAGTCGAAGGCACCGATGCTCCAGACGCGCATAAACACGCTGAAGAATCGCACAGTTTACAAGAGCTCACCTCAGATGCGTGGCGTATGCGTAAAGGTTACGACAAAGACACCGAAGAAGCCGAACTCAGCTCTTCGTAAGGTTGCAAGAGTCCGTCTTACAAATGGACTTGAAACAACAGTCTATATTCCGGGTATCGGTCATAACTTGCAGGAACACTCGGTTGTTCTGATACGCGGCGGCCGTGTTCGCGATCTCCCGGGCGTACGTTACCACATTATCCGTGGTACGCTTGACGCACAGGGCGTAGCAAACCGCAACCAGGGGCGCTCAAAGTACGGCGCTAAAAAACCGAAAAATAAATAATTATTTACTGATAATTCAGTAAATCGGACGGATTTATTTTTTCTGTCCAAAGAAGCCTGTGTTCTGCCGATGAAACGTAGTAACAGAAATGTTTATATGTATATAGATCTGATATATGCATATGTACGCGTCTGACCGGCATGACACTTGCGGAAAATATATTTTTCGAGTACCTGTGATAACATTATTATAATGAAGGAGGGAAGAATAGTGCCAAGAAGAGGTCAGATTTCCAAGAGGGAAGTCACGCCCGATCCGCTTTATAATTCGCAGCTTGTAACAAAACTGATAAATAAAGTGATGCTTGATGGCAAAAAAGGCGTGGCGCAGAAGATCGTTTACGATGCTTTTGCTATAATAGAAGCAAAGATGAACGAGAACCCGCTCAAGGTATTTGAGGAAGCTCTTGACAACGTGATGCCTTTGCTTGAAGTAAAGGCGCGCCGTGTAGGCGGATCCACGTATCAGGTGCCGATAGATGTCCGCGCTGAGCGCCGTCAAACACTTGGTCTCCGCTGGATCGTTAATTACGCAAGAATGCGTAGCGAGCGGGGAATGGCGGCGAAATTGGCGGCAGAAATTATGGACGCCAAGAATAGCATGGGCGGAGCTTTCAAGAAGAAAGAAGACACCCACAAAATGGCGGAGGCAAACAAAGCCTTTGCACACTATCGTTATTAATAAAAAGGACGACGCAATTTTCACACTGACAAGGGCTTCACGTGGGCGCCCGCGTGAAACGGAGGGTCACGGCATCCCGCCGGCAGCCGGTCATGTACGTCCTATGAAAGGAGCATAACCGTATGCCGAGGGAATATTCACTCGAGAATACGAGAAACATTGGTATCATGGCTCATATCGACGCCGGAAAAACGACGACGACTGAGCGAATACTATTTTATACTGGTGAAACACACAAATTAGGCGAAGTCCATGAGGGCGCAGCCACAATGGACTGGATGGAACAGGAACAGGAGCGTGGCATAACGATTACATCCGCCGCGACTACTTGTTTTTGGCGCCGGAACAGAATAAACATTATTGATACTCCAGGTCACGTAGACTTTACAGTCGAGGTTGAGCGTTCGCTTCGTGTACTTGATGGTGCCGTCACAGTTTTCTGTGCTAAGGGCGGCGTTGAACCGCAATCGGAGACGGTATGGCATCAGGCAAGCAAGTATAACGTACCGCGCCTGGCTTACATCAATAAGATGGACATCACCGGTGCTAATTTCTATCACGTTATCGATATGATGCGTGAGCGTCTTAAGACAAATCCTGTTCCGATTCAGTTGCCGATAGGAAGCGAGAGCGATTTCAAGGGAATCATCGACCTTATCGATATGGACGCCGTAATGTATTACGACGATCTTGGCAAGGATATGAGAGTCGAGCCGATACCGGAGGACATGCGTGAGCTTGCCGAGGAGTATCGTGCGAAGATGATCGAGGCTGTTGCTGAGGCCGACGATGTTCTCTTTGAAAAGTTCTGCAACGAAGAAGATATTACAACGGAAGAAATTAAGGCAGCTATTCGCAAGGAGACAATAGCAAATAAAATTGTTCCTGTTACCTGTGGTTCTTCTTATAAGAACAAAGGTGTGCAGAAGCTGCTTGATGCTATTGTCGACTATCTGCCATCTCCACTTGATATTCCACCAGTCCGCGGTATCAATCCGGAAACCGGAGAAGAAGAAGAACGTCCGGCGGACGACAATGCACCTTTTTCGGCGCTTGCATTTAAAATTGTGACTGACCCGTATGTCGGAAAACTTTGCTTCTTCCGAGTATATTCGGGCAAGATAAACTCTGGTAGCATTGCATATAACTCAAGCAAGCGTGTGAAAGAGCGTTTTGCTCGTCTTCTTCAGATGCACAGCAATGACCGAAAGGATATTGATTGCTGTTATTCCGGTGATATTGCAGCTATAATTGGAACAAAGAATACGACGACCGGCGATACTTTCTGTGACGAATCACACCCAGTTGTACTTGAATCAATGGAGTTCCCGGATCCTGTTATCCGTGTCGCCATTGAGCCTAAGACAAAAGCCGGTGCCGACAAGATGATGATAGCCTTGAGTAAGCTTGCAGAAGAGGACCCCACATTCCGCACATATACGGACGATGAAACGGGCCAGACAATTATTGCTGGAATGGGTGAGCTTTATCTTGAGATTATCGTAGATAGGCTTCTTCGCGAGTTTAAGGTTGAGGCAAATGTCGGCAAGCCGCAGGTTGCGTACAGGGAAACAATTCGCCGTACAGCAACAGAAGATTACAAGTACGCACGTCAGACAGGTGGTCATGGTCAATACGGCCATGTTAAGATTACAATAGAACCTAACGAGCCAGGCAAGGGCTTTGAGTTCGTCGATGTGACGACCGGCGGTGTTATACCGAAGGAATATATCAAGTCAGTCGAAGAAGGTATACGCAGCGCTATGCAGGCGGGTACGCTTGCAGGTTATCCTGTCGTTGATGTTAAAGTCACGCTTATTGACGGTTCGTATCACGAAGTTGACAGCTCCGACATGGCATTCAAGATATGCTCATCTATTGCTTTCAAGGAAGCCATGAAGAAAGCTGACCCTGTCTTAACAGAGCCTATAATGAAGGTTGTTGTTACAACACCTGACGAATATCTTGGCGATATTATCGGTGATATCAACAGCCGTCGCGGACAGATAGTTAATATAGAAGCAACACCGTCAGCCCAGCAAATAACAGCGATGGTGCCGCTTGCATCAATGTTCGGATATGCTACAGCTCTGCGCTCATGCTCGCAGGGGCGTGCCGTATATACAATGGAGCCAGATCACTTCGCAGAAGTTCCAAAATCAATTTCAGATGAAATTATATCAACTCGAAAGTAACGAGAACGAGAAAAGAAACAGAAAAAATAATTAAAATATTAACTAAAAATCAGGAGGGACAAAACCACCATGGCAAAGCAAAAATTCGAAAGAACCAAACCGCATGTCAATATAGGCACAATCGGCCACGTTGACCACGGTAAAA
>LFTK01000039.1 GCA_001513385.1 Clostridiales bacterium DTU064
CCCGGTGGCTTCGCGGCACGGCTCTCACCTAATCCGTACTCTCTGGTCGCTAACCCCCACCGGTACTTCTCCCGGTCAACGCTATATTGGTATATTGACAAGTAATTGTATTATCCGCCAATAAGTCGGATAAAATTTTTTAATATTATATACTATCTTACGCTAAAAAGCAAGTCCCCGTACGTAGGATACGGCCAAAATTTTTCGGCAGTTACGCTTTCAGCTTCATCGGCAGCGATGCGCAATGCCTGCATTGCAGGAAGAACCTCATCACGGAAAGCGCAGGAGAGTTCGCTCATGTTGGAGGATTCCTTAACTTTGATAAGTATATTTTCAAGTTCGTTTGTGCGCATGTCGATAATATCAACTAAAGCTGAAAGGTGTTTGACGAGTTTTTCTTCATATGAGCAGCTTATTGAGTCGCAAAGAGCTTTTTTAGCGGCTGCCGTTGAAGCAAGCTCATTTATATATGCTGTCACAGCAGGGAGAATTTCTTTGCGCGCCATATCGATCATTGTAAGAGCTTCAATGTTTATTGTCTTGCAGTAGTTTTCAAGGAGAATCTCGTAACGCGAGTGAAGCTCTTCTTTTGTATATACTTTTTGACGAGTAAGCATGCTCACATTTTTCTCAGAGATGAGGTAAGGCAGGCAGTCCGGTGTTGTCTTAAGGTTCAAAAGACCGCGTACCTTTGTTGCTTCCTCAACCCATTTCTCGTCGTAACCGTTGCCATTGAATATAATGCGCTTGTGAGCTTTAATCGTCTCACGAATGAGGTTGTGAAGTTCGGTATTAAAGTCAGACACGCCCTCTAAGCGGTCAGCATATCTTGAAAGCACATCAGCAATGGCAGCGTTGAGCATGATGTTGGCGCATGCAATTGAGTTTGAAGAGCCAACCATGCGGAACTCAAATTTATTTCCGGTGAAAGCAAATGGGGACGTGCGGTTTCTATCAGTAGTATCTCTCGGAAGCGGTGGCAAAACGTCGACACCGAGGCGAAGCTGAGTCTTTTCCTGATGCTTGTAAGGAGTGTCATTTTCGATTGCATCAAGGACAGCTGTCAGCTCATCACCAAGGAATATAGATATGATAGCAGGCGGTGCTTCGTTTGCGCCAAGGCGATGGTCGTTGCCGGCAGTAGCAACTGAAAGACGAATAAGATCCTGATATTCATCGACAGCTTGAATTACGGCGCAGAGGAAGAGCAAGAACTGCGCGTTTTCATGTGGAGTATCACCTGGCGTGAGCAGGTTGATACCCGTATCTGTGTTAAGCGACCAGTTGTTGTGTTTACCGGAGCCGTTTACGCCGGCAAACGGCTTTTCATGGAGCAGGCATACAAGCCCATGCCGCTGCGCGATACGCTGTAGCATCTCCATAATAAGCTGGTTGTGGTCTGTTGCGATGTTTACCACAGTATATATAGATGCAATTTCATGCTGTGCGGGCGCAACTTCGTTATGTTCGGTTTTTGCTAAAATTCCGAGCTTCCAGAGCTCTTCGTTCAGCTCCTTCATGAACGCAGCTACGCGTGGCTTGATTGAACCGAAGTAATGATCATCAAGCTCCTGTCCTTTGGGAGACTTTGCACCAAACAGAGTTCTGCCGGTGAATATAAGGTCTTTGCGCTTCTGATATACTTTCTCGTCGATAAGGAAGTATTCCTGCTCAACTCCGACATATGCTTTTACGCATTTAACGTCGGTCTGACCGAACAGTCTAAGTATTCTGAGCGCCTGACGGTTAAGCGCTTCAAGCGAGCGCAGAAGGGGTGTTTTCTTGTCGAGTGCTTTGCCGTCGTAGGAACAAAATGCAGTTGGTATGCACAGTGTCGTTCCTTTAACAAAAGCATATGATGTTGGATCCCATGCTGTGTATCCGCGCGCCTCAAATGTTGTGCGCAGACCGCCGGACGGAAAGCTTGACGCATCCGGTTCGCCCTTTACGAGCTCTTTGCCTGAAAACTCCAAAATGACCTTGCCGTCAGATGTGGGGGAAATGAAGCTGTCGTGTTTTTCGGCTGTGATGCCGGTCATCGGCTGAAACCAGTGTGTATAATGTGTAGCTCCGAGCGAGACGGCCCAGTCTTTCATTGCAGATGCGACGACATTGGCGACCTCAATGTTAAGCTCAGTGCCTTCATCAATTGTTTTCTTTAACTGTTTATAGATTTCCTTAGGAAGATGAGCGCGCATGACACTGTCATCGAAAACATGACTGCCAAATATTTCGGGAATGTTCGTCATAAAAGTCAGCCTCCTGATTAATAAATAAGGGCAATAGCGACCATATAGGCGCCATTGCCCAAACTTTTTAATATTATATAGCACAAGATTAATCTTGTCAATACATATTATAATCTGCAAGAATCATTTTGTCAATATGCATTTCAAAAAAAAGTAAATTTATATTGACAAAAAGTGTTTATGAATATATAATACAACTAACGCTACCGACGATCATATAATTAATATTGGTATATCGAGAAAATTAGATATATACAAGGTATATGATTATTTATTTTGTGAACATTTTATACATATAAAAGGAAGAAAACAATGCTGAAAGAAGGACAGGTACGTATCCCATCAGGGTGCGCAATTGCAGGAATCTTCTCTAAAGATGGCAAAAACTTTACCGGTGATGTCATCGTCGACGCTATGACCGTCATGCACGACCGCTCAAACGGACTCGGTGGCGGCTTTGCGGGGTATGGTATATATAATCAGTATAAGGAATTATATGCGCTGCATGTATTCTATGACAATACAAGTGCGAAAGAAGAGTGTGAAAAATATCTTGACAGCAAGTTTGAAATAGTTAACCTATCGAAGATACCTACAAGGAAAGTTGACTCAATAAAAGATGTGCCGCTTATATGGCGTTACTTTGTTGCGCCGGATCATAATAAGCTCGCCGACAGCCAGCTTGATGAGAAGGAGTATGTCGCCCGAGCCGTCATTCGCATAAATTCAACCATTGAAGGCGCATATGTCTTTTCAAGCGGTAAAAATATGGGCGTCTTTAAAGCTGTCGGTTATCCGGAGGACGTCGGCAGATTCTTTTGCCTTGATGAATATGAGGGCTATTCGTGGACTGCGCATGGTCGTTATCCGACGAACACACCCGGATGGTGGGGAGGGTCACACCCGTTTGCTCTGCTCGAGTATTCCGTCGTCCACAACGGTGAGATATCCTCTTACGACGCTAATAGGCGATTTATCGAGATGTTCGGGTACCGCTGTACTTTGCAGACAGATACCGAGGTCATTACATATATAATTGACTATCTTGTGAGAAAACGCGGTCTTACGCTTGATGAGGTTTCTTCAATAATTGCCGCCCCGTTCTGGAGCACAATTGCGAAAAAGACGGAGGACGAGGAAAAACTCTTTTTATATTTCCGTTGTATGTTCCCAAGCCTTCTCATAACAGGTCCATTTTCAATTATTGTAGGCTTTGATGGCGGCATGATGGCACTGAATGACCGATTAAAGCTCCGCTCAATGGTTGTGGCAGAGAAAGATAATACATTCTATGTCGCAAGCGAGGAATGCGCTATACGTAAAATGGCGCCTGATATCGACAATATATGGTCACCAGCCGGCGGGCAGCCAATCATAGTCCGTCTGAATTGCGAGGATAAGTAATTATGTCTATAAATTATGTTTTACCTTTATTTGATGTTTTAAGAGACCCTGCACGCTGCATCAAATGCCGTGTTTGTGAGCGACAGTGTGCGAATGGTGTTCATTCATATGACCCTGAACTTAATTTAATGTTAGCAGATGAAGCAAAGTGTGTTAACTGCCAGCGATGTGTTACACTTTGCCCGACACGTGCGCTTGCTATACGCGAAAGCGAAAACAAAATGCGGGCAAACGCAAACTGGCGCGAAAGTCTTATACGTGAGATATATAAACAGGCGGACAGCGGCGGCGTGCTCCTTTCTTCAATGGGCAACCCCGAAGATATGCCCGTTTACTTTGATAAGATACTGATAAACGCATCACAGGTTACAAACCCGTCGATTGACCCGCTGCGTGAGCCTATGGAGACGCGCGTTTTTCTCGGAAAGAAAAATACACCAATAAAGCGAACGCCGGACGGGCGCATTATTCCCGAAACAGAGCCGCAGCTTGAACTTTCAATGCCGATGATGTTTTCGGCAATGTCGTACGGCTCAATCAGCTATAACGCTCATGAAAGCCTTGCGCGCGCGGCAGAGGAGCTTGGTATTTTATATAACACAGGCGAGGGTGGTCTTCATCAGGACTTTTATAAATACGGTGCGAACACGATAGTACAGGTTGCATCAGGACGTTTTGGCGTTCATAAGGCTTACCTTGAGGCGGGAGCCGCAATTGAAATAAAGATGGGGCAGGGCGCTAAGCCCGGAATCGGTGGCCATTTGCCCGGATCAAAGATAACAAGCGATGTATCACGTGCAAGGATGATACCGGAGGGCACCGACGCTATCTCCCCGGCGCCGCACCACGATATTTATTCAATCGAGGATTTACGTCAGCTTG
>LFTK01000006.1 GCA_001513385.1 Clostridiales bacterium DTU064
GTTGAAGTCTGTGCCGTGACCTCTGAAAATCGGCAGAAAGCTGCCCCACTGGTGCCACCTGACAAACAGTTCGCGATAGCCTAAATCTTCGTTCGCACGGTCGTAGTCGCCCTTCCAGTACCACATCTTGCCGTGCCGTACGAAGAAACCGCCGATGTCAACAGTCCAGTACGGATGACCGGCCGCGCAGAAGCCAAGTCCTGCTGCAATCTGGCGTTTTAGAGTGTCCCACGTGGCGGCAATATCACCGCTCCATAAAATAGTGCCGTAGCGCTGCGCTCCGGTGTAAGCGCTGCGTGTCAGGTTTGTCACACGCTTATCATCGCACTCGCTTCTTTGACCTTCATACATACCCATCGCATGATAAAGGCCGTAAGCGTTTGTCATTGTGGCGTCAAATCGCAGAGCGGATTCCCTTTGATATTCCACGAAGTTTACACCGGGGTCAGGGCGGGTCTGGCGGTTCCATTCAGGTGTAAACGGCTCGCTGCTATCGCACCACCACGCGTCAACGCCATGTTTAAATAACCCTTCGCTTGCCTGCTTCCAGTATAGCTTTCTTGACTCCTCAATAAAAGGATTATATAGGTCGGATGCTGGAAGAATGTATCCTTTTTCGCTGTGTTCTTTGTAGTTGTCTGTGGGCTTTGTCATCTGAGGCCAGATTGAGATCATGTAGTGATAATTCTGACGGTGCAGATTATCAATCATCGCGGTGGGATCAGGGAAACGAGATTTATCAAACTTCTTCTCGCCCCATTTAGAATATTCCCACGACATCCAGTCTTGTATCAGACAGTCGATGCCTATGTTACGTCTGCGATATTCAGCAGCAACCCGCTCAATTTCCTCTCGTGACTCAAACCTTTCTTTTGACTGCATATAGCCGAACGCCCACTTCGGGAGCATGGCGGCTTTGCCCGTTAATTTGCGGTACTCCCGAATGACATCGGACATATCGTCGCCACCGATGAAGTAGAAGTCCATCTCATCATCGGCTTCGGTGTAAATATATGTTTCAAAGTCAATATCGTTGAAAATATAAGGGCTGTATGTGTCAATCAAAAGGCCATAGCCTTTGTTTGACACAAGAAGTGGCATTGCTATTTTCCTGTTCGCCTGATGGCAGTATACTTTTTTGCCACGCAGCGAGCCATAACCCTCTTCATGCTGACCGAGCCCGTATATTTCTTCCTTGCCGTCAAACAAAAGTTTAAGCCTTGTGTGATAGGCTGTGCCTGTTTCAACAAGCTGCGCTTCTTTGACAATAGTTTTCTCGCCGTCAGCCGTGCGTATTTTTTCAACATTTTGATTTTCATCAGAAAGGATTGTCTTTTTAAATGCTTCAAGCTCTCTGCTCTCGATATCAGCCTCACTTAAAAAATGCTTGCCGGAGTTTGAATAGTACTTATAACATGCAGTTTTACGGTTGATTTTTACTGTTACGGCGCTTGTTTTTACAATAATCTCATCTTCATTTTCGGTATAGTCCCACGCGGCGTTCGGCGTCGCTATGACGCCCGGTTTTACTTTTTGAGAAAAAGTATCGCCGTACGTATAACTCAGCCTTATACTTTTCTCTGTGTAGGGAATTATGCGATGAGTTGCAAGGTCGGAGTAAAGATAAAGAGCATTATCGACTCTTTTTACTTCCTTGATTGTCCTTGATTTTTCTCTCTCAACAAAAAGCATGGCGTTTCTCCTG
>LFTK01000062.1:0-243 GCA_001513385.1 Clostridiales bacterium DTU064
TTATGATGTTGTCGAAGCGCTTGCAAAATCAAAGCCTGATAAGCTCGCGCTAATACATCTTGACCGGCATAAAAATGAGAAAAAGGTAACCTTCGCTGAACTCAACCGCGATATTAACATAGCAGCTAACTACCTTTATTCTCTCGGCATACGCAAGGGCGACCGCGTAATGCTCGTTTTACGTCGTCACTATCAGTTCTGGGTTACAATTTGCGCTTTACATAAGATTGGTGCTGTTGCCAT
>LFTK01000062.1:260-29493 GCA_001513385.1 Clostridiales bacterium DTU064
CCTGCAACGACGCAGCTCATGAAGAAAGACTATGTCTATCGCTTCAACGCAGCCGGAGTAAGCGCTGTCATTGCAACACGCGACGATGGCGTTCCGGGGCATATAAAAGATGCGTTACCTGAGTCTCCGACGGTGAAATTCTGCATTGCAGCAGGCGGCGAGTCACCGACACCCGAAGGCTGGCTTGATTTTGACGCTGAAGTCGCATCCGGAAAGTATTCAGCCGAGTTCCCGCGCACAGCAGACACAGCGTGCGGCGAGGATATGATGCTGATGTACTTTACCTCCGGTACGACCGGCTACCCAAAGATAGCAGTCCATAATTACCTTTATCCTCTCGGTCATTATATAACAGCAAGATACTGGCATAACGTCAATCCAAATGGTATACACTTAACGATATCAGATACAGGCTGGGGCAAAGCGGCCTGGGGCAAACTCTACGGTCAGTGGCTTTGTGAGACAACTGTATTCGTATACGATTTTGACCGTTTCCATGCCGAAGATATTCTATCTGTAATTGAGAAATACCGCATAACAACATTCTGCGCACCGCCGACAATATACCGCTTCATGATCCGCGAGGATATGTCAGCGTATGATTTGTCATCGCTTGAGTACGCGACGGTTGCCGGCGAAGCGCTCAACCCCGAAGTATTCAACCGCTTCCTTGAGGCGACGGGCGTGCGCCTGATGGAGGGCTTTGGCCAGACGGAGACAACGCTTGTTGTCGGCAACTTAGTCGGCTCGAAGATTAAAGTTGGCTCCATGGGGCGTCCGAATCCGCAGTATGACGTTGATATAGTTGATCCTGACGGTAAGTCTGTTGCCGTCGGTGAAATCGGCGAAATTGTAATCCGCACAGATCGTCAGGTTCCGATTGGTCTTTTCACAGGATATTACCTTGACGAAAAGCGCACGAAAGAAGCATGGCACGACGGCATATACCACACAGGCGACACAGCATGGCGCGATGAGGATGGCTATTACTTCTATGTCGGCCGCACTGATGACCTCATCAAATCGTCCGGTTACAGAATCGGCCCGTTTGAGATTGAAAGCGTCATAATGGAGCTTCCGTATGTGCTTGAAGTTGCTGTCACCGGCGTAAAGGATGAGATACGCGGCAACATTATCAAAGCGACAATCGTGCTGACAAAGGGTACTGTCGGAACAGAAGAACTAAAGACTGAAATTCAGAACTACGTCAAGGAGCATACAGCACCTTATAAATATCCGCGCATCGTTGAGTTTGTAGACGAGCTGCCGAAAACAATAAGCGGTAAAATACGCCGTGGTGTCATACGTGGTGATCACGACTAATATACCGGAGGAATTTCCTATAATGCTTGACGAAGCTCTCAGCAGGTTAGGTGAGCTTGCATCAGAATACGCGGTATCAATAGTGACAAGGCTTGTTGGAGCCATTATTGTCTATATTATCGGGCGGCAAATCATAAAGATTTTGCGAAAATGGCTGATGCACCTTGACAGGCTTAAAAACTCGCATCCTACCGCACAGAGCTTTATCTCAAGCCTTTTGTCTTTCCTTCTCAATTTTGTCCTGATTCTGACGATAGCGTCAATCCTTGGCCTTCCGATGACGTCACTTCTGACGCTTCTCGGTTCTGCCGGACTGACCGTCGGCCTTGCGCTTCAGGGAGGTTTTTCAAACTTCGCAGGCGGCGTTATTATACTGATGTTCAAGCCGTTTTCAATCGGTGACTTTATTGACGACGGCACAAATCAGGGAACGGTAAAAGAAATCAGCATTTTCTATACGACACTAATAACGCCGGATAACCGCCGTATTGTCATACCGAACAGCACAATTTCAAATGCGACAATCATAAATGCAACTGCCGAGGCGACAAGGCGCATTGACATTAATTTCAATGTCGCACAAGACAGTGACCTTGATGTTGTGTTTTCCCTTCTGAAAGGGTGCATATCGGAAGATGAACGAATACTGACCGACATATCAGAGCCTTTTGTCGCTGTTGTCGGCTACGGAGCGGGATATTTAACAATTGAGTATCGCGTTTGGTGTAAAAGAGAGCATTTTCTCTCGCTCAAGTTTGACCTTCTTCGCAAAATTTCCGAAACGCTTGCCGCAAACGGCATTGTGATAGCAAGACCCGTACTTGATGTCACCGTTAAGAATAATTAACGCAAAGAAAAGCATAATTAAACAGTACAAAAACAGCACTTTTAAAGCAAAAAGCCGAGCCTTCGCGTATGAAGGCTTGGCTTTTTCACGGAGAAAAAAGCGACACGCATAAAGACACGCACAAAAAAGAGAAGTGTTTATCAAATTATATGTGTTCGTTGTGTGTCGCAAGAAAAGAAATGGTCAGAAAAAATGAAAAAGCATATTAAAAGAGTGTTAGCGTCGCTCATAAAAGAGCCGCTTCTTCTCACAGCGGCAGCTCTTGCCGCAATATCTATGTTTTTTACGCCGCCCGATGCAGAATACATCTCATATCTGCATCCATCGGTGCTGTCGCTTCTATTTTGCCTGATGGCTGTCGTTGCTGGGCTGTGTAGGGTGGGAATTCTGGGGCGTTTATCTGATGCTTTAGCGCACAGCGCAAAAAAACGTGCGCTTGTTTGCCATAATTATGACGTCAGCCTGCTTTTTTTCCTCAATGCTCATCACAAACGATGTTGCGCTTATAACATTTGTGCCGCTTGCTATATCAACAATGCGTGACTGCAGACGGCGTGACACAATTTTGACAGTTGTCGAGATGACAGCGGCAGCGAACATCGGAAGCGTGGCGACACCTGTCGGTAACCCTCAGAACCTTTTCATATATACCTACTATAATATGACGCCGGGCGAATTCTTTAAAGCTTCCTTGCCGATTGCCGGCGTCGGAGTTATACTTCTTCTCCCCATAATCTTTTTCATCGGGCGCGATAAGCTCACGGTGGTGGCAGCGGATAACGCCGGTGCGGGAGATAATCCAGATGGCACGGTGATGGATGGCGGGGCGAAAGGGAAGACAATTATATACGGGCTTTTATTTATACTTGCCGTTTTATCAGTTTTCGGTGTCATCCAATACTGGATTTGCTTTATTATAACGGTTGTTGCTGTTATATTTACTGACAGGGCAATATTCTGCGATATTGACTACGTGCTCCTTCTTACGTTTGTGTGCTTTTTCATTTTCACGGGCAATCTTTCACGTGTGCCGGCAGTTGAGAAGGCTGTTCGCTCGGTTTTAGATGGGCGGGAGATTTTAGTTTCGGCGCTTTTGTCTCAAGTTACAAGCAATGTCCCCGCAACAACAATGCTGGCATCATTTACAGATAAAGCGGGGCTTCTTTTAGCAGGCGTAAACATAGGCGGCGTCGGCACGCCGATTGCGTCAATGGCAAGCCTTATCTCGTATAGGCTTTACTGCGCGTCCGATTCAGCCGGCCGCGGGCGTTATATGGGCATATTCCTCGCTGTAAATGCAGCCCTCCTTGCCGCTTATCTTGCCATATCTTTTATTTTATTATGAAAAACATATATGATTGGGTTAATATTTTATATACTGAGTCTCTTGCATTATATAGCAGCCCTGTGCGACTATGTCACACAAGGCTGTTTTTTGAATGTGACATAGGCACGCTTTATGTTGAAAAGCTTATAATGCAGTGATATAATGTTATTACGTAAGCGCTGAGTGCGCAAAGGAGACTTCGTATTATGAAAATCAGATTAAACGATAACCCGGAAATCGTGGCCGCGATAAAAGAAGGGCTGAAGAAAAAGAATGGCTATTGCCCCTGCCGCCGGGAGATAATTCCGGAGAATAAGTGCATGTGCAAGGAGTTCCGCGATCAGATAGCTGATCCGAACTTTGAAGGTTTTTGCCACTGCATGCTGTACTATAAAGAAAAATAGCAATTATTCTCTGTTTTTGAGTTAAAATACAAAGAATATTAAAAGTGACGGAAACGGAAAGGAAATGACTGATTATGCATAATACAAGAAAAATAAATGACAGTCTTGTGTGGGTGGGGGCAAACGACAGGCGCCTTGCCATGTTTGAAGGCGTATATTCGGTGCCGGACGGTGTCTCATATAACTCCTACATCTTAAAAGATGAAAAAACTGTCCTTTTCGATACAGTTGATAAAGCTGTCGGTCGGGTTTTCTTTGAAAACCTTGAGTATGAGCTGAATGGACGCACGCTCGATTATGTTGTCGTCCATCATATGGAACCGGACCACTCGGCGACGCTTGCAGAGCTTGTTCTGCGGTACCCGAACGTAACGGTTGTATGCAGTGCAATGGCGTCGAACATGATAAACCAGTTTTACGGCGCCGATAGTTTTAAAAACAGGCTCATCGTTACCGATGATTCCATTCTTGAAACAGGACACCACAAGCTGAGATTTTTCACAGCGCCAATGGTGCACTGGCCTGAGGTCATAGTTACATATGATGAAACGGACAGAGTGCTTTTCTCGGCTGACGCTTTTGGCTCATTCGGTGCTCTGAACGGCGCCCTTTTCGCAGATGAAGTTGACTTCATGCGCGACTACCTTGATGAAGCGCGCAGATATTATGCTAACATCGTCGGCAAATACGGCCCGCAGGTGCAGTCGCTTTTAAAAAAGGTTGCATCTGTAAAGGTCGATATGATATGCCCGCTTCACGGGTTCGTATGGCGCCGTGATATTGAGTCTTACATCGATAAGTATCAGAAGTGGAGCACATATACACCGGAAGAATACGGTGTTATGCTTGCGTACGCATCAATATACGGGAACACCGAAAACGCAGCGGAGATACTCTCGCGCAAGCTTTTCGAGCGCGGCGTAAAAGTCGAGATGTATGATGTGTCGGTCAAGCCGGCATCTGATATCGTCTCCGCCGCTTTCCGATACAGCCATCTTGTATTTGCTTCGTCAACATATAACGCCGGCGTGTTTGTAACAATGGACGCTCTTTTGCGCGACATTGAAGCGCACGCGCTTAAAAACCGCACCGTTGCTTTCATTGAAAACGGCTCATGGGCGCCGCAATCAGGAAAGCTCATGCGCGAAATTTTAGCGCCGCTCAATTTCCGCGTCATAAATGAAACTGTCCGCATAAAATCAGCGCTTGCCGACGATCAGGAAAAAGAGCTTGACGCTCTCGCTGATGCAATAGCCGCTACAATACCGGAGACAGCAAAAAAGAAGACTGCTTCGGCACCGACGGCTGCCGGCGAGGTTCAGGGAAATGCACTTTTTAACATAAGCTACGGGCTTTTCGTTCTTTCCGCAAAGGACAGCGCCGGCCGCGACTGTGGCTGCATTATAAATACACTTGAGCAGATCACAGCGACGCCGATTCGTGTTTCAATAGCGGTGAATAAGGATAACTATACGCATGAAGCTATCATGGCGACGGGCGAGTTTACAGTATCGGTTTTAACCGAGAGCACACCTTTCTCAGTATTTGAGAATTTCGGCTTCTGCAGCAGCAGAGACAAGGATAAATTTGCCGGATATGATAATGCACCGCGCGGCGCAAACGGAATCGCTTATGTGCCAGAGCACACAAATGCATTTATATCAGGCAAGGTAATATCAGTTGTCGACTGCGGCACTCATTCGATTTTCATTGCAGATGTCACAGAAGCAAAAGTTCTCTCGGATGAGCCCGCCTTGACATACACATACTACTATGACAATATAAAACCGAAAAAAGCAAATGCCGCGCCTACAGCGCCCAACGCTCCGAAGCGCAAAGTTTGGGTCTGCAAGATATGCGGTTATGTCTATGAAGGCGAGGAGCTTCCGCCGGATTTTGTATGCCCGATATGCAAGCATCCGGCATCTGATTTTGAGCTAAGAGAAATTTAAAATAAATTTTATGAAAAACGAGGCGAAAGTTATGAAGGTGAAGTTTTATAGGTGCAATCACTGCGGAAACATTATTATGTTTAATGTTTCATCAGGCGTACCGGTCGTTTGCTGCGGTGAGAAGATGCAGGAGCTTGTAGCAAATACGACTGACGGTGCAGTTGAAAAGCATGTTCCCGCCGTTTCCGTTGAAGGTAATACGGTAAATGTTGTAATCGGAAGCGTTGTACATCCGATGACGGAGGAGCATTACATCCAGTTTATAGCGGCTGAAACGAAGCAGGGCGTTCAGATTAAATACTTAAAGCCCGGTGATGAGCCGAAGGCTACCTTCGTTCTCAGCGAAGGCGACGAACTTGTTTACGTATACGAATACTGCAACCTCCACGGTCTCTGGCGTGCATAAGCACAATAAATGAGTATATAAACGCATAGTAAAAAAGTCGAGCGGATAAGCTCGACTTTTTTGTGTAATAAATTGCATGCAATTCTGCCGTCCGTTTTACGGTCAGTCAGCAGCAGCCAGCTCAATTGCGGCTTTCTTTGTGTTGATTTCGCGTATAATAGCAGGGTCAAACTTCGAGCGCCTGTCGTATGTGTAAAGCCCGTTTTTCTCCTGTTCTACGTCGGTGAGCTGTGTGTAACAGAAGCCCGCAATCTTCGGTGATGAAAGAAGGGCTGTTGTAAGTGCTCGGTAGCGTTCGATAGCCGCTTCTTTATTCTCAGGGCGGCTGCCGTAACCCCAGCCGTCGGTATCTGTATCGCTCCACCAGATGCCGCCGTATTCGCTTACAAATGTCACAGGGCTTGCTGTGCCATATCTTTCGGCGAAAATCTCCGGGTTTTGCTCATAATCATGAGCGTCGATTATATCGCCGGCTCCGGAAACGTGATGCCAGCCTGATGTATCAATGACAGGGCGTGTTCCGTCAACTGCACGTGTTATGGAGCATAACATATGAACAAGTCTGGGGTCCTGATTCTGTTGCGTTTCGTTGAGCGGGCACCAGCCGACAATGGATGGGTGGCTGAAGTCGCGGCGCAGGATGTCAAGCCATTCCGGTAAAATAGCGCCCCACGCGTCGGCGCGCGATATGTCAAGCCCCCAGTCGCCGTATTCGCCCCAGACGAGATATCCGAGCACATCGCAGTGGTAAAGGAAGCGCGGCTCAAATGCTTTCTGGTGTAAACGAGCGCCGTTGAAGCCCATATCAAGCGAGCGGATAATATCAGCGCGAAGCTCCTCGTCTGACGGCGCCGTATAAATTCCGTCGGGGTAAAAACCCTGGTCTAAAATCAGCCTTAGAAAAATAGTTTTACCGTTTAGAAGGAATCTGCCGTCACGGTAAGAGACTTCCCGCATGCCGAAATAGCTTTTTACGGTGTCTGCTTCATGCGCGCCACCATCAAGCGTAAGTAAAAGGTCATAAAGAACGGGGGAGCCCGGCTCCCACAAGCGGACATCATCAAGCGGCAGCTCCATTATCGCATAGCGTCCTGTGACTTTTGTAGATGTTTCACCGCATATGCGCCCGTCAAGCGATGCTTTAGCGGTGATGAGAAGCCCGTCGGTATTAGGCGAGCATTCAGCTTCTATGAAAAGTGAGCTACGCGAGAGATTTGGCGTGAGTTTTATATTAATAATGTGCGATGCGGGTACGTTTTCAAGCCATACTGTCTGCCAGATGCCCGTTGTGCGCATGTATGAGCATCCGTGGGAGTGATAGCGTTTGCTCTGCTTGCCGCCGGCTTGATTTTCGCGGCGGAGTTCGTCAAGAACCTTAATTGTGACTATGTTTTCACCGGTTTTTAGGTGCGGGGTTATGTCAAAATAAAACGATGAGTAACCGCCTATGTGCTCCCCGACGAGCTGACCGTTAATCCAGACTGTTGTGCGCCAGTCGCAGGCGCCGATGTGAAGGTATGTAACTCTGCCCGGGCGCAGCCATTCATTCGGTACAGTAAATGTGCGCTTATACCAGACGCATTCCATAAAATCAGTGATTCCAACGCCGGATAGCTTGCTTTCGGGGCAAAAAGGGACTGTTATTTTACCCGAGAGGGAGGGGGCCTCAATGAGGCCGCGCTCGGCGCCGCTTTTTCCGTTGTCTATTTCAAAGTCCCAAACTCCGTTGAGATTTATCCATGATTCGCGCACAAACTGCGGACGCGGATATTCGGGACGCGGAATAGTATCAGCTTTCATATGAGTGTAACCATCACTTTCAGCGTTTTTTCCGTGATTTTTAAGTTTTATCGTGTTTATAGTATAACATTACACACAAGCGATAGCAATTTTTATTTCGGATTTAAGAGTAACAAAAAAACGCCGACACATAAATAAATGTCGGCGTTTTAAAATCGGAGTGACTGGATTCGAACCAGCGGCCTCTTGGTCCCGAACCAAGCGCTCTACCAAACTGAGCCACACCCCGGTGCTTTAAAGTATTATTGTGTTAAAAATTAAATTAGCTAAATCAATTTATAAAGTATTAACTGTTCTTTTGCGCATATTTAGTCTTGATAACGCGGCGCGGTATTCATTATAAGATATTTACTCGGAAATTGCAAGTAGTTTTCAGTTATTTTACAGATAGAATTTTTTTGTTATAAGTATGTTGCTTTACTTATTAGCGATATGAGGATTTTTTTGTTTATTATAAACCGCATGTGAGAAAGATTTTCTTGTGAGGTTGAAACTCATCAGGATGTCTTGTATTGTGAGTTCTGTGTTAATATGCCAGACTCAATATCGTGTTGGGTGATTTTTAGGAACATATCGAAATAAAATAGTTTGAGGGCAAAAAAAACAGCTCGGATATTGTGAGCTGTTTTGGATACGGTTGCTACCATATAGTTAGAAAGGTGTCTATATTGATTATGCTTAATGTGTCAACTTTTTAAAACCAAGTATTATACCAGACTTTGGCACACCCCGATGTTAAATTCTAAATATAATATACAAGCTCCGCCCTAAACGACGGTCATATGGGCAGCACTACTGTATATCATGATGTAAACCGTGCGTCAATATCTAAAACCGTCGCATCGGGGTGTTCATACGCCAGTTTATACCGGGGTTCTTATAATTATTTTATGTTTTAAAAGGATTTTCCGGTATATGTAAGCCAAAGGGGCAGTTACCCGACTTCAGCATGAACAAAGCACAGCATAATCCTCTGCAATTTCCAAAAGGGTACAAGGGGTAACTTGTCCATCACATAACAAGGAGAAAAATCTGCGAGCCAAATGCTCGTTCCTCGTTATGTCACATACAGAGGCATGGTCATGAGCGTCGCCACAGTCTGCAAATACCCTCACAGAGTATATATGCCCGCACCCGTCGTCTGCCGGACGTTTAGTGAGGATATAGAGGAGAGAGAAGGGAGATAAATGATGAAGCCTTGTTTCGATAATTTGCTCACCTAAGGGAGCAGGTCGGATGAGGTGATGATCATGTCTGGTCCTCCAATGTAAATATGTTGCCAATATTGTAACAAAGTATGAGTATACTGAAAATTAAGAAAATGATTAAGAATCATGATGTAATTATGTCCATAATAACTAATTGTGGCGAATATGTAGAAATATATGCACAAATGTGTATTATTATGCAAAAATGCGTGAAAATATTTTTATCTAATATAATAATTTGCAATTTTTGTGCAAAATGATAGTTTATGTTGAGATTGCATGTGACATAATAATACTTATTTTTAAGAGCATGTTAAATTTATTATATGCGAATTATTAATACATATCATTACAACTTATCATATATATTAGGAATATATTGTTTGTTGACCACAATATATTGTGTGTGTATAATATAAAATATGTTATATTATTATAATTACGTGTAGTTACTCATACCGTTAATTATACATCATAAAATTGAATGAATAATTATTAATTGTGTACGTTTGCAGGGAGATGTTATCGTTGTGGAAAAAATGAAAAAACTGATTTATGCAATACGGCGCCCGCCCCGCCTTACTAAAATGTCGGCGTCGGTAACTATGGCATGCCTGAGGGCAGTCACACTCCATTTATTATACATATTTACGCTTACCATTATGGCGTTTTTTGGGGTTCCGGTGGCGCGTGAGATTCTTCCGTATGTGTCCGATATGCTCCATGCAGATGCAATAGCTGCTATCCTATCAGTTGGCGGTGGCCTTTTGATAGATTTACAGCAGCGCGGTATGTGATTTTTAAGGACTGCTACTTGACATCTGGGGTAAAATATGTAAAAATACTATAGAGGTGCTTTGAGGCTCCTTTAGTGTTGTTTTAAAATTAAATATATACACATGTATAACTGTGCGCAGGAGAAGGCACTCATAACAAAAAACCATAGGGCGCACTTGTTATAAATCGTTGATGCGGAGGGGAAGACACCCATGGAAAAAAACGTAACCGTCGTTGACGAACAGGGCAATATCATAGGCACGACCTATCCTAAAAGAGCTAAAGGCTTAGTTAAGAAAGGGAGGGCGCGCTATGTTGGCGATAATGCCATCTGCCTTGTGCATGTGTGTCCTCCCGATGAAATTTTACAGGAGGACAGCATAACAATGTTCGATAACGACAATAACATAAACAATAACAACAGTAGCAGCGATAACGACAATAACAAAGACAATATTTCAATTTTTATCAACCGTGCGAAGGAAGCGGCAAAGACAGTAGGCGAAGAGCTTAGCGCATTCCTTAAAAATGAGGACAATGCTCTTGACCGCGCCCTTGACAGTCTGAGAGAAACCATAGCTAATCTGAAAGCAGATAGTAAAAGTTACAAAGTCGAGATAAAAATCGACGATAAAGATCAGGCTGACGAGGAAAAGAGCGAAGATAATAGCACAGATGCAACAGAATCCGACACAGAGCAAAGAGAACACAAAGCCGACGCGTCTGATGACGAATCAAAGCACATTTCCGCTGAGAACATGGAGCGCGCCCGCGAAGCGTATGAGCGTGCGAAGGAAATGATGACAGCGGCTGCCGCAACGATGGGCAAAGCTGCTGTTAAGATTGGCAAGACGGTAGGCGATGCGGCAACGTACACAGTCGGAAAAATCAAAACTGCTATGGAAGATAAGAGCGATGCGAGCGTGAGCGTAGAGTATATTCTCCAGCAGATGGAGAAGATATCCTCACAAAACGCATTGATCCGCGAAATGTTTGAGAAATTCTTCTCAGCTAATCAGCCGCAATCTGATACTGGTGCTGAGGCCTTCAGTAATGCGGCGGATGCATTTGCAAAAGCAATCACTGCACGAGAGAACACAAACGCAAAGCTGCTTGAGATGTATTCTCGTATGCTCGATTCTTTGATGGCAAAGAGCGATCCCAAAGTGGAGATAGTAAACAAAGCACTGTCGATGCTGCAGGATGATTCACTTATTAAGGAAGCGTCGAGCGTAATCGCTGAGGCAACTGATGAAACTCTGCCGACACTGTCCGATATGTATAATGACTACATTAAGGCAAAGTGGCAGGCGATTAACGACATAATTAATAAGCTGGAAAAATAATATTTAGCGGACGGCTTATCTGTATTAGTAAAAATCAAAGCTAAAATCAAAAATCCCCGCCGGGTTCTCGGCGGGGATTTTTACAGGTATGATTGTTTTCATAAAATTTGTATCTGCATATTTGTTATATATGCTATGTTGTTATGCACTAGCCTTTGGCGGAAGCTCTTTTTCCCCTGTAAGTATGGGGATGAGCTTTTCATGGCTGATTTTGAGAACATCTGAAAATTCGTCGCAGAGCATTTTGAGTGCTGTACGATAATATTGCTCGTCTGTCATATTGAGCTTTCCGCCCTTTGCCTTCACTTTCTTTTCGTGGTGATATAAAGTCTTGACTAAACAAATAAGCTCGCGCCTGTCTCCGTTTGCTACAATGTCACGGTAATGCTGCTTTCGCGTCAATGCGTTGTCAACCCATAAAGGTTCCATGTCGGCGACAGACTCGATGAGTTCCCGTATTTCATCCTCATCGAGCGTATATTTCATTTTCGAAGTCAGGTCTTTGTTGTCTATTGGTACGTATATGACCGAGCCCTTATCTCCTTTTGGGCGTAAAACATAATACGGTGTTTCTGTTCCCGTAAAATTGAACTCACTTATTTCAACGATCTCGCAGGTTCCGTTAACACCGTAAATGACCGTATCTCCGACCTTAAACAAACTTCTCCCCTCCCCCGTTTGTATTTTTTATATATTAAAGGCGTTTTGCCGAGAAACCAAACTGGAGGTGATGTTTCTGAAAAATGTCACCAATCCTTACAATTTTATTATAACATATATAATAGTAAAAAGCTAACGGTAAATTTACACAATAATAATCATTAAATATCATAGTATTTAGCTATTTACTTGTTTATCAGGGAAGGAGAAAGAAGCGTCAACTCCGCTGGCTATGTCGATGTCAACGCCACTGGCAAAGCTGCTTACTGATTCATATCCGAAAGGCAGCAGTATTATTTCACCTCTGACAAAAAACGGGTGCGAAGTAAATATCGCACCCGTTATATGGTTATATATTTATAGTTATATTACTTCAGCATAGGCAACGCCGTTTTGGCACCCTGTGAAAAGAACATCATATATCCTGCCGCTTACTAAGCTTTGTGTGCTATCAGTTTGCTTTATTACTGTTTCTATAAAGTTTGGCGTGTGTCCTGATAGCTGCCCGCCCGCAGATTCAAGGAGGATTTCGTCTTTGGGGTAAGCTGCAATATATTCGGCTATGACATCATCGGTTATCGCGCGCTGAAGGGAGATTAGCTTCGAGGAGCGCTCGCGCCGAACAGCGGGCGGAATCTGACATTCCATTGTTGCGGCAGGTGTGCCGTGGCGGGCGGAAAAAGCAAATACATGAGCTGAGAGAAAACGCATGCGGTGCATAAAAGCAAGCGTTTCCTCAAAGTCCGCATCAGTCTCCCCCGGGAATCCGGTTATTACATCGGCCGTCAGCATGACGCGCGGAATTGCGGCGCGAAGGGCGGCGGCAGCTTCTTCGACCATTTCAGCCGTATAGCGGCGGCGCATGGCGGCGAGCGTTTTTGAGCAGCCGCTTTGAACCGACAGGTGAAAATGCGGGCACAGATGTTGCAGCCCGGCAATAGCCTCTATAAAATGCGGACGCATGATAGACGGGTCAAGCGAGCCGAGGCGAATGCGGCGTATGCCGGGAACATTGTCAACAGCACGCAAGAGGTCAATAAACTTTTCGCCCGTGTCACGGCCGAACGAAGCCGTTTCAATGCCTGTAAGCACAACCTCAAGGCAGCCGCCTGCGACAAGGCGAGTGACCTCGTCCGTAATGTCGCTTATCCGACGCGAGCGGACAGGTCCGCGGACGGAAGGAATGATGCAGTAAGCGCAGCGGCCGTCGCAACCGTCGCAAATTTTGACAAACGCGCGTGTTTTCGGCGCGTGTGATATTTCCATCGGCTCGTATGTTGTCGGCGGTGCTTCTGCTGACACAACGGGGGATGAGGGAATGCCGTTTTTCACAATTTCAAGGGCGGCGTCGGCGACACGGAGCTTGTCCCCGCTGCCCGAAACAAAGGCTACGCCATCAATTTTCGCAACTTCTAAAGGCGAACCCTGTGCGTAACATCCACAGACGATGACAGCGGCACCGGGATTCAGCGAACGGGCGCGGCGTATCATCTGGCGGCTCTTGCGGTCGGCTTCAGCCGTTACTGTGCATGTGTTTATTATATATACATCACAAGCGTCCGCCGGCGAAAGCACGTCAAAGCCGAGAGCAACAAGCCTTTCGGCAATAGCTTCGCTTTCGTATTGGTTGACTTTACACCCAAGTGTTATAATAGCTGCCGTCGGGGCAGAGCCTACACTGTTTTGCAGTCGTGATGAGTTTTCTGATGGCATCTTTTATTTTACCTTTCTTTCGGTAGCGGTGTTTTAAGAAAAATACGTGAATGATGCTATATAAAGCGGCACAGAGGAAAACACGCAGTTATATAAAGTGTAACATATAAAGCAGTTACAAGCCAAATTAATTATAAAACCGGTGTCGGATAAAGTTTGTAATGCTGCTTTACCTGCATAATATGGGCGGTACAATTCGAAACTTTATTATATGTTAAAAAATCAAAGATTGTCAACAAAATTTAAAGCCGTATAAATAATTACCTTTAATCCCATAGCTTTGATATTTGGCGGTCGGTGCACACCGTTGACATGTATTTTGCCTATGGGTTATAATGTATACGGATAAATCTATGCTTTTGGGGGAGGAGCGCCATTGACGAAAGATGAAATAATCGGCGCTCTCACCGCACTGTCAAGGCAAATCGAAGATTATGCGGCGTCAGGCGCTGTTCGCTTCCATATGCCCGGTCATGCCGGGGTTGCATTTGATAAGTTGCCAGATGCGCTTATACCGGCGTACAAACTTGATGTGACAGAGCTTGATTTTTCGGACAACTTATATGACCCGAGTGAGGGCGGTCCGATAAAGAGTGCCTGCCGGGCGCTGGCTGCCATATACGGAACGGGTGCAACTGTGCCGACGACGGGTGGGGCAACAGCCGCTCTTTTTGCAGCGATTGCAGCAGCAGTGTCACATGACCCAGAAAGGGCAGCACCATTAAGTTGTGACGTCACAAGGCAAGGGAGCAATATAGCATCATGCGGCAGTAAAAAAAGGGGAGTAAAATTCCTTTGCGCACGCGGGATTCATAAATCTGCCGTATATGCGATGGCTGCCGCCAGCGCCGATGCTGATTTTATTTATCCTGATGAATCGGGCGAGTATTCATCAAGTGACTTTGCAGCCGCACTGAAGGACGGCGCATACAACGCTGTTATTATAACAAGCCCCGACTATTATGGCCATATACAAGATGTTGCTTTAATAGCAAGCGTTTGTCATGACGCGGGCGTGCCGCTTATATGTGATGCTGCGCACGGAGCACATCTTGACTTTTATGAAGGCGGGCGGCTGTCGCCTGTAAAAAACGGTGCCGATCTTACGATATCGTCGCTTCATAAAACGCTTCCCGCGATGACGGGAGCAGCGCTTTTACACGGCACAGGATGCTTTGGAAATTTTGATATGCTCTGCCGTCGCATGGCGAGGTCTGCATCAACGTCTCCATCTTATCCGATTATATTATCGATTTTTTCATCTGTTGCTTTCATGTATGAAAACGGCGCGAGACTGACAGGGGAGCTTGCAAGGCACGTTGATTATGCGAAAAATGAGCTGCGCGCGCTTGGTTTTTTGCTGCCAGGCCATAAAATATCGGATCCGTGCCGTATAACGATATCACCGCCGGATGGCGACGGGCGTGCTTATTATAATTATCTCTCACAAAAGGGTATTATGTGCGAGTTTACAGACGGTCATAACGTCGTTATGATTCCGTCGGTGCTACATGGTGAGCGTGAATTTGAAGCGCTTATATCGGCGTCTTGTGATTATGTAAGAGGTGCCGGTGCGGGAAAAGATAAAGAGGAACATAAGCATAAAAATAAAAACGGCGGGCAACAATTTTCCCCGTGCGTTCATGTTAAAACAAGACCGAAGCGCGCGATGAGCTTATCCGATGCGCTTCTTTGTGAGTTTGAAACTGTTAAAATTAAAGATGCCATCGGTCGCGTTTGCGCGGAGCCGGCGGCTCCCTATCCGCCGGGTGTGCCAATACTTATGCCAGGTGAGGTGTGCGGCGAGGAAGAAGCTGAGATGCTGATGGAAAGCGGCGTTGAGAGTATATGCGTCACTCTCTGAGATGGCCGGGAGGTGATTTCTTTGTCCGGTGAAAAGTTTTTTCGTGATTTTAATAATTTTGCGGGCAATACGGAGCTGAAAGAAAACGTCGCCGCTATCATCAGACGAGGTGAAGCTGCTCACGCTTATATTATAGAGGGCGGACAAGGCTCCGGGAAAACAATGTTTGCGCACCTCTTTGCCGCGGCGCTCATTTGCGAAGGTAAAGGGAAGAGAGCGCTTCCTTGCGGTGAATGTACGGCTTGCCTGAAGGTTGAGCGCGGGGTGCATCCAGATGTTATAAGTGTCGACCGCGGAGACCGTACCACGCTCGGCATTGACACAATTCGCGAGGTAAGAGCCGATGCATTTATTCTCCCGTCTGAAGCGGAGAGGAAAATATATATCATAGAAGACGCGCACCTTATGACAAACGATGCGCAAAACGCATTTTTACAAGTGCTTGAGGAACCGCCGTCGTATGCTGTTTTTTTGCTAACGTGCACCGAGCCGCTCCGGCTTTTGCCGACTGTCCGCTCACGTGCACCATCGTTGAGGCTCAGACCGCTCACAGCGGATGAAATGGAGGAGTTTCTTCTCTCAAAGGCAGGAGATAAGGCTCGCCGCCTGCGCGACAGCGACAGGGAAGCGTGGGAGGAGCTGATAGCGGCATCCGGTGGTATGCCGGGTGTGGCGCTGACGCTTCTTGACGGGGGGCTTGAGGAGCGTCGTCGTGAACGCAATTTGGCTGTAAAGCTGCTTTGCGGGCTTATATCAGGCTCATCTGATGCATTAGTATCAATAAATCCGGGTGTCGGAAATATATCACGTCGGGAGGATGCAAAACAGCTTGTAAAAGATATGGCAGACGCTCTTCGCGATATGCTTGCCGTAAAGAGATGTGATGCGGCGCCGCTGTGTTTTTTCGCAAACAGAAATACAGCGCAAAAGGCTGCAATGCCTTATACGGTGGCTGACATCGCGCGTGCCGCCGACGCACTCGATGAGCTTTATTTATCACTCGATCGCAATGCGTACGTCACTGGTGCTTTTGCAGCAGCCGGTGCGAAAATGCGCCGGGGCAGGTAATTTTAATAATAAAACTAAAAATGTTGAAAGATATAACATATTAATAATCTGGCTTAATTTTTTAAATGTTGTATGCCGGTGATGAGTTATAAAACAGTGGTGAGGTAATACACCACAGTGATATTTTGTTTATAAAAAAGAAAGGAATCTGTGCGATCTCGCACAGATACAGCGTAATAATATGGCCGATGAAAAGAAGCCCAGAACGGGTGCGATGAACGTTCAAAACGGAACCGGTAATAACGGTAACTTGAACGGCAATCACAAAGGTCACAAAAATAAAAAGCAAAAATTTAATAAAAAGAACAAAAAGAATAAAAATAAGCGTGAAAAAAAGCTTGCTGCCGCCGAAAAGGTAAAGAGCGCTAAAAACAGCGCAACAAACAGCGCAGCAGATGAAATAGAGCACAGTCTCGGGCAAGATGAGATATTGCCCGATGATGAAATGCTTATCAATGAAGCCGCACAGGCAGCTGATAGCATTAACGGAAACTATAAAAGCCAAACTGATAGCCAAAACAGCGCTTTTAATATAAACCATGCTGACGTTTTTAAAAACGGTAGTAAGAACGAGCGCAATGGGAAAAACAATAAAAACGGGAAAAAGAACGGACATTCTCATGGCGAAAGTGTTGACGGTGGTAGCGAGCTTTCAGATGACAATACAATGATAAAAGTTTATGAGAGTGAAACGTATGATACAGCAAATGCCCTTGATGCATCTGCTGATTCAATAAAGACATCAAGCACAAATAATCAACAGCGGTATAAGTACATTCCCGACCATTGGTTTGAGGATGAGGTTTCCAAGTCGAAAGAAAATCCGACGGAAGTACCACCTGATGAAAACGCCGTGCAGATTGTTGGCGTACGTTTTAAGGAAACGGGCAAGGTTTATTACTTTGCACCTATGGATTATGTCCTCAACGAGGGCGATCACGTTATCGTCGAAACAGCACGCGGTCTTGAGTATGGTGTCGTAGTGCTTTCAAACAGATATGTTCCCGCACAGTCGCTTGTGGCACCGCTGCGCCCGGTCATTCGCATAGCAACGGAAGAAGATGCACAAAAGCATGAGCAAAATATCAAGCGCGAGCGTGAGGCATTTGACATTTGCTGTGAAAAAATAGCTGCTCACGGGCTTGATATGAAGCTGATCGACGTCGAATACACATTTGACAACAGCAAGCTGATGTTTTATTTTTCGGCTGAGGGGCGTGTCGACTTCCGTGAGCTTGTCAAGGACCTCGCATCTGTTTTCCGCACTCGTATTGAGCTGCGCCAGATAGGCGTGCGTGACGAGGCAAAGTTGCTTGGAGGGCTTGGCGTATGCGGACGTCCGCTTTGCTGCGCAACATTCCTCTACGACTTCGCGCAGGTGTCTATACGTATGGCGAAGGAACAGAACCTGTCGCTTAATTCAACGAAAATATCAGGTGCTTGCGGACGCCTTATGTGCTGCTTGCGCTACGAGTGTGAAACATACGAAGAGGAGGGGCGCAGAACACCGCGTCCTAACAGCATAGTCCGCACAAAAGAAGGAATCGGCGTCGTCATAGAATCACAACCGCTGTCCGGTATTATAAAAGTACGGTTAGGTGAGGATGAAACTGCTCCTGTCAAGGTTTTTAACCGCGACGAGGTCGAGGTCATAAAAAGTGCAGGTATTGATGAGGCATCCGAGAGCACATCGAATGGCAATACATCAGACGATAATTTACCAGACGGTGAACCTTTGTGAGCCTATAAAATACGAGCAGATACTATCAGCATAATAATATAGGGCGAAAATTATCGAAAAGGTATTTTCAAACTATATTATTTGTGATAGAATCATAAAAGTGTGAGGTTGATCCTACAATTAAACGGAGGTTGTATATTATGGCACACATAATCAATAAAGAAAAGTGCATAGGATGCGGCTCTTGCGAAGCTGAATGCCCGGTCGGCGCTATTTCCGCTGATGAAGATGGAAAGTACGTAATTGATGCTGATAAGTGCATAGATTGCGGCGCTTGCGCCAGCGTATGCCCGGTTGAGGCTCCGGAACCGAAGGAAGACTAATTCTTTTGGAACATAATGCCTGAAAAACCGCGCCGTCTTTTCGGCGCGGTTTATTCCTTTATATGATAAGTGTTGTTTAACCCCGGCACGTCTTATACCCTATAGCATGAGGTCTTATTATGACTAAAATTATAAGCGACAACGTTAATGGCGAACCCATAAATATAAATTTCGGTTTAACTCTCCGCACGCCACCCGGATGTCTTCCGTTTACGACGGATGCATTTTTGCTGTCTGCTTATATTTCACGTCCTGCCGGCACTTTCGTGCGTGCGGCAGAACTTGGCGCAGGCAGCGGGGCAGTGTCACTTTTAACTGTTTGCCGGGGAACAGCGGATACAGTAACAGCGTTTGAGGTTCAGCCGGAGCTTTACGAAGCTCTTTGCCAGAATATTGAGGAAAACGGTTATTCTGACCGCATAACACCGGTTGCCGCTGACATAAGGGAGCTTACTCCTTCCATATATGCAGGACAATTCGACCTTGTGTTTTCAAACCCGCCTTATCTGCGCCCCGGCACAGGGTTAAGCAGCAGTAGTCGTGTAAGCGACATCTGCCGGCGAGAGGTTTTAGGCGGCATACGGGAGTTTACAGCGTGTGCTGCGATGCTTTTGCGTTATGGCGGCATGTTTTATGCCGTTTACCGCCCTGAGCGCATAGTTACTTTACTGAGGGCGCTTTCTGATGTCGGGCTTGAGCTGAAAATAATGACATATGTTTATCCCGACGCAAACTCAACACCGTCGCTTGTCCTTGTCGGAGCACGGCGCGGCGGAGGAGAGGGCGCACGTATAACAGCCCCGCTTTTTATTTATAAAGATGTATTATCGGAGGACGGCTGCCGAGAAGAAACCGATGTTTTCCGCGAAATATATGAAAAAGGATGTTTCCCGGAGGGGTATGTGCTCAGATGAATGGTGATACTGAAAAAAACAGAACAGTGAAGGATGCAGACATAGACAAAAATAATGCGTCCAGTAATGACACAAACAGTGCATCGGCAGAGAAATTTGCGGATAATGCCGATGCTGACATATTGTCCGATGATGTGTTATCTGCAGATTTTATATCTGCTCGTGATACAGTGTCTGGCGGTGCAAATGATGTGTGTGGCGGCACACTTTATCTTGTATCAACACCGATAGGAAACTTGGCTGACCTTTCTTCACGGGCAATAAAGGTTTTGCGTGAAGCAGACTTCATCGCGGCGGAAGATACAAGGCGCACGGGGCGCCTTCTTGCGGCGATTGGGGTTAAGCGCCCGATGACAAGCTATCATGAGCACAACAAAAAGGAAAGCGGAGAGCGCATAATAAAGCGTCTTGAGGCAGGGGAGAGCTGTGCTTTGTGCACGGACGCCGGTGTTCCGGGGATAAGTGATCCCGGAGCCGATCTCGTCGCCGCTTGTGCTGAGCGGGGCATACCCGTCGTTTGTATTCCGGGGCCTTGTGCGGCAATAACAGCGCTTGCTGTTTCGGGTGCTGATACACGAAGATTTATTTTTGAAGGCTTTTTACCGGCAGAAGCTAAACAGCGGCAATCCCGCCTTGCCGAGCTTTCACGCGAGGAGCGCACGGCTGTAATATATGAAGCACCTCACCGCCTTAAAAAAACGCTTTCAGAACTTCGTTCGGCTTGCGGCGGGGGACGTAAGATAACAATTTGCCGCGAGCTGACAAAGTTAAATGAGGAAGTTATTCACACCGACCTTGACGGCGCCATCTCTCTTTACTCAGAGAGGGAACCACGCGGTGAATTTGTGCTTGTTTTGCACGGCGCAGAGAGCAAAGAAACGAGTGTCTCCGACTGGTCTTGTGTGACAGTAGCAGAGCATGTTGCTTTATACGAAGCGGAAGGGATGAGCCGCATGGATGCAATAAAAGCCGTGGCTCGCGACAGAGGTGTCTCTAAGGGAGTAATATATAAAGAACTTTTGAAATAGTGTTGTTATGCGAAGGTATTGTGTTTGTTCAAATGCAATATATCTTGCTGCAATGTAAACCGGGCGTCATTATTCATTGACGCCCGGTTTTATTATGTCGAACATTGAGTTGATGACAAGCCAAAGAGGAGCATAGTAGTTCATTATATTCCATATGCTGACGCCTGCGAGATCTTCCTCCGATGCAAGCTCAAGCTTTGCCAGTATGCTGCGCGCGTCCTCAAACCAGACAATATGCGGTGACGCTTCCTGCACTGTGGGAGCGCTGAGCTCATAATACCTGTAAAACGGTGATTGTGCTGATTCGTCGAAATTGATAGGCACTTGAAGATTTTGTGCCTGCTCGACGGCTTCTACATTCGTCAGCGCTTCGGCGACAGTTATGCCGCTGATATATGGTAGTTTCCAGTCGTATGCGTAGTTCGGCATACCTAACATAAGCTTTTCGGAGGGAATTTCGGTTTGCGCGTAGTCTACAACCCTTGAAACAGCATCAAGCGGCGCAATCGCCATTGGCGGCCCGTATGCATATCCCCACTCGTATGTCATGAGAAGAGACTTGTCTGCTACGCTGCCAAGCTCGCCATAATTATGCCCTTCATAAAGTAACCCGGGCATGTTGGGCTGGTTTTTAGGCGCAAGAGATATGAAAAGTTCATAGTTGCCGCGTGATTTTAGCGCGTCTCGGACATTTCTTGAGAATTCAACGAAATTTTCTGCGTTTGCAGCCCCAAGATACTCAAAGTCAAGATCGACACCTGCATATCCTTTGGCAACGACAGTATCAACAATGTTTTGTACTACTGTATTCTGAATTTCGGGGTTTGTAAAAATAAAGTTTGCAATTTCGTTTGAGAATACACCCTCTTCGGTCAGGGTTGACACAAGCATGATTGGAGCGACGCCATATTGTTTTGCTAAATCAATTATTTCTTTGTCGTCTCCGCCCTCTGGCGGTATCAGTGTTCCGTCGCGGCGCAAGCCATAGGTGAATATTGTGAGGTACGAGAGATATGGGAGAGTTTTACGCAGCACGTCACGGTCTATAAAGGGATAAATGTACGCGTTGACGTAATGCCGTCCGAGCAGAGGTGGCGGGTACGATATTACAAGAGTTTGTCCCGGGCATATGTCATAATTTCCGCCAAGGATCGGGTTGTTGCGAAGAAGCTGGTCGACGCTGACACCGAAATTATTTGCTATCGAGTAAAGAGAATCACCATTTTTAACTGTATATGTAGTTGTCGGCTGAGTTATAACGAGCGTTTGCCCTACGGTTAATTTTTCCGGCAGCGTAAGCTCATTATCCATTATTATCCGTGAAGGAGGTACCCCGTACGTTCGAGCGATAGAATTTAGGGTTTCCCCACTACTAACGGTATGTATTATCATATTTTCCTCCAGATGGTTATATACTAACATTTTTAAGTATATGCACATGTTATTCTTACGTTTCATGTGCATGGCTTTTTGTAGTTGATATTTCTCAAGTATTTTGACATTGAGTCAGGCGAGTACATTCAACGTGTTCGGAATTTATAAACGAGCGCAACACCGGAAGCTGTGTAGACAAAAAATAGCGCAATATATGAATATAGAGCAGTTTATATGATGGATTTACAATAAATAAAATAGATATAATAAAGGACGGCGCCGTGCTGGGTACTTTACACGGGGGCTGTCCTTTTGTACAATATATTTGAGGAGGATTATCATAATTTTACCTCACCGTGTATTGAGTGGTAATCTTGTGGGAATCATTTGCTATGGAAAAAAGCGAAGTTTTACTCTTAAACATTGCAAAACTCAGCTTTTTTGTGCCAAAGACATACCTGCAAAATTAATCATTGTAAAATCTATATTTTGATAAAGGAGTGCAAAAATATGAAATATTCTGGTGGAATTCCTGCCGTTGCAGCCGTTCGTGCAATTGAAATCCTGGATTCGCGCGGAAATCCGACCGTAAAATGCTCGGTAAGTTTAGTAAGTGGCGACGTAGGTGTGGCTTGCGTACCGTCCGGTGCGTCAACCGGCGTGCATGAAGCACATGAGCTTCGCGATGGCGATAAAAACAGATATGGCGGAAAAGGTGTCTTGCGCGCTGTTGCAAATGTAAACGATGTTATCGCTCCCGCCCTTATTAAATCCGGCGTTTCAGGACAAGCTGCTGTTGATAAGTTCCTTTGTGAGCTTGATGGAACACCAAACAAATCAAAGCTCGGCGCAAATGCTATCCTTGCGGTTTCGCTTGCGTATGCACAGGCGTCCGCTGCTTACTATGGCCTGCCGCTTTATGCTTATCTTGGCGGTGCTGCAGCATCTTACAGAAAAATGCCCTCCCCGATGATGAACGTCATCAACGGTGGTGCTCATGCATCAAACAATATTGACATACAGGAGTTCATGATTGTGCCGTATGGCACGAAAACATTTGCAGAAGCGCTCAGATGTGGTGCTGAAATTTATCATACGCTTGGCAAGCTGATTAAAAAGCGCGGCAAGAGCACGGGTGTTGGTGACGAGGGCGGTTATGCGCCTGAGCTTGGCAGCGACGAAGAAGCCCTTATGCTGCTGGTAGAAGCTATTCACGAATCGGGATACGATGAAAAGACTGTAAAAATCGCGCTTGACGTCGCATCAAGTGAATGGAAAACAGAAAAGGGATACCATCTGCCGAAACGAGATGTGTTCTATACAACGGATGAGCTTATAGCGCAGTGGCAGGGGCTTTGCGAGAAGTACCCCATTATGTCAATTGAGGATGGTGTAGGTGAAGATGACTTTGAAGGCTGGGCAAAGCTCACATCTGCCCTGGGCAACAAAATAATGCTTGTCGGTGACGACTTCTTTGTAACGCAGGCTGATCGCGTAAGGCTTGGAATAGAACGCGGCTGTGCGAACGCTCTCCTTGTAAAGCCGAATCAGGCAGGGACTCTTTCAGAGACAATAGAAGCAATTAAAACAGCCTCGAGCGCCGGCTATAATTTCATACTTTCACACCGTTCAGGCGAGACAGAGGACAGCATAATAGCCGATATAGCCGTTGCAATGGGAGCCGGTTTCATAAAGTCCGGTGCTCCGTGCCGCAGCGAGCGCATAGCGAAGTACAATAGATTGCTCGAGATTGAAGCGTCGTTTTGAGCTTCAATCATAGGGGCAAGTTGCCGTTTGCCTAAAATGGACTTGCTCATGTTAAAAATACGTGTTATAATATGGATGTTAAAAGCGCCCGGGCGGGAAAACCCGGGCGCACCGGTTATTATAAGCAAGCGTGGCGGATAGCAAGATAAGCATAATTTATATGTTATAATGCTTTATGTAGATTGATTAATTATGCAAGTGTCTAATCTTGTTTAAAGCTGCGCGAGTTAATAAAATGTCGAAAATTAATACTAAAACAAAAAACGGAGTTTAACAAATGTCAGCAAGAAGGACGCCGACATACGATGATAGGAGTATAACATCACTTAAGGGAGCAGATAGAGTAAGAAAACGCCCGGCCGTCATGTTTGGTTCGGATGGTCTTGAGGGATGTGAGCATGCATTTTTCGAAATACTCTCAAATGCTGTTGACGAAGCGCGCGAAGGCTATGGCGATAAAATAATCGTCACGGCTTTTGCTGACCACTCGATTGAAGTTGAGGATTTTGGCCGCGGGGTGCCGCTTGGCTATAACGAACGTGAGCAGCGCTATAACTGGGAGCTTATTTTCTGCGAGCTTTATGCAGGCGGCAAATACAATAACAATGAAACCGGCTCTGCTTATGAGTTCTCGCTCGGATTAAACGGGCTTGGCGCTTGCGCAACGCAGTACGCGTCGGAATATATGGAAGTGCAGTCCGTATCAAACGGTGTTATTTCCGAGATAAGCTTCAAACGTGGGGAAGCGGCAAGTGAGCTTCGTCAGCGTCCGGCTGATAAGCGCGGCAAAAAAAGCGGAACGACTATTCGCTGGAAGCCTGATAGAGAAGTTTTCACGGACATAAACATCCCGCGTGAGTATTACCGCACAACACTCTTAAAGCAGGCTGTCGTTAACGCCGGTTTACGTTTTATCTTCAAGTGGCAGAAGGAAGACGGCAGTTTTGACAGTGAAGAATTTTACTATGAAAACGGCATTTACGATTATATAAGCGAGATTGTCGGCGAAGAGGATGTTATAGCGCCGCCTGTTCTCTGGAGCTTTGAAGCTGTCGGGCGTGACCGTCAGGACAAAGACGACTATAAACTAAAGGCGCAGATAGCTTTCGCTGTTTCAAACCGGGTGAATATGCTCGAATATTATCACAACTCGAGCTTTCTTGAACATGGCGGGTCGCCAGACCGCGCTGTCCGTACGGCGTTTACATACGCTGTCGACAATTACCTGAAAAACAACGGAAAATACACAAAAAACGAATCGCGCATAACATTTGCCGACATTGAGGACTGCCTTGTCCTCGTTACAAACAGCTATTCAACACAAACATCCTACGAGAACCAGACGAAAAAAGCTATCAGCAATAAATTTATCGCTGAGGCGATGACAAATTTCCTAAAAGAACAGCTTGAAGTTTACTTTGCAGAAAATAAACAGTACGCAGAGGCGATAACAGGGCAGGTTCTCATCAATAAACGAAGCCGTGAGCAAGCGGAGTCTGCACGTATTACGCTAAAAAAGAAGCTCACCGGTTCAATGGATGTGGCTTCCCGCGTTGATAAGTTCGTCGCATGCCGTTCAAAAGACCCGCAAATCCGCGAGCTATATATAGTTGAGGGAGATTCCGCGCTGACTTCATGTAAACTTGCACGCAATGCGGAATTTCAGGCGATAATACCTGTTCGCGGCAAAACCCTCAACTGCATGAAAAGCACATATGACAAAATATTCAAAAGTGAAATTATAACCGACCTTTTAAAAGTCATCGGTTGCGGCGTTGAGATTAAGGCAAAGGGGCGCCATAACAACGAATTTGATTACTCCGCGCTTCGCTGGAGCAAGATTATTATTTGTACAGATGCTGATGAGGACGGTTTCCAGATTCGCACGCTGCTCCTAACAATGTTTTACAGGCTCCTGCCTACGCTGATAGATAAAGGGCATGTGTATATTGCCGAATCGCCGCTTTATGAAATAACAGAGAGGACTAAGGAAGAACGCACATATTTTGCTTATAACGAAACGGAAAAGATTGATATAATATCGAAACTTGACGCTGCTGGCATCAAATATACGCTTCAGCGTTCAAAGGGGCTTGGCGAAAACGAACCGGAAATGATGTGGCAGACGACGATGAATCCGCAGACACGCCGGCTCATTCGCGTCTCCCCTGCAGATGCCGCTGAGACTTTGCGTATATTTGAAACTTTACTTGGAGACGATCTGCCCGCTCGCAAAGTATTTATTACAGAAAACGGGCACAGATACCTTGCAAAAGCTGATATTTAAAGGCTTTCATGCAGTTAATTAAAGATGTATATTTTTTGTATATAACTTGTAATAGAAAAACGATATTATCAAGTGGTGCTATATACTTGACAAAGCATTAGCATAAATATAAAATTAACGCATATTAAATAAAAAATAAACCGGCGGTGAACCCGCTCGGTGTTAATTGAGAAGAACCCGGGACGGAAATTTGGAAGATATAATATTAAGTTTACGGAATTTAAAGAAGAGTTTCGGCGATACGCAAGTTTTACGTGGCATCAACCTTGATGTTAAAAAAGGCGAATTTGTCACTCTTCTCGGGCCTTCAGGCTGCGGTAAAACAACAGTTTTACGCATCATAGCAGGACTGCTTGATGCTGATGAGGGGCAGGTTATACTTGAAGGGAAAGATGTCACCGAAGCACCGCCGGAAAAACGGAACGTCAACACTGTGTTCCAGAGCTATGCTCTTTTCCCACACATGAACGTGGGCGCGAATGTCGGGTATGCACTTCGCATACGTGGCGAAAAAAAGGCAAAAATCAAAGAAGAGGTTGCGCGTGTACTGTCACTTGTACAGCTTGAGGGATACGAGCGGCGTATGCCCCACGAGCTATCGGGAGGACAGCGCCAGCGTGTTGCTATCGCACGTGCCGTCATTGCAGAACCTAAGGTTTTGCTTCTTGATGAACCGCTCGGTGCGCTTGATTTACAGCTTCGCCGTCAGATGCAGATAGAGCTGAAAAAGTTACAGCGCACACTCGGCATCACTTTCATTTATATAACTCATGACCAGGAAGAAGCGCTCAATATGTCGAACCGCATTGCCGTCATGAGGGGTGGCGTTTTTGAGCAAATAGGGCCGCCTGCCGAGGTCTACGACACACCGCGCACATCTTATGTGGCGCGGTTCGTGGGAGAAGCAAACATAATATGTGGCAAGGTTGTGTCGGCATCGGATGGCTTTGTCACACTTAGTGCAGCTGGCGGTGTTGTTACAGCCCGCGATGGAGGTATTGACTTTAGCGCGGGCGATGATGTAACTATTTCTGTCAGACGTGAGAACATACAAATTATAGATGAACCGCAGGACGCAGTGCTTCGTGCAACCGTAAAAGAAAAAAGCTTCGTTGGCGGTCTTTTGCGCATTAACCTTGAGCTTGATGACGGGGTTGAAATTATAGCTACCCGCTGTGGGATAGATTCGCCACATGTTCCCGGTGACGTTGTCTATGTTAAGTTTTCACCGGAGCATGCCGTTGCCGTGAGGGAACAGCCATGACAAACGAAGCTTTAAAATTAAAGAAAAAAAGCAGTCGTAAAAGACGGGAAAATAAACGCCGGGCAACCTCGGCGCTTCTCGTTTTACCGATTTATTTGTTTACTATAGCTTTTGTTGTCGGGCCTCTCATTTACATGATAATCCTCAGCTTCATGACAAGAGCTGAGGTATGGGGCGTTGAGCGGATATTTACGCTTGATAATTATAAAAACATATTCAGCGAAGTTTATTTCGGAACATTCAAGCAATCGCTGAAGCTTGCGTTCATCTCGACTTTAGCCGTAATTGTGCTCGGGTATCCGTACGGGTATTATATGGCACGAACGAGCCCGTCATGGCAGCGCCGGCTTATGTCGATGCAGATGATACCATTCTGGGTAAACTCACTTATTCGCCTTTACGGATGGATAATAATATTCCGTGCAAACGGGCTTCTTGATAAGCTGCTGATGGCCATTGGTTTGACAAAAGAACCGCTGAAACTGCTTTATACGTATCCCACCGTTGTTGTCGGCATGGCTTATGTGCTGTTGCCGTTTATGATATATTCGGTTTACG
The DNA here is from genome assembly GCA_001513385.1 of Clostridiales bacterium DTU064. GTDB lineage: Bacteria > Bacillota > Clostridia > Oscillospirales > CAG-272 > DTU064. Next base: position 28,212 of record LFTK01000062.1, read on the forward strand.
GCAGCGCTGAGAAGCTTGACTGGTCGCTTGTCGAAGCATCACGTGATCTTGGAGCGTCACCTGTAAAAGCATTTATTACGGTAACGTTTCCACTGACGCTCCCGGGGCTTCTGACCGGTATTGTGCTGACTTTTATCCCTTCGATGGGGCTTTTCTTCATAGCCGATATTTTGGGAGGAAACAAGGTAGTTCTCGTCGGCAACCTGATACAGGAACAGCTCATGAAGGTTCACAACTGGCCGTTTGCCGCAGCACTATCTGTTGTTTTAATGATACTGACAAGTGTTCTCATATATATTTACAGGCGTGTGGCAAGAGTAGAGAAGCTTATGGGTGATGGTGCGAATGAAAACAAAGACAAAGATAAAGAAAAAGAAATGGGGCGCGGTGTATGAACGTGATGGCAACGTCAAATAAGGAAAAAACACCAAAGCGCAAGCGTTCCCGCAAAAGCACCTTCCCGACATTTTATCTCTCTCTTTTAACAATATTGACATACGTGCCGATAGCCGTAGTTGTTGTTTATTCATTCAATGAAAGCAAAATTAGCTCCGTTTGGGATGGGTTTTCCCTGCGTTGGTACAAGGAACTGTTCCAGGATCCGGCTATGTTCCGCGCACTTTTTATAAGTATACTTCTTGGCGTGTCTTCATGCTTAATAGCCGCGGTAATTGCGACGCTTGCAGCCATCGGATTCCCAAAAGCAAAGCTACCGGGCAGCAAGCTGATCGAGTATCTATCATCAGCTCCGATTATTATTCCTGAGATAGTGCTCGGCATGGTGTTTCTTGTATATTTTTCGCTTTTAAAACTGCCTTTTGGCATGACGACGCTTATAATAGCGCACACTTCCTTCTGTATACCGTATATATATATGGAGGTGAAGGCCCGCCTAATCGGTCTTGACGAAAGCTATTATGAAGCAGCGCGAGATCTTGGCGCGAGCAGCATCAGGGCGTTTTTTGATATAACGCTGCCGCTTATAATGCCGGCGGTAATTTCGGGGATGTTTTTATCATTCGCGATGAGCTTTGATGATGTGATAATAAGCGTCTTTGTAACCGGTGTTAATACGGATACATTGCCAATTAAGGTTTATACGCAGCTTAAAACGAGCACAACACCAAAAATAAATGCGCTTTGCACGCTGATGCTCACGGTAACTGTGTTTTGTTATGTCATGTCGTATGTCTTTTCACGCATAGGCAAACGCAATATAAAAACCCAAAAAGAAAGAGAGCACGAAGAAGCCATAAGAAAGGCTTAAAATAATTATATTTTA
>LFTK01000112.1:0-1772 GCA_001513385.1 Clostridiales bacterium DTU064
GCAGTATACAGCACACTTGACCTCCCTCTTATATTTTTGCTGTTAACAGCCGCTGCGGCGACTGCTTTAGGCAATGGAGGGGGTACAAGAGCTCTTTTTATCATTTCTGCGATAGGTGTTTTTCTGCACGCAGTCGCATACATAATTGCCCGCTTTCGGACTGACAGGTATCTTCGCACACCGACCTCCGGGGTAAAAGCTACCGTCATTCGTGACGGCAAAGAGGTTATAATATCTGCGCGTTACCTTGTGCCCGGCGACATAATAAAGCTGAAAGCAGGCGATTATCTGACGTGCGACTGCCGTATTTTATCAGATGATAGCGTTACCGTTTACGAAGCAGATGTCACGGGTGTTGTCATTGCGGAAAAACATAACTGCACCCTTCCACCTGAAACGGACGTGGCACATCGCGCGAACATGATATATGCTAAAAGCCGTATTGTTTCGGGGGAATGTGCAGCCATTGTGGTTGAAACGGGCGAGTTTACGCTTGCGACAGAGACAAGCGTTGACACCGAGACAATGGCAAAAAAAGCAAAAGCGGCCGTTTTTCATTCTCTTGAGCGGCGCGGACGCACGACAGGCGTCGTTATGATAGCAGCGGCTGCGGTGATGACTATTATAAGCCTGTTATCGCAAAGAAACGGCAGCATGCTGTACGATGTGTTTTTAGCAGGGCTTGCGCTTGCCGCTTCAGTTGCAAGTGAATATTATGAAGCATATGGCGATATAACACTTACATCCTCCATCACAGCCTTATTAAAAGCTACCGCGGGTAAAGTGCGGTATAAAAGCTCTCGTGCATTCGACGCTTCATCGTCACTTGACGTTATTATTACATGCGTCGACGGTATGATTGAGAGGGAAGGAATTTCATGTGCCGCGACATTTTTCGGCGGGGTGGCACAAAATACTGCTGATATACCGGTGAGCCTTACGCGCGCCGCCGCCGTTTCATGCGGCGTATATGGCGGGGGCNNGCCGCCGCCGTTTCATGCGGCGTATATGGCGGCGCTATCGCCGACGATACAATTCCACCTCGCTCCGAGTCGTCGCAGTTATTTATTGAGTATTTTAAATGCGCAGGACAAGCTCACACGGACATTTATTCACCAAAATTTATGCCCGTTTTTTTTCGCGGTGAAGCCGACGGGGTGCCATTTGACACACAGCTAATATATGACGGGGATAAGTACACGGCATTTGTAAACGGCTCACCGTCAGACGTGCTGCCGCTTTGCACAGAATATGAAGCGGCTGACGGCACGACTCTTCCTATGACAGAAGAGGTGAGAAGGGCAGCGTCGCGGTTTACAAGTGAGTATTCTGCCCGCGGGTATGTCGTTGTTGCCGTTGCGAAAAAGCTGACGAAGTTTTCTACATATGACAGAGTTCCGCTGATGCACCGCGACATGTGCCTTGTCGGCATGGCGGTGTTTTCAAAGCCGAGCGCACATTCTATTTCCGAAGCGATAAAGGACTGTCAGCGAGCCGGAATACGCGTAATCATCGCCGGACGCGGGCGGAAAGACGTTTTAGCTGCCGTACGAACCGGTTTTGCTTCCGGGGCAAGTGACGTTATCACAGCGCGGGCTTATGCGGTGATGGATCCGGACGAGCGAGCAGAAGCTGTCGGCAGTGCAAAAGTGCTGCTCGGGTTCGGCGTGCGCATGATGGCGGATGTGATACGAAATTTACGCAAAAACGGGTATCGCGTCGCTTATGTCGGCAACCCTGAGCGCAGCGCTCAAAGCGTCGGGGACGAAGTG
>LFTK01000112.1:1825-18523 GCA_001513385.1 Clostridiales bacterium DTU064
CTCTGATGACGAGGGCGGGGGCTTTCCCGATGTTATTAGGGCTGTTTTATATGCAAAGCAGATGAAAAGAAATGTTGAATCAATCAAGGATTATCTGCTTGCGTCGCAGGTAGCGCGACTTATCGTTATCATCAGCGCTACTGCAGCGCTTGGAGCCGGTGCGGCAGGCGCGGCACTGACGCTTGCATGGGGGTTGTTATTTGATTTTGCTGTTGCTCTCACGCTTGCCGTCGAGCGGCCGGATAGTGAGACGATTATGTATCGCTTGAGTAAGAAAAAGACTCGTTGGTTGTTTGTTCTCGCGCTTCTATCTGGCGCCATTTGGGGTGCCGTAATGTCAATATGTACTGCTCTGCACACGGACGGGGTGATGGGACGTGTTTCATCGGTTGCAGTAGTCTCGCTTTTAGTAGCGACTGTTGCCGCAGCGGGTGAGGTTCGGCGCGACAGGTCAATTCTCTCACCGAAAAGGCTTATCAGCCCGTCAGGCTTTTCACTTTTATGTATTTCGGCGGCGCTTATCGTGCTGTTGACGGTGTCAGCGGGGTTTTCATCGTTCATTGGTATCGATCAGCCAAAGCAAAAAGAGCTTTTGCTGTCAATCCTCCCGGCGGCTGCTGTTATGATTACATACGAGATATCAAAAATAATAAAACCTTATCAAAAAAAGTATAAACGAAATGAAAATGACATAGATTAGACAAAAAAGCAGATAACGTTTTGTGCGTTATTTGCTTTTGCTTTATTTACAGAAATTGTACTTTGGTGTAAAATAATAAATTGTGTGACATAAACTTAAAGGAGAATTATTAAATGGCTGACAATACGCAGGCAAACTGCACTCACGACTGCTCAACATGCGGAGCAAACTGCTCTCATAGAAAAGAGCCCGGCTCATTGCTTGCACCTCCGAATCCAAACAGCAAAATAGGCAAGGTAATAGCCGTCGTCAGCGGCAAGGGCGGTGTAGGGAAAAGCATGGTCACATCGCTGCTTGCAGTTGAGATGAATCGGCGTGGATATAAAACTGCGATTCTTGACGCAGATATAACTGGCCCGTCAATACCGAAGGCTTTCGGTTTAAAACCCGGGAATGTCGATGCGTCAAATGAGGGGATTTTCCCGGTCAGAACAAAAACCGGTATTGAGGTGATGTCGGTTAATCTCTTGCTTGATGACGAAACAAGCCCTGTTGTATGGCGCGGGCCTATTATATCGGGAACTGTTAAACAATTCTGGAGTGATGTCATATGGGGTGATATTGATATCATGTTCATCGATATGCCGCCCGGAACGGGAGACGTCACTCTGACAACGTTTCAGAGCCTGCCGCTTGACGGGATTATTATTGTCACAAGTCCGCAGGAGCTTGTCTCGGTAATAGTCGAGAAGGCTATCAACATGGCAAACCTTATGAAAGTGCCAGTCCTCGGAATTGTTGAAAACATGAGCTATGTTCTGTGCCCGGACTGCGGTAAGAAAATTGAAATCTTCGGTAAAAGCAGCGCTGATGAAATAGCAAAGAAATTCGGTTTCCCGGTGCTTGGACGGCTGCCGCTTGATCCAAAGCTTGCCTCAATGTGCGACCTCGGCACAGTAGAGCTTGCACCAGATGGGCTGCTTTCGGCTGCTGCTGCATCAATTGAGCCAAAATGATAAACATGGATGACATCCTACAAAACAGAAAAGTCATTACTATAATAAAATTTATAAATAATTTTGTAAAATATTCTGGATTTTTATTTTTCTGTGATATATAATATACGACGGTCGATTAAAAAAGGGGCCGCGCGTCGGCACCGCGCAGCTCCTCTTTATTAATGGCATTTTTTAACCAAGTACATTTTTATTGAAAAAATATTATATAAAGGAGCAAATCCCCGAAATGAAGAAGAAACTGACCACGGTGCCGTTTAATGGCACAGAAGAGCAGTTGCGAAAGCTCGACGAGCTTATCGAATCGAAACGCGGTGTGAAGGGCTCGCTTATGTCTGTGCTGCAGGGGGCGCAGGATATATACGGTTACCTTCCGATTGAAGTGCAGCGTTACATAGCGTCAAAACTTGACGTGTCGCTTTCAGAAGTCTACGGAGTTGCTTCATTTTATTCCCAATTCACATTTAACCCTAAGGGAACGTATTCTGTATCAATTTGCCTTGGAACCGCTTGCTACGTAAAGGGATCTGGAGCAGTCCTTGAAAAGCTGAAAGAGGTTCTCGGAATTGAGGAAGGAGAAATAACTCCCGACAGAACGTTTTCACTTGAAGTTACAAGATGCATCGGAGCTTGTGGACTTGCCCCTGTCATGATCATAAACAACGATGTTTACAGTAAAATGACACCTGATGAAGTTGAAGGTATCATCGCAAAGTACAGAATATGATATAAGTGCTGTGATGCGATAACTATATATAAACACAGTATTAAAACGGTATAGCATAACAGAAGCGCAACAAATAAAAATAAATACACGGAGCAGGGATATAGCATAATGAAAACAATCAGCGATTTAAACGCTATTAAAGCGAAAGTTATTGATAAGATATACCCTAAAAATCCGGGTGAAAAAAGAATTGTTATCGGACTTGCAACTTGTGGTATATCTGCAGGGGCGCAGCCCGTTTATGATGAGATCGTAAAGGCTGTAAAAGAGCTTGGTCTTGACGGAGTTTCCGTCGTTGCCACCGGTTGCGTCGGTATATGCCAGTACGAACCGATAGTTGAAGTTTTCGAGAGCGGGGGCAAGCGCGTGACATATGTTTCGATGACACCCGAGAAGGCCCGCCGCGTTGTGCAGGAGCACATAGCAGGTGGCGTACCTGTTCTCGAATATACTGTTGCTAATACAAAACTTTAAGGTGGAGGGATAAGTGATAAAATGGATAATACCTCTATTTTAAGTACCCGTTTCTACGGGGGGCAGAAACGGGTTGCCCTCCGCAACTGTGGAATTATCGATCCGGAAAATATTGATGAGTACATAGCCGTTGACGGGTATCAGGCACTTGCAAAAGTTCTCACCCAAATGACACCCCAGCAGGTTGTCGACGAAATAACAAAGTCCGGTCTGCGTGGACGCGGTGGCGGCGGCTTCCCGACGGGACGCAAGTGGCAATTTGCCATGGGCGGTGAGCCCGGGACTCAGAAATATGTCGTTTGCAACGCCGACGAGGGCGACCCGGGCGCTTTCATGGACAGAAGCGTTCTGGAAGGCGATCCGCACAGCGTTATCGAAGCGATGGCGATAGCCGGATACGCTATCGGCGCAAGTGAAGGATACATATATGTACGTGCGGAATATCCGGTAGCCATTAAGCGCTTGGAATTAGCAATAAAGAGCGCACGCGAATACGGCTTCCTTGGAAAAAATATATTTGGTTCAGGATTTAATTTTGATATACAGCTCCGTCTTGGTGCTGGTGCGTTTGTTTGCGGTGAGGAAACGGCGCTTCTCACATCAATTGAGGGCAAAAGAGGTGAGCCGCGTCCGCGTCCGCCATATCCGGCAGTCAAAGGGCTTTTCGGCTGCCCGACTATTATAAACAACGTTGAGACACTGGCCTGCGTTGCTCAGATAATTAACAAGGGCGCCGATTGGTTCGCATCCATGGGAACTGAAAAGTCAAAGGGCACGAAAGTTTTCGCGCTCGGCGGTAAGATAACAAACACAGGTCTTATTGAAGTTCCGATGGGAACGACCTTGAGAGAGGTCATTTATGACATCGGCGGCGGCATACCGGGCGGCAAACAGTTTAAAGCTGCGCAGACAGGTGGCCCGTCCGGCGGATGCATTCCGAAAGAGCACCTTGACGCACCGATTGACTACGAAAACCTCTCCGCTATTGGCTGTATCATGGGTTCCGGCGGCATGATAGTAATGGACGAGGACAACTGCATGGTCGACATAGCAAAATTCTTCCTCGGATTCACTGTCGACGAGTCATGCGGTAAATGTACTCCATGCCGTGTCGGCACAAAGCGCATGCTTGAGATGCTCGACAAAATCACATCCGGAAACGGCGAGATGGAAGATTTAAAGCGTCTTGAGGAACTTGCAAATTACGTCAAGTCATGCTCGCTTTGCGGACTTGGTCAGACGGCTCCGAACCCTGTTCTCTCAACACTACGCTTTTTCCGCGATGAATATATTGCTCATATCGTTGAAAAAAGGTGTCCTGCCGGCGTCTGCAAGGATCTTTTGAGATTTACGATTGATCGCGATAAGTGCATTGGCTGTGGCATGTGTTCAAAGGTATGTCCGTCGAATGCAATATATGTAACAGATTATACAGCTCCCGGCAGGAGAAAGCCATCCTACGCGATAGACCCCGAAAAATGCATTAAATGCGGCGCTTGCCGTGATACATGCAAATTCGGCGCCATCGAAAAGAAATAACGGAGGCATAGGCTATAATGGAAAAAAGCGCTGCAACCGAAATGGTAAACATAAAAATAAACGGCAGAGAATACGCCGTTCCATCCGGGATAACTATACTTGAAGCTGCACGCATAGCAGGTATCGAAATCCCCACACTCTGTTATTTGAAGGATATCAATGAAATCGGCGCGTGCCGCATTTGCCTTGTAGAGGTAAAGGGCAGCCGTTCAATGTGCGCTGCTTGCGTATACCCTGTGAGTGAGGGTATGGAGGTGTTTACAAACACACCGCGTGTAAGAGCTGCCCGTAAGATGAATCTGGAACTTCTCCTTTCAATTCATAAAAAGAATTGTCTTTCCTGCATACGCAACACAAGCTGCGAGCTTCAGACGCTTTGCAACGAATACGGTGTTGACGACGAATACTTCAGCGGTGAAAACAGAGAATATCAGCTTGACGAATCGACACCTTTCATAGTTCGTGACAACAATAAGTGCATACTTTGCCGCCGCTGCACTGCAGCGTGCTCAAATCTGCAGGAAATCGGCGTAATTGGCGCCGAGGACCGCGGTTTTGATACGCATATCGGCTCACCCTTCGAAATGAAGCTTGCCGAAACATCATGTGTTGGCTGTGGTCAGTGCGTAGTCGCATGTCCTGTCGGTGCTCTTTATGAAAAGGATGATACACAGCGCGTCCTCGACGCTATTGACGACCCGAATAAATACGTCGTTATCAGCGCAGCGCCGTCGGTGCGTGCAACAATCGGCGAATGCTTCGGTTATCCTCCCGGAACAGATGTCGAGGGCAAGATGGTCGCTGCTATGAAGCGTCTTGGCTTCGATGGAGTGTACAACTTAAACTTTGCCGCCGACCTGACGATAATGGAGGAAGGAACGGAGCTTCTGCATCGCCTTGAAAACGGCGGGAAGCTACCGCTTATCACATCCTGCTCGCCCGGCTGGATAAAATACTGTGAGCATTATTTCCCTGAGTTTGTTGATAATCTGTCAACATGCAAATCACCTCAGCAAATGTTTGGCGCTGTTATCAAGACGTATTTTGCTGAGAAAAACGGTATCGCACCTGAGGATATTTTCGTCGTATCGTGCATACCGTGTACGGCGAAGAAGTTTGAGATCGGGCGCGATGGCCAGAGCGCAGCAGGCGTTCCCGACGTTGACGCTGCAATCACAACGCGCGAGCTTGCCCGCATGATTAAATCAGCGGGAATAAACTTCCGCGAGCTGCCGGATGAAGAGTTTGATGAACCGTTCGGAATCGGTTCAGGAGCCGGCGCTATATTTGGAGCGACGGGCGGTGTTATGGAAGCTGCGCTGCGTACAGTTGCCGAAATTCTTCTTGGCGAGAAGCTTGAAAAGCTCGATTTCTACGATGTAAGAGGAACCGACGGCATTAAGCGCGCCACTTACAAGATAGGCGACCGCACAATCAGAGTTGCCGCCGCAAGCGGAACGGCTAATGCAAAGCGGCTTTTGCGTGCGATTGAATCTGGCGAGGAAAGTTACGAGTTTGTCGAGATAATGTGCTGCCCCGGCGGATGCGTAAATGGTGGCGGTCAGCCGACACAGCCCGCTTCTGTACGCAATAAGCTTGATTTACCTGCCCTGCGCGCAAGTGTGCTTTATAAAGCCGACAGCGAAATGGATCTTCGCCGCAGTCACGAAAATTCCGCTGTAAAGCGCGTTTATGACGAGTATTTCGGTGAACCGGGCAGTCACAGGGCACATGAAGTCCTGCATACATTTTACGTTAAGCGTGGTATTTATTAAAATAAACTGCTATATTGCTCCGCATCAGTTGATTGCGGAGCAATATAGCGTTATAATGATGTATATGATGGCGCCCGATGCAGGTTTTACCGGCAAGACGGCGCGACGGAACGAAAGGAACGGTATACGATGGAACAGGTTAGGTTCGGTATCGTCGGAATAGGTAATATGGGTACGGCACACGTCCGCCGCTTTGTTGACGGCGAAGTTCCGGGAGCCGTGCTTACTGCTGTTTGCGACATCAATCCGGCTCGGCTTGAGTGGGTAAAATCCTACTGTGCCGAAAAGGGAGCAAAACAGCCGAATGCATATGACGACTGCATAAAGATGCTTGATTCGGGTGACATTGATGCTATTTTAATAGCGGTACCTCATTATTACCACCCGATTTACGGAATTGAAGCGTTTAAGCGTAAGATTCACGTCCTTTGTGAGAAGCCTATCGGCGTTTACACGAAAAACGTCAAAGACTTCATCAAAGCGGCGAAGGAAAGCGGCTGCGCTTTCGGTCTTATGTTCAACCAGCGCACAGATAAGTATTATCAGAAGATGCGCGAGATGATTGCGAATGGCGAGCTTGGCGAGCTGAAGCGCTGTGTGTGGATTATCACGGACTGGTACCGCACTCAGGCTTATTATGACAGCGGCGGGTGGCGCGCTACGTGGGCAGGTGAAGGCGGCGGCGTGCTTCTCAATCAGTGCCCGCATAACCTTGATCTCTGGCAGTGGATATTCGGTATGCCAAGCCGCATACGTGCTTTCTGCCATTTCGGTAAATACCACGATATCGAGGTTGAGGACGACGTAACGGCATACGCCGAATACCCGAACGGAGCAACGGGCGTATTCATCACTACGACGGGCGAATATCCTGGCACGAACAGGCTTGAGATATCCGGTTCGCGCGGTAAGCTCGTCCGCGAGGGAAGGACGCTGAAGTTCTACCGCTTATCTGTTGACGAGCGCGAGTATAACGCGACGACAAAAGAAGGCTTCGGACGCATACCGTTTGAGGTTATCGATGTTCAGGTCGAAGGTGTTGGCGGCGCTCACACTGAAATCTGCCGCAACTTTACCGACCACATTCTCAAAGGAACACCACTCATCGCTCCTGGTGAGGAAGGCATACGCGGGCTTTCAATTTCAAACGCTATGATGCTTTCCACATGGAAAAACGACTGGGTCGATCTCCCGATTGATGACGATGAATTCTACACACAACTTATGGAAAGAGTCAAAACATCAAAACTCAAAGATGTTTTACCAACGGAAGTCGCTGATCTGTCAGGTACATACAATAACTAATAATAAAAATGCGGCGCATTAGAACGGTGCGCCGCTGTTTTTTCGTCATAAATGCCACGCTTTTGAAATATTAATCGTATGTGAGCTATTATAAAAAACCGGGGGCATATTATGAACACATATAATTACGGATTCAGTTCACGTGCGAGAAGTATGGGTAGAATACAAAGTGACGATAAAAGCAAAATAAATATAAACGCAAAGAATAAAGAGCATAGTAATAATAACACTTCATTTGCCACGACAGCGCTTCTTATGATGCTGACGGTGCTCATTTCATATGCGGCGGGTACGTTGACTGATCTTGCCGGCAGTGCAGCCGATGTGTCCGGAATTTATAGATTTACTGATGAGTCGGCATCGGCAGGGGATGACAATGTAGCTGTTTATGCCATGTCGGGTGGTGTTGACGGTATAGATGGCATTGACGGTATAAATGAAGCGAATTACATGAATGACGATTATTACGATGATGATATTCATGGTAGCCCTTTTACGCCTGATGGCAATTCAATATCAGATGCCGAGTCGACAGCCCGCATAGCGGAGCTTGCGCACATTTATATTGAAGAATATATGCAAAGCATAAACGGCACAGGCGACGGTCTTTTGCCGTGAGGAGTACTTTATATGTCTTTTTTGGCATATCTGACAGCGCTCGCCGCCGCTGTTGCGGTACATGAAGCAGGCCATATTACAGCGGCGCTTGCCTTTGGTGTGGAGATGCGGCGGATACGCATATTTCCCGCGGGATTTATGATTGACTGCGAGATAGGCAGCGTTCCGTACAGTAAAAGCGCAGTTATACTTCTCGCAGGTGCGGCGGCTAATTTGCTCGCTGCAGCTATAACAGCATTATTTTGCGGGGCAAAGGCGCAATTTTTCACTGTAAACATAGGCCTTGCCTTCTTCAATCTTTTGCCGATGTACGGGCTTGATGGCGGTGGCGTTCTTTTTTGCCTGCTTTCTATGTTTTTATGTGGTGCGGAAGCTGACGCGCGCGCCGCACGTATAACTCGCGTAGTATGCGGGGTGGTTTTATTTCTCTTTTGGCTTGCCGCTGTTTACATAAATATAAAATCAGGCGGGAGCCTGCCTATGCTTTTTGCCGCAGTTTATCTCATTGCACGTTATGCCGCTGAAGACATGAAAAAAATATAAAGAAATGTATTGCATTAATTATCAAATAGCCTTTACTATTAAAATTGTGAAATATTACGAAAAAATGAGCTTAAATTCGTTAAAAATGATATAAGAGAAAAAATAAAAATAACTTGCATACCACGTATATATCTGTTAAAATGTTGTCGGCAAAAAACTGAATAAAAAACCCGCCCTAAAAGGGCCGCTGTAAGGGACTTGCGCGCGGCTTTTTCTCGTTTTGAGGGGTGGATTTTTTAATGCCATCAAATTTAGCAGATTTACTGCAAAAAAATAAGAATAATTGCAATAATAAATACGAAGGGAGAGTTTCCGCTTCGGTAACGCGGCGGAAGAAGCGACGGGTAAAAGACAAAAGAAATGAACGGAAAGAAAATAATTGAACTGAGGGGCATTACTAAGTCTTTTGACGGTGAGATGGTTCTTGACAATATTGATCTCGATATCTACGATAACGAGTTCATAACACTTCTCGGGCCATCCGGATGTGGAAAGACTACGACGCTGCGTATTATAGCCGGTTTTGAAACTCCGGACGCAGGTGATGTATTTTTTGATGGTAAGAGAATTAACGATGTACCTCCGTATAAGAGGCACATTAACACCGTATTTCAAAAATACGCTCTGTTTCCGCACTTGAATGTTTATGAAAACATAGCTTTTGGTTTAAGAATAGCAAAAGTTCCGGAGAAAGAGATATCTGCACGTGTCAAAGAAATGCTCGCACTTGTAAACCTCCGAGGTTTTGAGCGACGCCGTGTGACGACGCTTTCAGGAGGACAACAGCAGCGTGTTGCTATTGCCCGTGCGCTTATTAACAATCCCCGTGTGCTGCTATTAGATGAGCCTCTTGGTGCGCTCGATCTGAAACTTCGAAAAGATATGCAGAACGAGCTGAAGAACATGCAGCACAAAACCGGGATAACGTTCATTTATGTTACCCACGACCAGGAAGAAGCGCTTTCAATGTCGGATACTGTTGTTGTCATGAATGCCGGCAAGATAATGCAGATAGGCACTCCCACTGACATTTATAACGAGCCTGTAAATGCATATGTGGCCGATTTCATAGGCGAGTCAAATATCATTGACGGCTTGATGATTTCCGACAAGTGTGTCGCTTTTGCCGGTCACCGCTTCGACTGTGTTGACACAGGCTTTGCACCAAACGAACCTGTCGATGTTGTCATACGTCCGGAGGACGTCGATGTTGTTCCCGTCGAGCGTGGTATGCTGACAGGACGCGTCACGACTGTGACGTTCAAGGGCGTCCATTATGAAGTTATTGTCGACATTGCAGGCTTTAAATGGATGATACAGACGACGGATTATGTCGCACCGGATGCTGAAATCGGAATATATATCGAACCTGATGCCATTCATGTAATGAAAAAGTCAGAGTATTCCGGCATGTTCGGCGACTACTCTTCATACAGCGAAGAGCTTGATCTTCTCTCGGAAAATATAGAGGAAGATGAAGAGGTAAACGATGATGAGAAGAGCGCTGAGTATGAGGAGGAAGAGCTGTGAGCGGAAAACGTAGTTTTTGGCAGCGTGCGGCAGCGGCACCTCACATGGTGTGGAGCGTACTTTTCATTATTGCTCCGTTAATCTTTGTTCTTTATTATTCGTTTACCGATTCTCAAGGGAATTTTACGCTTGACAACATAAAATCAATATTTAATCAGAAATATGTTGTAATATTCGTAAATTCCGTGACACTTGCGGTTATAGCAACACTGATTTGCCTTGTAATCGCATATCCGCTTGCGTATATTTTTTCACGTATGCGCGAGCGCTGGCAAAAGGTAGCCATACTTCTCACGATATTGCCACTTTGGATGAACTTCCTCATCACAACATACTCGTGGATGACACTGCTTGAGGATACCGGCGTTATCAATACGATTCTTAAAAAAATCGGCCTTAATCCCATACACATGATAAACACGCCGGGAGCTGTTGTCGTTGGTATGGTTTTCTGCTTTTTGCCGTATATGATATTGCCGATTTATTCGGTTATGGCAGGTCTTGACGTACAATTGATTGAAGCCGCGGCTGATCTTGGATGCAATTCATTTAAGATATTGACAAAGGTTATAATGCCGATGAGTGTTTCCGGCGTTGTATCCGGCATAACAATGGTGTTTGTGCCGTCAATCAGTACGTTCTTTATTTCGCAAAAGCTCGGCGGCGGAACATTCCAGCTTATCGGAGACACGATAGAAGGGTATTTCACAGGAACTGCTATAAACTACAACGTCGGTGCTTCACTTTCGCTGATTCTCATGATATTAATTCTTATTTCGATGGCGATCATGAATCGCTATACGGATACTGAGGATACGAAAGGAAGGCCGATGCTATGAAAATACTTTCGCGTATATACCTCATACTGATTTTCGCCTTTTTATATGCGCCGATTGCTGTAATGCTCCTTATATCATTTAACGCAGGAGAATCAACGACTCAGTTCATGGGTTTTTCCCTCAGATGGTACCGTGAGCTGTTCCGTGATTCGGCCACGCTCGACGCGCTTCGCAACACTGTTATTCTGTCAGTTTCCGCAGCGGTGATTTCTACGGTAATCGGAACAATGGCTGCCGTCGGCATCGACCGGATGAGGACGAGATGGCTTCGGCGCTCTGTCATGATAGTGACGAATGTACCTATGATGAACCCTGATATTGTCACAGGCATATCGCTGATGCTGCTTTTTGTGTTTGCAGGCAGGCTTATGGGGCTAAGTAAATACCTCGGGTTTACGACGCTTTTGATAGCACACATAACATTTAACCTGCCATACGTCATACTATCTGTTCTGCCAAAGTTAAAGCAGATGAACAAACACATTCCCGAAGCTGCTCAGGACCTTGGCTGCACACCGCTTCAATCTTTTTTCCGCGTCGAGCTTCCGTGCATAGCCCCCGGAATAATAACGGGATTCATCATGGCGTTTACGCTTTCGTTTGACGACTTTGTAATAAGCAATTTCACAAGTGGCACGAGCTTTGAAACTCTTACAATACACATATACTCAATGATTAAAAAAAGTGTAAAGCCCGATATATATGCTCTTTCAACATTGATATTTGCCACAGTGCTCATTATGCTTTTCATTTACAATTTCCTCGAAGCTCGTAGTGAACGAATTGAGCGCATGAAAGCTAACGCGGATATCAAAATGGAAAGCAACATTCGTAAACTGATGAGACGCAGACGCGACAAAAGTGATGCACAAAAACAAGGCACCCGTTGAATTTTGTTTATTTATGCTTTCTTATTAACTTTTGCTTACTAACATCGAAAGGACGGGCATGACAATTGAAAATTAAATTAGGCTCAAAGAAGCTTGCCGCTTTTGTATTCATCGCTGTACTTCTTGCGCTCACCCTTTCAGGCTGCGGTGCAGATAATGTTCTTTACGTTTACAACTGGGGTGAGTATATATCCGACGGTTCTGAAGGATCACTCAACGTCGAGAAAGCATTTGAAGAGTATTACTTTGAACTTACCGGTGAAACACTTGACGTTCGTTATACGACATACCCCTCAAACGAGGATCTTTACGCAAAGATAAGCGGCGGGGGCTCCGAATACGATGTTATATTCCCGTCAGACTATATGATTGAGCGTATGATAAGTGAAGGGCTGCTTCAAAAGATAAACCTTGAAGCAGTCTGCGAAAAGTACGGGGTCGAGTGTTTGTATTCGTACATCGACGATAATTATAAAGGTCTTTACTATGACCCTACGGATGAGTATTCCGTTCCGTATACGTACGGTCGCGTGGGTATTATATACAACAAGGAAGTTGTCGACGAAGCTGACATCGGCGGCTGGGACCTCATGTGGAATGAGAAGTATGCAGGCAAGATACTTCAGTTCAATAATTCCCGTGACGCCTTCGCAACAGCGCTTTTCAAGCTTGGATATAGCGTCAATACAACAAATGAAGCAGAGTGGCGCGAAGCACACGATCTCCTTCTTCAGCAAAAGAGCATTATTCAGGGCTACGTAATGGACGAGGTCTTCAATAAGATGGAGTCCGGTGAAGCTGCAATAGCCCCGTATTATGCAGGTGACTATTTCATTATGCGTAGGGCGAACGAAAACCTCGGCTTCTATTATCCGGAGAATACGAATATTTTTGTTGATGCGATGTGCATACCTAAAGGGAGCCGAAATCCAGAGATTGCAGCGCTGTTTATCAATTTCATGCTGTCCGAGGAAATTGCCATAGAGAACGCCAAATATGTATTCTATGCGTCTCCTAACTCGCTTGTTTATAACAACGCCGAATATCGGGAATTTATGGGCGAGGAAGCGATGGAAGTTCTCTATCCTGAAAACTTTGATTTTTCAGGTGAGCTTGCTAAAAACGGTTTCCGCAATCTTGACCCGGAGACGCTTGCTTTGATAAGCTCACTTTGGGAAGATTTGAAGATAACCGGCGGTATTGGTACAGGTGTTTATGTCGTCGGAGCAGTAGTAATCCTCGTTATCATAGCAGGCATTACAGCGTTGACAATCAGAAAGAAGCGCCGCGCAAGGTACGAATGATGTTTGTTTACGCCGGGTAAGCACAATTAACATCGTTAATATATTAGGGCATGGTCGATTGACCATGCCCTTTGTTTTATAGCAACGTGCACAAATGTTCGTCGAAAAAGTTCGTATTTTGGCGACAAATATGTAGAATTATGTTGAAATTTAGATAATAATATATTAAAATCATATTAATGGTGAAAATTGAATATAAGGAACTTGCATGAGAAAACAACAGATGCTAAAAAGAGTGAATAAATTAATCAAAAAACGAATTATCAGCTGTCTTGTACTTGCAGTATGCGCTTCTATCACAATTATTTCAATGTTTATTTTAATGGCAGACAGAGCTGACATGACGGGCGACTATTATCTTAGCGTAGCAGACAAGGCACATGACTACGACCCGGATGAAAACCCGCTTCTTATAAAGAGTTTAGCAGATCTCATATATATGCGCGATGCTGTCAATTCCGGTGATAAAGTCGCATACTCGTCCAATAACGGAAATATAAATAAAAAAGTCGATGCAAGATCTGCTTCATACCGTCTTTCGTCAAATATAGCCTTATCAGGCGAGTGGACGCCGATAGGTAACACTCTTGCGAGCTCGTTCACAGGGACTTTTGACGGGTATGGCAAAACAATCACGGGTCTTTTCATATCCGGTTCATATGATGTCGCCGGGCTTTTCGGTTACAACTCCGGTGTAATCCGTAATTTAACGGTACAGGGAAGTATATCAGCCGTCAGCCGGGCGGGAGGTATAGCCGGCGTCAACACAGGCGAGATAAATGGCTGTATAAACGAAGCCGTTATAACAGTAACAGGTGAGTTCGCCGGCGGCATTGCCGGGGAAAACAAAGGCGGGAGAATATATAACTGCGCAAACAAAGCAGTCGTGAGTGGTTTTTTGCGTGTTGGCGGGATAACGGGAGCATGCACTGTATCAGGTTCCTGCGGCATTGTGCGCAATTCATACAACCTNNGTGAGTGGTTTTTTGCGTGTCGGTGGGATAACAGGAGTATGCACTGTGTCAGGTTCCGGCGGTATTGTACGCAATTCATACAATCACGGGAATGTTAGAGGAGAAGGAAAGGGTAACACCGATGGGTTACTTGGCGGAATTGCCGGTGCTGTTGATGGCTCGGACTCAGGAGGGCTTGAGAATTGTTATAATTATGGTTCAATAAGTTATTCGTATACAAATAATGGAATTACTGTTCTTCGTGGTGGTATTGCCGGCATAAATTCGGTAAGCAATAAGAATAATAAGATGGCCATACAAAACTGCTATACTTTAAGAACGACATATTATTATATACTGCCTAATACTAAAAAAGATTTTAACGAAATGACATGTGCCGCGTTCGATGAATCTGATGTTTCACTTAATGCACTGCTTAACGAACTGAATTCATGGGTTTCTACTCGTCCGTCATATTTCATGTGGGTACGGGATACAGAAGCAACGGGTTCCCAGCGTCTGCCGCGGCTTGTAATGCCGGAGTTTGACGACGGTCAAAATGACGAGCAGCCTTCACCTATGGTAAGTTCTATTTCCGTTTCATACGGTGGCGGTAAAAATTGTGCTATGCCATATGGTACGGTACCTTCATCAGGGTCCGGCACTGTCGATGATCCGTATGTTTTATACGGGAAAGAAGGCTTTCTTGATGTAAGCGGCGGCGAGTGTTCGGTTTCCGCACTTTTGACGCTTGGTGGTGCAGGGGGCGTTTACACCTCGCAGACGTTAAAATACAGGCTCGCAGGCTCGGACGATGATTATGTGTGCGAGTATCCGGGCGGTGAGACATTCGATTTCTATGTAGATATAATGTCGTCGGCGGGGTATGTGTACGAGATTGTTTATGATGCTGACGGTGACGGAGAGAGATACACGGAGACGACAGTTTATACTAAGTTTTTGCCGTCTCTTGGGTCGTATTACGTTTACGAGGGCGTTAATTATTACTGGGACAGTGTCGGTGGCGTTCAATCTTGGCGGCCATATGTCCTCTCTTGCGGTGATGTAGAAATTTCAGATGTCGTTTACGGCTATGACGACGGCTCCGCATATGTTTACCTAACGCTTAACAATGAGGGCACTGATGCCGCCACTATTACCTCCTACGCTTCGGCAAGCAGTTATTTCACAGTATCCGGCGCCCACAGCAGCTATGTCTATCGGGTGACGCTTGCACCGGAGCTTGCGGCGGGTTTTTATACGACTGATATAACATTTACATACAATCATGGGCAAACGTTGACTGTCAAGGTCAAAAGCAGAGTATTGCGTCGGGCAATTGAGGTTACAACGGACATAACTGACGGTGTTGTTTTTTCATACGGTGATGTCTTATATTCGAGCGGTTTTGGTTTTACTGTTGTAAAAGGCACACTCGCGCCGGAAGATGTGCTCACAGGAGCCCCTGCCGTTGTCGGCAAATCGGGCGATGTGCCCGTTTACACAAAAGATGGGGGTCGGCTTGTAGCTGGTGAATATGAGGTCAAACGAGGGACGCTTTCTATAATAAGAAGTGGCGTCGATGTGTCGGAAAACTATGATATTACATATAGAATAAAGGGCTTCACCGTCGCGCCGCTCGTCGTCACTGTGACGGCGGGTTCGCTTAAAACGGAGTATAAATACGGCGAAATAACGCTCGATACGGTGCTGCAGCCGGTTTTCACAGGGCTTTTACCGGGCGATGTTATTATCGGGGGTGGGCTTTCGCTTTCCGGTTTTGATACCGGTGATGCTGCAGAGTATTCAGTATGCGGAAACCTTATCCCGGGGTCATATAAAATAGCAAAAGGTGATGACTTTATCGTCAAAAATGGCAGCGCGGACGTATCAAGCTGTTATACTTTTGTTTATACCGGTACGCTTAGTGTTGTAAAGCGTTCTGTCACGGTGACGGTAACTTACGGTGCTGACGAGTTCATATACGGCATAATTTCATCATCTGATGTGCCTTTTTATACTATAAAGCGGTCAGTTGAGCTTGCGTCTGGCGGATTTTTGTCCGGTGTGCCCGGGCTTGTTGCGCAGAATGGCAAAAGTGGTGTTATTTTTACATCGTCGGGCTATCTTTTGCCCGGGAAATATGCCTTCAGCACAGGCAACACGCTGCGTATTTTTGAATCGGACGGTATGGGCAACATTTGTGATGTAACTGATTATTACGAAATATCAGTTGATGGCAGTTTTACGGTTAAAAAACGTCCGATTTCGATTAATGTCGTGAGCATTGGAGGTCGTGCTCCATCTAATTCATACGAATACGGGGAGATAAGCTCGACTGATACTGTGAATGTCTCATTAGTATCCGGATATTCTCTTGCCAGTGGCGAAAATTTAGCTTTCGAGGTGCAAATTAGTCAGGCTTCAGGTGAAAAACCGCATTTTTCAAATGGCGGCTATCTTGTCGCGGGCAATTATAATACTTTACCGGATACAGCGGCAGTTTACGGGACAGGTGGTGAGGACGTCACCTTCTGTTATGACA
>LFTK01000048.1:0-877 GCA_001513385.1 Clostridiales bacterium DTU064
GGGGCCGTATATAAGGTATAATCCCGATACAGGGTATTATTATCTTTTTGTCTCATATGGTTCGCTTAGCAGTGACTATAATATACGAGTCGGACGAAGCAAGTCGGTCACAGGCCCTTATTATGACCCGAACGGAAGGGATATGACGGACCTTGACGACAATAAAAACGAAGTCGGCTTTATGATTGCCGCCGGATACCATTTTGACGACGGGCAGGGGTATATGGCTCCCGGTCATAACTCCGTACTGCGGGATTTTGACGGGCAGTGGTATCTTGTCTGCCATATAAGGGAGCATGATTTTAAGCGCCCGCAGATATCGACAATGCATATTTATAAAATGTTCTGGACGCCGGATGGCTGGCCGGTTATCAGCCCGGAGTGCTACGCAGGTGAGAAAACACAGCCTGTTGGCAGAGATTTGCTCGTCGGCCATTATGAGAGAATAAAGCTTACACCGATGATACCGCAGGGTGTTTTAAACTCCGTCCCGATGACGCTTACGGCGGACGGACGCTTTGAATGCTGCTCGGTCAGGGGACGGTGGGAATATGTGGACGGCGAGACAATTACGATTTCATATGCAAATGTTACCGAAACATTAAAAGTGTCCCCGGCATGGGATTGGCAGCTTGATTGTCCGACTATCATCATAACGGGCAAGGATCAGTTTGGCGTTGCCGTTTGGGGAAAGAAAATAAAAAGGCCGGAAAGAGAAAGATAAGATAAGACAAGATAAGATAAGATAAAAAATAATAAAGATAAGGTGCCGCAGTGGCACCTTGTTTTTTGACATGTTATTTTATATGAGAGAATATACGCTCAAAGTGCGAGAGTTCGTGTGATAAAATTATATAATTTATATTAAATGGAAAAG
>LFTK01000048.1:901-1518 GCA_001513385.1 Clostridiales bacterium DTU064
TTTTTTGAAAAAATATGCAACATTATGCAATCTGCTCTTGCAATATTCGACTATGTTTTATATAATGGTTTAGATTTTCAAATCAGATACTTATTAAGCATACTAACAGCAAAACTAATAGCATGCTAAAATCCCGGTCGAAAAAAGTGAGGATAGGCAGAATGAATTTCAAGAGCAGTTATCTTTCAAAAGTGTATGCCGACGTTGAAAAGCGCAATGCCGGTGAGCCTGAGTTTCTGCAGGCTGTTGGAGAAGTTCTCGAATCACTTGAAGCAGTAGTCGAGCAGCGCAAAGATCTCGTTGATGCCGGTATTATCGAACGCATCGTTGAACCGGAGAGAATGATAACATTCCGCGTATCATGGGTCGATGATCAGGGCAAAGTTCAGGTGAACCGCGGTTATCGCGTTCAGTTTAACTCTGCTATTGGCCCGTATAAGGGCGGCATCCGCTTCCATCCTTCTGTTACGGCATCCGTAATCAAGTTCTTAGGGTTTGAACAGATATTCAAAAACTCCTTAACCGGTCTTCCTATGGGCGGCGGTAAAGGCGGCTCTGACTTTGACCCGAAGGGCAAAAGCGAAGGCGAAATTATGAGGTTCTGCCAATCTTTTATG
>LFTK01000011.1 GCA_001513385.1 Clostridiales bacterium DTU064
AAGAAAAGCAGCATCAATTGTAACTCCGCGAAGTTTTTCTATTTCTTTTTCAAAAGCAGCCTGCATGACCTTGTCATCCTCTTGGCTTTCGCGCCAGATCCAAAGGTGAAGGTCTCCTGCGTGATAAAGCGTTTTGTCACCAGTGTAGATGAGATATGCGTTGCCTAAATCTGTTGAACGAAGGGTTGAAAAAGAAATTACTGTGTTGCCGGAAGAAACCGAATATTTGTTGTCAGGGGCGGCAAATGTGACATAGGGCATAAGATCGCTTGGTACACATTCAGGGTCAATATCATAAGAAAGAACCCAGTGAACGTTTTTCCACTGCCTTCCATAGTCAAATATATCAGGTGTGAAATGATCCCTGTGCCCATGACTTACAAAGATAAAAAGTGGTGACTCAAGTGGCTTCGGCAGAGGTCCCGTCCAGTAATCAAACAAAAAACAAGCGTGCTCCCCGTTGACAAAAAAGCCGCTGTGGTGAATAAAGGTAACTTTCAAAGCAGCCCTCCTTTTTTATACATCTTGAATTTATAGACTATGGATATTATCGTTGTAAAATTTGATGATCTGTGTTGAGTTTTCGTAACTGTCTCCAGTTGCTTTATGCGATAGAAATATCAAAAATATAATACTATATTACAGTTAACAATTCAACTTTATACTTAAATGATGTCTCTGCAGATTTTTTTAGCATCATTTGATGACATTTTATTTTCATACAGAAATGAGCACAATACATAAAGTTTAAGGGAGCAGAAGTCTTGTGACATCTGCTCCCTTTGATATTATTAGTTTGATTACTCCGGAATGGCGACCCCGCCGTCTGTTAGTTGTGCAATTGAGAGTGAGTATGCACCAACAACTACATTTCCTGCATCAACATCGATAATGCCTAAGTAGTAGACTAAAACGACATCGCCAACGCTCAATTTTGCATAATCGATATAGCGGCTGATACGGATATCATCCACAGGGATTTTGAAAACCATGCCGTCTTTTTCATCGACACACATAATTGAGTCATCAAGATAAATATATCCGTCGGCGATTTTTATAATCGTACCTGCAAGGGTATAAGCGTAAGGCTCAGCTTCGGTTTTAACACCATTCTTTTTAGCATAGGAGATAATGTCTTGTGCCGCTTCCTCGCCGATACGGAAAATATAAGCATAATCAAAAATGTTTGTGGAGATATAGCCGTCGGCTGTCACGTAAAAGACATTTTTATAAACACCGAGTGCTTCGGATGTGACGGAAAAGACAATATAATCTTTATCGCTCACATACCAGCTGTCATCTTCTATAAATTCAGCGTCGCGGCATGCGCTTAAAATATCAAAGATATATTTGTCATCCCTCAGGGTAAAGTAACCTTTTTCTGTCCTGTTCTCATATAAAGTAAAGTTTTTAAGGCTTAATGTTTGTGTCAGGCTGTACTCATCAAGCAGTTCCCCGAAGTTTACGGGAGGGGCATATTCGCTGTTTTTGAATACATAATACTCATCGCCCAGTTTTACGGCAACGAGACGGTCAGAAGAAACACCTGTTATTTTATATACTTCTGTGGTAATTTGATGTTCTTGCTGCTTGGCTATATCGTAGCCGACGACAGGGAAAGTACCGAGAGAATCGCCGATGAGGGATGCGTCGAGAGATCTGCCCCTCGAGCTATACTCCTTGCCGTTTAAAGTAACTCTCGTGTACTGTTCGGA
This sequence comes from Clostridiales bacterium DTU064, assembly GCA_001513385.1. GTDB lineage: Bacteria > Bacillota > Clostridia > Oscillospirales > CAG-272 > DTU064. The sequence continues at coordinate 1,716 of LFTK01000011.1, forward strand.
AATAGTTTTATACTCCCACGGCCATTCGACACCAAACTCACTTCCGACCACAGTCAAGTCTTTATAATTCCGTTTTAGTTGACTGAAAGGAACCTGGGAAGAATTGCTTTTGCCGGTTGTTAGTATTCCCACAACAACCACAGTTAAAAGACATGCTGCAACAGCGCCCAACTGAATAAATATGTTTTTCTTTTTTTTCGGCGCCCCATTTGCGGCTTCTACATAAGCCGGATCAACAAGCTCCATTTTATCTAATAAATCTTTTCCTCTCATAAGGTGTAACCCTCCTTTATAAGATACTCCCGAAGCTGATTGCGGCATCGGAAAAGTGTTGTTTTTACTTTACTCTCGGATA
>LFTK01000047.1:0-1150 GCA_001513385.1 Clostridiales bacterium DTU064
TGGATTTACTACAGAAGAAGCGACATATGCTGTAGATCAAATAGGGCTATAGACAAATATATTAAAATGGACGCTTTTTGACAGCGTCCTTTTTTGATTAGCAGGTTTATATTAAAACTACAAATTTCATAAAAAATGCCTGTATACAAGCGAAAACGCATGTATACAGGCTTTTCTTTGATAAACTGTACTTATCTCTTTGAGAACTGGCTTGCGCGGCGGGCCTTCTTGAGACCGTACTTTTTGCGCTCGACCATACGAGGGTCACGCGTAAGGAATCCGGCCTTCTTTAAAGGTGTGCGGAAGCTCTCGTCTGCTGTGCAGAGAGCGCGGGCTATACCATGACGAATAGCACCGGCCTGTCCGGAGAAACCACCACCGCGGACGTTAGCAATAACATCAAACTTGCCTTCCGTATCTGTTACGGCGAAGGGCTGATTTACGATATATTTAAGTGTATCAAGGCCGAAATAATCATCTATATCGCGGCCGTTAATTGTTACATTTCCTGAACCCGGAACTATGCGGACTCTGGCAACAGATTTCTTTCTTCTGCCGGTACCGTAGAAATAAGGTTTAGCGCTTGTATACATTTATCCGTCCTCCCACTTATATTTCGATAGGTTCTGGCTTCTGTGCCTGCTGCTTGTGCTCTGGGCCAGCGTAGACTTTAAGACGTGTAATCGCTTTGTCACCGATCTTGTTCTTGGGAAGCATGCCTTTGACGGCAAGCTGCATAGCAAGCTCAGGACGTGTAGCCATCAGCGTCTTGTACTGNNCGTATTTCTGTGTGAGCTTTCTGCCGGTGAGGACGGCATCTTTCGCGTTTATTATGATGACGAACTCGCCACAGTCAACGTGGGGTGTAAACTCGGGGCGGTGCTTGCCGCGAAGTATAGTAGCGGCGGCGGCGGCAGTTCTACCGAGCGGCTTTCCGGCCGCGTCGATAACGTACCACTTGCGCTCAACCGTCTCTTTTTTCGCCATGTAAGTGGANNAAAGCATACCTTTGACGGCAAGCTGCATAGCAAGCTCAGGACGTGTAGCCATCAGCGTCTTGTACTGGACTTCCTTGAGACCGCCGATATAACCGGAATGATGGCGGTAGTATTTCTGTGTGAGCTTTCTGCCGGTGAGGACGGCATCTTTC
>LFTK01000047.1:1193-4266 GCA_001513385.1 Clostridiales bacterium DTU064
CCGGCCGCGTCGATAACGTACCACTTGCGCTCAACCGTCTCTTTTTTCGCCATGTAAGTGGACATATGATCTCCTCCGTGATATAATATATGGATAGAATAACGTATATTTTCTGCAAATATGCGTGATTAAGAGCATTTTTTACTCTTAATCGTTATAAATCGTTATTGCTCGCCATTTTTAAGCGTTTAACGCTTTGATTATGTGTAATTTTTCTTGCCATGTGGGCATAATAGTCCGCCCTCAGGCAACGCAAGTGATATTATAGCATGCGCTTTATACACTGTCAACATTAAAATCGAGAATTTCCGTGAATTTTTAATTTATCCCCGTGCAAACTCTTTTAATCTCCGTTTTTCACACGTTATTGGCGTCAAATCTGCACTGAAATGCACGATAATATAAACAAGAAAACCACAAAACAGCATACAAGTGAGCTTATCATATATTAAATGTAATTAGTTGAGGTTATACAAATGTCAAGTAAATATGCAGAACTTCGAGCGAAGGCCGCTTTCATTTGCGACATGGACGGTGTTATATACCACGGCAATAAAATCTTACCCGATGTTCCCGAATTTGTTCGGTGGCTCGCTGAAAATAATAAAAAGTATCTGTTTTTGACAAACAGCAGCGAACGCTCCCCGCGCGAGCTTGCGCAGAAGCTTGCCCGAATGGGGCTTGACGTCGGCGAGGAACATTTTTATACAAGCGCTCTTGCAACAGCATCATTTCTTGCAAGCCAATGCCCCGGCGGCAGTGTTTATGTTGTCGGCGAACCAGGACTTGTCAACGCTTTATACGACGCCGGCTTTTCAATGAACGACATAGACCCGGACTATGTTGTATTCGGCGAGACCCGCTCGCTTTCTTATGAGAAAATCGAAAAGGCCGTCAAACTCGTTCAGCGCGGAGCAAAGCTTATCGGCACAAACTCCGACCTGACAGGCCCCTCCGAAAACGGCATAATCCCTGCCTGCCGCGCTCTCATAGCACCGATAGAGCTGACAACGGGAAAACAGGCTTACTACATCGGCAAACCTAATCCGCTGATAATGCGTCACGCTATAAGAACGCTTGGATGCGATCCGGCTGATGCTGTAATAATCGGTGACAGAATGGATACCGATATTGTTGCCGGCATTGAAAGCGAACTTGACACTGTGCTCGTCCTCTCCGGCGTCACAGACCGCGAGATGATTAAAAACTTCTCCTACCAACCTAAATATGTAATGAACGGCGTTGGCGACATGCTGCGTGATTAAAACACCGGCATTTTCAGCGTCACAATAATAAAAAGTGGAGAAAAATCTGAGTAAATTTGCGTAAAATAGTTCCCTTTCAATGGCAAAATATTGACAGGTACAGGGGTCGTTGATATAATCATTATTACGGCTTTAAATATTAAAGATATAAAAATTAATGCCGCCGTATATAAACAGTACGTGCGGCTTTCTTTTAATTAAAACGGAGGACAGACAATATATGCAGTGGACGTCGCTTAACGAGCTGAGGGAAAGCTACTTAAAATTTTTCGAGAGCAAGGGGCATCTGCGCCTTCCCAGCTTCCCGCTCGTCCCGATAAATGATAAATCCCTTCTTTTAATAAATGCCGGCATGGCACCGATGAAGAAATATTTCACCGGCGAGGAAACACCGCCGCGCCGCAGAATTACAACGTGCCAGAAATGCGTCCGCACGCTCGATATCGATAACGTCGGGAAAACAGCGCGTCACGGCACATTCTTTGAAATGCTCGGAAACTTCAGCTTCGGCGATTATTTTAAGAAAGAAGCGATTCCGTGGGCATGGGAATACCTCACGCAAGTTCTTGAGATTCCGGAGGAGCTTCTTTACCCCTCTGTTTATGAGAAAGACGAGGAAGCTTTCAGTATTTGGCATGAAGTTGTCGGTGTTCCCACCGAACGCATTATACGTCTCGGACGCGAAGATAACTTCTGGGATCTCTCAGGCGGGCCGTGCGGGCCGTGTTCTGAAATATACTTTGACCGTGGCGAAAAATACGGCTGCGGAAAACCAGACTGCGCGCCCGGCTGCGACTGCGACCGCTATATCGAGATATGGAACAACGTATTCACGCAGTTCAACAACGACGGTCACGGCAACTACACGGAGCTGAAACAGAAAAACATTGACACAGGAATGGGTCTTGAACGTCTCGCCTGCGTTATACAGGGCGTCGACAACTTGTTTGAAGTCGACACAATCAGAAAAATTCTCGACACCGTCTGTGAGATAGCAGGCGTTAAATATGGCGAAGTTTATAAAAACGACGTATCAATCCGCGTCATTACAGACCACATAAGAACAGCTACATTCCTCATTTGCGACGGCGTTCTTCCCTCAAATGAAGGACGCGGCTATATCCTTCGCCGTGTGCTTCGCCGTGCTGCACGTCACGGCAGGCTTCTCGGCATAAACGGTTCGTTCTTACCTCGTCTGTGCGATGTCGTTGTCGACCAAAACAAGGTTGCATATCCCGAACTCATAGAAAAAAGTGATTATATCAAAAAGATTATCTCCATTGAGGAGGATCGCTTCAACGAGACAATCGACGCAGGGCTCGGAATGCTCTCCGGCCTTATTGAAAAGGCTAAAGCTTCCGGTGAAAATACACTTTTAGCATCTGACGTCTTTAAGCTCTATGACACATTCGGCTTCCCGCTTGACCTGACGCGCGAGATAGCAGCCGAAGCAGGGCTTTCAGTCGATGAAGACGGTTTCACAGCGCTCATGACAGAACAGAAAACGCGTGCGCGTGAAAACCGCAAGCTTGGCAAAGGCTGGGATGACTCATCAAAGCTGCTCGTCAGCTCGCTCCCTGAAACTGTTTTCACAGGTTACGAGGAAGATAAATCAACGTCAAAAGTTATTTCAATCATTGCCGACGGTATTTCGGTTGATTCTGTATCCGAAGGCGAGTTTATACTTGTTTTAGACCGCACTCCGTTTTACGGTGAGAGCGGCGGTCAGGTCGGCGATACAGGGCGCATATACTCTGATGGCTTTTCCTGTGATGTTGTTGACACGAAAAAGCAGCATGGCGTCCACC
>LFTK01000130.1:0-50019 GCA_001513385.1 Clostridiales bacterium DTU064
CGGGAAAATCGCATGTACGGTTTGATGAGGGGGCGGTGGAAACCCCACTGCTCTACTCTATCGCGGCTGTAAGCATTTATTTAAGCGGGTTTCAGAAATTACATCCAAGTTGTCTACTCAACCTAAAGGGGCAGATTATGTGCAAGGGGACATATCAAGGGGGTATTTTTGGGGTGAATTTTAAGCTCAAAAATTTGCGTAGTTGAGTTGACAGGTCGGATAACGGGATTTTTCCATAGGGTTGAGGAAACAGGATAAACGTACATTCAATAAACATTTGAATTCCTAAAATCCACAATAACATAGATTTATTTTTACAACAACATAAATTAAAAATGTAAATGAGGCATAAAAATGCTCACAGAAACAAAAATTGCGAGTATAGCGAGTTTGTTCACAAATAACATTACATCTGTTAAAAATCTTAATGGATTTCATAACGCGATATATGAAGTAAGCGGAGATATTACTTTTATTCTCCGTGTTGCAGAGGGTAAACGTGAAGAACAAACAAATAGCGAAATAGATTTTTTGAGATACCTCCATAAAAACTTAGTTCCAGTAGCACCACCCATAGCATCATTACAAAATAAATATGTTTATTTAGTGGTTGTTGATGGTAAATACTATACGGTTTCTGCCTATCAGAAAGCGAAAGGAAAAGATTGCTGGTCAAGAGGCATTGATGGTAATGATCAATTTATAATTATTGGTCAAACATTGGGGAGAATGCACCGGTTATCTATGTTGTATAACTGCAATAAAGTGACCAAACGAAGGCAGTGGGACGAAAACTCACATTTAGTAAAGGCACAGTGTATTCTCCGCAATTACAACACCGATCTTTCGGATAAGTTTAATTCATACATATCGTTAATGCGCAGATTTCCTAGGAAGAAAAGCAGTTTTGGGCTTGTTCATGGTGATTTTTTGTTTTCGAATTATTTCTTTGATGATGATAACAATATATTCATATTCGACTTCGATGAGTGTGAATACTCATGGTTCATTTACGACATAGCAGTATGTATGTACTATTATCTGCTTGGCGCTGATCCAACAGAGCTTCATGAGAAAGTGGAAGAGGCAGAGGACATGTTCTTCCACATTATGTCGGGTTATGTAATGGAGTATGAGCTGGATATAGAATGTCTACGAAACATTGATTTATTCTTTCAACTCCGAGACTATGTTTTACTTTCAAGCATTCTGGAAAGCTCGGCAAATAACCTAAGTAGCTGGAGTAAAAGTTTCGTTGAAAATGCCACGGGTCGTTTGTTAGGCGGAAAGCCGTTCATACAGGTTGATTTTGAAAGAGTGTATAAGATGGTGCGCAGGTGACTGAGAACACCGGCCTTATGTTTATAACTTATAAGTTTATTCTTGCATCATAAAAGAATAAAGAGTGAACATTAATTCTTGCCTAATTCCGCCAAGCGACCAAAGGATGGTTCATGCATTTAATAATTATTAAATTGGCAATATTTGCAATGAATTTTTATTATTTTTTCAATCTTGCAAAACATTGAAATTGATTGTTCAATACTGTATAATAGCATTTGGCGTGTTATGTTCTATATGTTTTAAATAGCGACTGCTCCACTCGCAAGGCAAACGACTCATCGCTCATACGGCATCAGGACAGCTTTGGCGCAATCCAAACGACCATAAAGTCGAGGGATGATGTCGATGTCCGAATGGCTATGAAATATAGTTCACACAGAACACAGTATATGAGGACAGTTGATATCCCTCAAATGTAACCTTCTGTTTATCAGGTCACGTTAATCACGGCCGATCTGATTATCATAGATGAGGTTTTATCGTCATTGACGGAAAAGAAAAGTACTGTGCGCCCGATTGCTGCGCTTGCGTAAAGAAGGGCAGGTATATTTTCCCGTATGATTTTTCTGAAGAAATACTCATTTTCGTTCCATAATGCTCGCCCCAAAGGATTATTGACACCATGTATTAACTCAAGGCAAGGTTATCAGGCAACGAATCTATTATTTTGAGGTGTTCTTTCCAGGGAAATTATCGGTCATATATTTGTTTTGAGTCAATTGCAGAGAGAGCAGAACGTCTAAAGAGATTTTTTAAGTCTTGTATCAACCCCAAAGCGAAGCCCAAAGAATTAGAAAGGAATGAACGAAAGATGTCTCTCCCCTGGATCATCGCAATACTGTGTGTTATTGCACTAACTCTTGCATATGTGGTCTGGAATTATTTCCGGATTCGCAAAATGCCTGAGGGAACGGCTGAAATGGCAGAGATGGCTGCAATCATCCGTTCCGGCGCAAGTGCATTCATGAAAACCGAGTACAAAACCATTTGCATTGTTGTCGCGGTGATAGCACTGGCTTTATCTCTTTTTGTTGAAAGCACCAGCGGCATCACCTTCATTTTCGGTGCTCTCATGAGCAGCTCTGCATGCGTACTTGGTATGAAAAGCGCAACATACGCTAATGTTAGAACAGCGAACAAAGCACGTGAAACTATGTCCATTGGTGAAACTGTCAAGGTTGCTCTGTGCGGCGGCAGTATCTCCGGGTTAAGCGTGCAGGCTCTCGGTATGTTGGGTCTGGTTGTTGTTCTGCTTATTTGGGGTGGTGTCAACCATCAGACGGATGGCGGCGGTCTTTTAGTTTCTCTTCAGGGAATCAACGCTTCCGTCATGCGCGTATCAACATACTCGCTCGGATGTTCATTAGTCGCCATGTTCAACCGTGTCGCAGGAGGCAACTATACAAAAGCTGCGGATATTTCTGCCGATATTCTGGGTAAAATCCGGAATGATCTTCCCGAAGATGACAGCAGAGTTCCGAACGTCATTGCCGACTTCATCGGTGACAACGTTAATGATATAGCCGGTAACTGCTCCGATCTTCTTGAAAGTTTTGTCGCAACAATGTCCGCTTCCATTTTAATCGCCGTAATCCTATTCGAGAAGTTCAACATCGAGAGCATTTTTAATCCGACTGTTATTTACCCGATCATCCTTGCGGGTGCTGGTCTGTTAAGCTGCCTTATCGGGATGCTCTTTGCGAATGTGAAAAAGATGGGAAGCAATCCTTCTCACGAACTGAATCTTGCCACCTGGATTTCTGCCGGAATGACTGTTATTCTTGGTCTGGGGGCTTCTTGGCTTGTCTTTGGAAAAGTCGACGCTACCACCTTTGAAACTTTCGGTTGGAAAGTAAGCTGGTTAAGCCCCTGGATTTGTGCCGTGCTCGGTCTTGCCAGCGGTGTGGCTATTGGTTCAATTACTGAATATTATACCTCATCTGATTTCAAGCCCACCAAGAAGCTCGCTGATATGGCAACAGAAGGCGATGCCTTCATTATTACAAAGGGCGACGCCATCGGCAGCCGCAGCTGTCTCTTCCCGATTGTTGTAATCGGTATCGCGCTTTTCATTAGCGGTAAAGTCGGCGGTACGTATGGTATTTCTATAGCTTCTCTCGGCATGCTGTCATTTGTCGGCGCAACCGTTTCCATTGACGCTTTCGGACCGATTGCCGACAACGCCGGTGGACTGGCAGAAAGCTGCCATTTGCCTTCTGACGTTCGTTCGATTACTGACAAACTGGATGCAGTCGGCAACACGACTGCAGCTATCGGCAAGGGCTTCGCTATCGGCAGCGCCGCTTTTGCAACGGTCAGCTTGATTGTTTCATATGTCGGTAACTTTACTCCCGCGAGTGCGGAAATAGTTCTGAACATCGCCAGCTTCACCGTCATTACCGGTGCGATAATCGGCGGCGCTCTTGTGGAATACTTCAGCGCGCTTTTAACTGATAATACAATTGAATCCGCTCGCGCCATGGCTGATGAAGGTGATAAACTTCTGTCTGTGCCCGGTGTCTTGGAAGGCAAGGTTCGCCCGGACTATAACCGTATGATTCAAATGGCAACACAGGGAGCTCTCCGCAAAATGCTGTTCCCCTCTGTTTTGGCTATGTTGATTCCTGTCCTCGGCGGATTTGTTTTTGGTGCCGAATTCGTCGGCGGTTTGTTAATCGGTGCTACAATCGTCGCTATCCCGCGCGCCATCTTCATGGGTAACTCCGGCGGTGCGTTTGATAACGCGAAAAAGAGTATAGAATCCGGCGCTGTGGAAGGCCACGGCAAAGGATCGCCTGCCCATAAAGCTGCCGTTACCGGCGATACCGTCGGTGATGTACGTAAGGACGTTGTCGGTGTTGCTCTTGACATATTTATCAAGACCATGTCCACCGTTGCAAACACATTGGTCTACATTTTCCGGAACTTCACGCTTATAAAATAACAATACAGCGAGCCGAATGCTTTTCGCTGTTTGATGTGCATAATCATCTAAATATTGTTCCGTTCGCCGTCGCAGTCTGCCTGATACAGGCTAATGCGGCGGCTGCTTTTATTTTGTTTTCTTTATACGACATGGAGCCGATAATACCTCTGTTTGAACAGTTTTAAAACCGCCCGGCAAAAAGCCTACACTCATTAACTGCAAATCAAGCACAATGCCGAGCGCGTGGTGTTGATGAAAAGGATGTATAATAGAACGCTCGAAATACATAGTGGGGTTGATAGACGGTGTAGAAAAAAGCGGGTGGCTTAATCGGCATCGGTCTGATAGAGGAACTTGGTGAGAAGAAAATCCGAAATGTTTTGATTATTAGGGTTTTTGCTATTATAATATATATTGTAATTATATGATACAACTTTTATTACGATTATGATTTCAACGATCCGGACGCTAATACCGATGACTGTTATGCATACAATATAAAAAAGAAAGTAAAAAGCCTAATCTTCGGTGTTACATACTGAATATTTAATGGTCATAAAACAAACCAGGGAGTTAACAGCATGAGACTTGTCTTATATGAGCTTGAGAAATGCGCACGACGAAAGCTACTGCTATATACACTCGTGCTGACCCTTGCGGCAAACGCGGCAATCTGCATATATCAGATTAATAAAGCTCACAGCAACCCTTTTTTGAAAAAATCAGATATTGAGGCAATATTCCGTGCTTATCTTGAAAATCCTGAGCAGGTGAAATCAGACTACGAGGAATACATGACCCTTTATAATGAGTATTTGAACGCAATAGATGATACTGAACCGGTACCGAACAAATACAGCACAAATAAAGATGTTTTAGATTACTTTCTGTATTACGAACTCTTCAAACAGGTTGACACTTGCGAAAACTACAAGGAATACATACAAAACTTTCTTGACCGTGCGAATTATAATATAAAATCCTTTGACGATGCAGGAATGTCGTCTAATACATACTCATACCGTTATCAAAAGCGCATTATTGACCTTTATACAAAGGCCCAGTCTGGTGTAGAATTGAAAATCGAGTATGTATACGGATGGGATGAGTATTTTGACTACGATGTTGTCAATATATTCATATTTATAAGCGTCATACTCATCTGCTCGGTTGTCTTTGCTCAGGAACGATCAAGCGGATTCATCAATATAATCAGGGCATCCCGGTATGGCCGCGTCAGTACAGTGGCAGCCAAAATTTCAGCGTCAGTTATAATAACTGTTATCATCGTATTATTATTCACTTTCTCGACGTTTTTCATTTACGGTTATATGGTTGGCTTCAGCTCCTCTGACAATGCCATACAGATAATTGAAGCATTCAGAAAAACCTATCAGACTATAACGATAAAACAGTATTTTATAATAACTGTCCTTGTGCGGCTTGCCACATTTATTGTTTTACCGCGCTCACATTAGCTGCAAGCCTTATTTTCAAAAGTTACCCGCTGATTTTTATTTGCAACGGCGGCGTATTCGGTCTTAATTTTCTTTTCTATACGCTTAAAAATCTTGCCCCGAAAGCCCCATTCGAAATCTCAACCTTGTTGCCACCGCTCATGTCACACGGCTTTTTGAACGATACCGCGCCATAAATATCTTCGGGTATCCGGCAGACTACATCCCATTCATGATATTCTCATTCGCAGTCGTGTTCACTGCCGCATCTATTTTTATCGGGTGGAGATTTTTACACAGTGCTGTTAGTGTAGGGCAAGGTAGAATCAATAAAGCTTTAATCTTTAAAACATCATCAGAGCGTATCAAACAAACCCTTCCAAAACGGCGCCACATTCACATATCATCGAGATGCCTTATCTTAACAGAGACGTATAAGACACTGGTATCATCCCGCTATATAATTGCCGTATTAGTGCTTCTTTTGGTCAAGGTGTATATTTCATCAAACGCATACAAACCGGTATCGCTTTATAGCGATGATATATATAAAGCGTACATGACAACACTTGCCGGTCCTGTAACTGATGAAAAACGTCAATATATAAAAGAAGAACGGGAATACATAAACGATGTTTTCTTAAAAGAAACTGATATACGGGATGCTTATAATTCTGGAGCAATTAATCTTGATGAATTTATTAATTATTTAACAGAATTAAACTATGCGAGATCTCATTCACCTCAATTGTCAGTAGTTGAAAACCATCTATCATATATAGACAGGCTTGCGTTAAAAGGAATCGAAGCCCATTTCGTATACGATACCGGCTGGAACACATTTTTCAAGACTCCTTTTGATTGGTCGCTTTACGCAGTAGTTTTATTAATATTTAGCGGCATATTTTCATCTGAACACGAAGCAAAAACATCATCCGGCGGATTCGCCCAGATACTCCGTACTACAAAAAGAGGCAGAGCAAGGACATTCGGTGCAAAGCTTACATCATCACTTATAGTTGCACTTATTTTAGCCGTAATATGGAATGCTATTGACGCTTATTTTATCTGTCGCGCTTATGAACTTCCGTGTATCTCCTCACCGATTCACTCACTTCAGCTATTTCAAGGACTTAAAACGACAGTATCAATTAAGCAGTTTATAGTTTTATTCTACGCTCTTCGCGCGGCTGCAGTTTTATGGCTTGTACTCTTACTATGTGCATTCTCGGAAATAACAAAAAGAGCGCTTATAACAATTGGTGCTGTGGCAGCAGTTACATCCCTTCCGGCGCTGATAAGTTACTTTGGTATCAAATCTTTCGATTACGTTGACTATATTGGTGTCATGCGCGCAACACCTATGATACTTTTGTCAGCCGGCGGTGGGTCTGCTCTTATGACATTTTCAATTGTAGCAATCATAATTTGCACAGTTGCTCTTTGCCTTGCTGAAATAATGTGGGTTGGGTGCAAAATATAAAGCTAATATAAATAATTGTAATAAAGCCCCGTAATCATTTGTGATTACAGGGCTTTTCGATAGCGGAGATAGGGAAATAGAAGTTTAAATACTATTAATTGAGTAAATTATCCGAGGCAGACTGCATACCACCGCTGATATTGACATCCTAATAAAATGTCGGACAAGCTACTCATCGTATTTAGTTGAACGTAGGATTATTATATATGATTGAAAAGTATATTTAAGATGATTGAATTACGTTTATTGACAGCTATGTAAACATGGGCTGATACACGATGATTTATGAATATCACATCAGCCCTTCAGCTAAAGCCCAACCTTTTTTAAGCAAAAAGTGCCGGTAGAGCTCCTCTGTGGCAAGTGCCATTTTTGTAACCGAGAATTGTCCTTCCGGGTAGATATACCACGTATCTGAAAGAGCGCTAAGCTCCACACAATCGCCGTGTTTGAAGAGGTATTGATATTCAATGTGGCAGGAATAGAGCGAGGGGACTTCCTTTATCATTTCATGACGCCGCCCCTCGCGGTCGGTCACTTCCACGCGGAAGCCATTCATATCGTGGATTAATGTGCCGCGGCCTAAACGTATAAAGCCCTTTGAGTTAGGGAGAGAATCAACCACGACCGATAAAACACCGGACGAATAGCTGCCCTCTTCCACCTCTTTACGGACACAAAGACGCTCCCACTCATACCAGTCGGGAATGTGAGAGAATTCGGTATCACCTGAAATAGCCCTAAGCTCCCCATATTCCGTCATCTCCCACTCCTTGCCGCATGCCGTGCAGGCAATCCGGATACCTGATGAGGTCATATTCTGCTCGCTTAAGCAGTTCGGACACTTGTATAGGACGCGGTGCAGACCTTCGGCACGTTTTTTATCGCGGATGCGAATCCCCCGTTGCTTCTGCCACGCAAAATCGTCATATTGAAATTCGTCCACGATGTACTTGTTTATAGTGTCAATGTCGAGTGTTTCAACCTGTTCTTTTGTCAGCAGTAGTTTATACGTTGCCTCGGTGGGACGTACCCCTCTGTCATGTGAGGTATTCCAGAATGGCGAGTTGACGTGATGCCCGTGGCAGATGAGCGTAACCACCGGTACGCCCAGAAACTTAGCCAGTTTTCCAAGAGAGCGCGGTAAAACAGCGGTAGTACCGCACAGGGAATACCGTGCCTCAGGATAAATCACGGCAACGTTCCCCATATCAACTACTTTTTTAAGATTTCTTATGAGATTTGTGTCGTTCGTAAATTTCCTCTTGCCGATACAACCTAAACTGCGCAGTAACCACTCTCTTTTAATAAACCCGTCGATTGCCACAACATAATTTGCATCGTTTTTTCCCAGCACAGTCGATGCAATGATAAAATCAAAAAACGCATTGTGATTGCACAGCATCAGAAACGGCGGTTTAAGGTTTTCAACGCCGTTCTCATACGAAATTATTGGTTTGTGCCTCCATAAGGCCGGGGCACAGAGGAGCTTCCTGATGGGCTTGAGATACCACTTTGTCCTGAGCGGTGGTTTTGTCATATCAAACCTATCTAATATATCTAAATCTGCCAAACTTTACGCTCCTTTTTATCGAAGAATCTCGATTTGTTTGTATTGTACCATGTTTCGACTATTTTGAAAAGAAAAAAAAATAATTCGTTTTATTTCTGTTTAAAAGTACAGCATATCAATATTGTTTATAACTGCGTCGGCGAGTATGCGTCACAAGCAACTATAACTACACAGTAAAAATACACAGGGAAAAGAAAAATACAGCATAGCTGGTACACACATTATACGATACGTCATCACTTTAAAAATATAAAACAAAACAAAACAATATGACAAATGGCGCACAACATGGTGCTATATGGTTGAAGAAGTGTTGACATGACCTGATAATAAAACACTAAGTGGGTGGCAAGTTCCTTCGGAGTAAATACACCGCCGGTTCTGCCGCCGATGATGTAACCGCCGGTGTAAATTTAATCTGTTAATATCATTCTGGTAATATTTTATTATCAGACCGTTTATATGATAAAATATAAAACATAAGGGGCTAAGTCTTATAGCAAAATAAAAGATAGCTATGGAAAAAAGGAGAATGATAATAAATGCCTAAACATGAATTTGGAATACTGCATATATTACGTGAAATTTATGGTACAATGCATAAAAAATTCATATATGTTGAGATTAAAGATTTCATGATGGAATATATTAAATAAGCTGGAGTTTGCAAAGAGCAGTTAGCTTTGGTACGACGTTTATAAAGGAGATATTGTCCATACATAAGGAAGGTTCCGAAGAGTCCGTAATAGACATTTTTAACCGTGTTACATATACAATACTGTTAAACGCATATGACTGAACAAAAGCAAACATATTTTAGGATTATTGCAACATATTAACCTCAATCATAACCGCACAAATTAACTTTATTTCTATCATCCTGACGGTAGAATCAATTTTTCACTCAATTTTTATACATAAAAAAAAGAGGTACTTATCATGACCACGAAACGACGTAACAACATCATCTCAACAATTCATCGCGTTGTCACCAGTGAACACGGAGAAAATTACTCGATTAACGGCTGTGCAAAATATGTCATGGAGTGCCTTGGTGAAAAGAATTATGATTATTGGTTTTTCACCGGAATTACCGGAGACTTGTTTACACAGCACTACAGTTACACAAACTTTGTAGCTGAATCTGTGTCCGACTATTTGTTTGAGGAGGACCCCGCCCGCTTTGTTGAAGAAACATTTGCTAAATGCGGATACGCTGCCACGTTTGTATCAAGCGAGGAATTAAAGAATAATACTGATATGTATCTGCAAATGCTAACAGAATACATCTATCGGGGCATCCCTGTAATCGGTGGGAACATGAGAAATGTGTTTGTCGGATATGAAGACTACGGTAAAGTTCTGCTTCAGCTTACTACACTATATAAGAGTAAACTGTAAGGGCGGGGAGGTGAAATATATGTCACTTTTCAGTGTAGAAGAAAGAAAAAGAATTATGGATTACATAATATCTTTCACTAAGAGTTACGAGCATATTGTAGCACTTGTCGCTGTCGGTTCGGGGTCATATGGTTTTTATGATGAGTTATCCGATCTTGATTTTGTAATAGCCATTGACAGTAATGAAAACATGGAAATGGTTATGGAATATGTAAAGTCACAGCTTGATAAATGCCTGAACTATATATACTTTAAGCAAAGTCCCCAGAAAAGGCTCCAAGTATATTTATCTGACAATTATCTTGAAATTGACATTGGTTACGGTGCTTACACCAGTGCAGCTGCCACTAAAAAGCATTGGAAAGTGCTTTTTGATAAGTCGGAAACAGTAGAGAAAGCAATGCGCGCCTCTTGGGAGGGGAAAATAGCTAATGAGAATGAGACAAATGAATTAAGCCAAAGACTTGCAGAGTGTTCGGACTCAGTCTGGCATAATCTGATGCTTGCTGCGGTTGCAATAAAGCGCGGGCAGTATTGGCGTGCATATACGGAACTTGAATTTGTGCGGAAATGGCTGATTGAGCTGCTTTGCTATAGGTACTCCCTTGATTCCGACCGGAACAGAGAAGTGGATAAACTCCCCGAAGCTGAACTATCTGTACTCAACAAAACACTTGTTTCAAGTTTGAATAAAGACGCACTTTGGAGAAGTCTCGATGCACTTGTTGATGCTGTATATACTGAACTTGAAAGCTATGGTGAACGTGCGTGTATTATTGTTAACCGTCAGCAGGTAAATGAATACATAAATGCGTGCAGGAATTATAAGCTTCTCTCGGAGAGTTCTTTTAATGACGAGTAAACGGGTATTTTCAGTTGTTTTACGAAGATTTGACGCCGGGATATTTCTTTAAAAAAAGCGGAATTATTTTGAAATGAGCGGGTGAGCAGTTATATAGATAATATCCCGGAAAACAACAATAATCCCCCTGAAGGTTAACATGAGACCTCATTGTCATATAAATTAAAGCGAAAAGAGTGGGAAAATGATGGAATGTCTGAGATTATTAAACTCGCAGGGCGAATGGAAGATAGACACAGACTTTCAGGGAACGAGTAAAAAGATAAAAAAAGCAAATATAAAGAACACCGGAACGATGAATTAATAAAATATAAGGCAGGCTTAATATTTACATATATTAAACAAATGATAAAGGTGAATCTATGGCAATAACTTATAAAGAAATAGACACAGAACTTCTCGAAAATATAACGGTAAAATACGGTGAATGGGCTAAAAAGCACATTCACATAGGAAGCGACAGCTTTTCGCTTGCCGCAATATTCGACGATATACCGGTTGGTTTTATTTCTACATATATACGGAATCTTGACGAACCTCTCGCAGAAGAAAAAGACGCATACATTGATGTTATCGAGGTGGATAAAGAATTCCGCCGGAAGGGCATTGCGGCTGAGTTGATTTCACGAACCGAGGTGTGGGCAAAAGAAGAAGGACTTTTGCAAATACGTGCGTGGAGCAATCAAAGTAAAGTTGGAGCAATAAAGATGTGGCGAAGCCTTGGCTACGGGCTTTGTCCTGCGAAAATCTGGATTGAATGGTGCCATGAAATTGTTGACGGATACTATGTTGTAAAACAGTTGAATCCAAAAAATCCATACCCCGAAATAACAAAACTGATAAAAAAGGATTTACGCAGCGCTACATCAAAACCGATAGGGGACTTCCGGCTTACCCGTGCGAAAAGCGGTGTTTATGTATATAAGTGTTTGTATGATGGAAGCCCCGCAGTTGTCAAGTATTTTGAAAATGAAAGCGACAGGCGTGAAATCTTAAACTACCGGATATTAACTCGACACAATATTCCGACTATTGATGTGCTGGCGCTTGGCACAGCAACTCTTGTGATGGAAGATATATCCGCATCAGACGATTGGCGGCTTGGGGTGGAGGATGATTTTTATGATGTTGATGTTACGAAATGCCTTGCAAAGTGGTATTTTACGTTTCATGAAAACGGTACATCCGTTTCAGAGCTTGAAAGCTTATTTTTTGAATATGATAGCCTGACGAAAGAGAACTTCATAATACTAAAAGAAAAATTTCCAGAAGCCAGGGAACTCTTTGATTTTGTTCTGGCACATTACGATAAGTTACGTAAGTTGCTCTATAAACCCGCCTTTACACTTGCATATAACGATTTCCACTGGTCGAATTTTGTCGTTCGTAAGGACAAGACGTCAGCGATGATGATTGACTTCAACCTAATGGGAAAAGGGTACAGATATTCTGATTTTCAAAATGTATGCGGTTCATTATCAGAAGAAGCAAAGTCGGCATTTATCCATGAATATGAGCGTTTATATAAGGAAAAGCATGGCCATTCACGCTCTAATGATGAGCTGACTGAAAAGCAAATAGCAAATGTAGCGGGTAAATTATACGAGCTTGTCGTTGCATTTTTAGAAAGGGATACCTTCCCGGAGTGGGCTGAAGCCGTCAGAAACGAAGCCCAAGATGGGTCACTTTTAGCAGAAACAAAAAAACTGCTGTCGGAATAGTGTTACAAGACAAAAAAGCAAGCACGTTTTACTGAAACTTTGAGTTCACATCACATAGCAATATTCAAGTAGTTTTAATTGAGCGTAATTTCTTATAAAATTACATCAATTAATGAATCTACTTTTTTATGCAACTATAAACTGTCAGACGCTGGTAAAGCATAAGATGTTTTATATAATTATTAGGAAAAAAGTGCATTTCCGGGTTTACGGAAATGCACTTTTTAATAAAAAGGCTTTGGTATCAATTCGATAGAAAGGAAAAAATATAAGTATCAAATAAGATTGTTAGAATATGAATTAGCTTTTATTATTCTTTGGAACATCGCAGAAGAATCCGGCATATGGGAATTTATACAGCATTACAGGTGCGCCGAACATGCTGATAACCTCGCCCCTCGCCGTTCCATTAATAATCTGCTCCGCACCTTCTCTAAGCTTTGGGATTAAGTCCGGGCTGACGGGGAACGAACCATGTGATGGATATATTGTGTCAAACTCATTGATATACAAGGACAGCTTTTTCATGCTTTCGGCATACAGGGGCAGATTTCTGCGTTCCTTAAACATGAAGATGTTCCCATCCTGAACCGAATCTCCTGATATAAGCACCCTGTTATTTATATCAAGTATAGCTATGCTGCCGGGCGTATGTCCGGGGATGAAGATTATTTTCAAGGGGCGGTTTCCAAGATCAATAATGTCATTATCATTTATAGGCACAATAGTTCCGGCACCGCCGTGGGCTCTGTAGTTTTCTTCTTCGTCAGGATGCATGTAAAAACGCTCAAAACTGCCGTTGCCTGAAATATGATCCGGGTCGGCATGTGTATTCAGAAGCATTATCGGCAGTTTTGTGAAGCTTTCCGCAATTTGCTTTGCATCCGGTGTTCTCATGCCGCTATCAATAAGCAGCGCCTTTTCCGTTCCGGCAAGTAAGAAAAATCGTACGCCGCTATCCTCAATCCGCCATGTGGTATCGTTTATTTTGATAATCTCCGCCATCAGTATTCCTCCACATCATCATTTATCATTTATTTTATGATATCAATATCACGCATAAATCGCAATCATTTTCGCATAGTAAAATACTCGAAATCTTTTGCTCGTCATAAAAACGGGGGAGTGAAAGGCTATTTTAAATAATTTCAGGGGGACGAGAGGCTCATCATGGCTTAACTATTTCAATACTAATCAACTCTTACTTCTCGGCAGCCGTAAATTACAAATACATTGTACCATATTATTGCAGAGGAATGTATAGCGTAACATGTTGTTAGTCGATTTAATTCCAAACTATGCTCTCTGCAATGTCGCGGATGGTATTTTCATCTGTAAGAGCAGAGTCAAACTCAAAGGCAACATATGTCCTGTGAGCAGTGTTATATGTGAGAAGACCGTAGTTATATTTTGCTGCAGGATTTTCAACGCCATCAATCTCATATGACTTTGCTCTATAATAAACCTTTGTAATGGCAACATTACCATGCTCAAAGGTTTTATAACTTCATAAGTACTTCCACTATAATCATCACTTGTATCACAAAGAAGAACAAGACACCTCAAATGTGTTGCCAAATCAATCTGAGAATGATTAAACTCAGAGGTGTTTAACTCTTCTTCGGATAATTCTTCTTTATCATCCGCATATTTCTGAACCCTATTGATAAAAGTTTCTCGGCTATCATTATTTACACTTATTGTTTCTAAACACATCTACATATTAATTGCTCATCAAGTGTCCAGCCTTCCGAAATTGTAGTTTCGATAGTAAAACCCGTAAAAATGATGCGCGCTGTTGTATTGTCATGCCATTATAATTATGCGGAAAGTGTACGGAGACAGTGCTGTAGCTATTTGCTGTTTTGTATTCAAACTTATGCGGCTCAATTTCAACAAGAGAGACGCAGGTTTTTGTGCTGTTGTGATAAAATACCCATATATTTCTATGGTAAAATTCGCTGTCATTTTTAATTGTATCATTTTGACGTTTCTTTTACTGCCCGATATATAGTGTAAAATTAAATGGGGTAACAGGAACTGAATAGAGTATTAAAGAGAATCAGGTTATAATGTCACAGTTATTTAACCATAAGTAAAAGCACAAAATTCATTTATTATTAAGTATTATGAAACACTCACGTTGTTCTTCTAAAAAGTTGAATAAATATGTATTAGCGAAAAACCCCTTCCGTTAGATAAAAACTAACGAAAGGGGTTCAATATATTTAATGGATACTCTATATATAGGCAGTTACCTATTCTCCAAAACTGTCTCCTTCACAAACGAAACGGATGCGTTAATTGCTGTATTAAAGTCCTCGCCGCCAAATCCGTGCCCGGCCCCCGGAATCATTTTGATAGAAGCATTCGGGAACAGGCGTAAAGCTTTCTCGACTACACCCGTTGAAACAATAAAGTCACGGTCTCCCTGAACTATCAGCACCTTGCCTTTGTAGTTCGGCATGAGCTGCCACGGGTCAATTTTTGCAGCGTCACTGTCAAAGTCCGGGGAAAGCCGAACACCGAACACATCACGGACTCCCATAGCAAGACGATGCTTTGATGCTTCAGGTATCATCAGGGCAGGATACCATAGAATAAGCCCGCGGAAGCTTTCGGGGGACTCTTCCGCGACAAGTGTGCTTACAAGGCCACCTTGACTTTCACCCATTAAGAAAAGGTTGTCTGTATCAACATCGCTTTGTGAACGTACATAATCGACAACGAGCTTTAAATCTTCACATTCGGTGGAAATCGTCATCATTTCCGAAAGCGCGCCGTCACTTGTTGTTCTCAATCCGCCGCCGCGAAAGTCAAACATAAAGCAGTGAATACCCGCTTTTGCAAAGGCTTCGCCCCTGTTATGTAAATCGGCGCAGCATCCGTTGAAGCCATGGCTTAAAATTACCGCAGGTTTCCGCCCGCCACCCGTGGCAGGGAATTTAACTCCTCTGACTGTCATGCCGTTTTCGTGGGTAACGCTGAAGTGCACAAAGCTCACCTGATCCATCGTCGTTTCCTTTCTTTATATTATAATTATGTTAAATTACTTCTTATTTAGGATGCTGTACGAATCTTCTTCATCCATTTACGGCTGCGCAGACGGAAATAGCACCAAACGCACTTTATTATCTGGTCAATTTTAAGAAAGGTATAAATCCAAAACGGCGGCATATGCAAGACAAGACCGGCAATAATACCGAGGGGAATTGACGCTACCCAAAGGAATAAAATATCGCCCGCCATGAGAAAACGAGTGTCTCCGCCGGCGCGAAGGACGCCTTTTGTTAAAACCGAGTTCATGGACTGGAAGATAACGATAAAGCCGATAGCGTCCATGAGCTCCCATGCAATTGCTTTCGTTTCCTCCGATGCCTTGTAGTAATTGATTATAGGTGTGCGCATCAAAAGAATTACAACTGCTGCAAAACAGCCGAGGATAAATCCAATACCCAAAAACGTATAGCCCTGCTTCTGGGCTTTTTCCATGTCTCCTTCGCCCATTGTGTGGCCGGTAACAATGCAGCTTGCGTGTGCCATGCCTTGAGTTAAAACGGAAGATAACTGCTGCAGAATTGTTGTTACGGAGTTAGCGGATACAAAAGTCTTACCAATGCGCCCTATTACCATGGCGACGGCGTTGTTGCCGAGTGCTAAAAGGCCGTCGCTTATAAACACAGGTATACATACGCGGATATATTCGAAAAGCAAGTCGGCGCATCTCATGCTAATATCTTTGATTTTGTAACTTATTCGCTTATCATAGAAAAAGAAATATCCGCATATGAATGTCAGCTCAAAAAGCCTTGCTATCAGTGTTCCAACAGCGGCACCGGCTATCTCCATCCGCGGCGCACCTAAATGACCGAAGATGAATACCCAGTTGAAAAATATATTAACGAAGAACGCAATGATAGATGAGATGAGAGGGATTCTCACCTGCCCCACGCTTCGGAGAACAATCGTACACGTAAGGGACAGTCCTATGCAAACAAATACGGGGATTTGCCAGCGAAGATATATGACGCCGTAGCTTATAATATCCTTCTCCGGTGTGTACATCCGGACAATCAAATTTGGGGCAAAGATTGTCGCCAGTGTGAACAAGGAGGATAGTATGAGGACAAACCGAAGCATGATGGTAACAGCTTTGCGAAGGGAGGGGAGCTCTTTCATGCCCCAGTATCTTGATGTTAAGACTGACGCCCCCATGCCAATCCCCATGCAAAAGATTTGATAAAGGTTTATGAACTGCCCGCCGAGAGCAGAAGCCGACAGCTGTGTATCGCCCATGGAGCTGAGCATTATAGTATCCATTAGGTTTACCCCGACGGTTATAAGCTGCTGGGCTGAAATGGGGATTGCAATCGATAATATTTTCTTGTAAAAGTTCTTATCTCCGACGTATTCCTTTAAAGAATTCATATTATGTATCCAACACTTATTTATCTTGACCGTATTAACCGAGATATTATTATTTTTAAAATAATATTTTCGCTTTTCTCATATCAAACAAAACGTTTTTCTCACCGGCAAAATTGAACTGCAGCAACTGTACATTGCTGCAGTATTATTAAGAGAATTGTCTTTTTGATAAATCACCTTATCGAATCTATGATACCAAAATAATAAGGATATTTCAATGTTTACGGTGTAATTTTGAGAATAATAATTCGCTTTTACGTTTTTATAATATCGTTGACCCGGGGGATTTTCTTTATTTACTTGAAAAATCAAGAGCGGCGTCCGTCTATAACGGACCCCGCTCTTTGTTGTGAAAGTATAAAACCCTATTGAATATTAGAAGAACGGCAAAGACCCGCTGTCGGTAATGTGTACTAAAAAGTTTATGGTATATCTACGTAAGGTACTGTGTAGCAGACAATATTTCCATCTTCTTCGTAAAGAAAATAATTAAAATTATAACCTTCTACACTCGCTTCAACATAAAGAACAGTTCCGGATGAAGAGTTGAAGGCCTGAATACTATCGATAATAGTATTCGTTGGGAAACTGTAGAAAAGCTCAGTATTACCTTCCAATAACTTAAATATTTTACCACCAGTAGGATTCGTTGCCGATCCTGTATGTGGACATGAGCGTTCATACTCTTCCGGAGAATAACCGCTAAAGTAAATGTTGTTGCTGTCGTCGATTGTAAAACTCATACGATCTCCGGTTACCTCGGAAGTATAAAGTGTATCGGTCAGTGTGCCGTCATAGCTATATAGGTAAACACCGCTTGTTGATTGACACAGGATTTGATCGTCAAGGAGAATAAAATAACTGATTTCACCGCGGTTTATTATTTCAGTGTCGGTACCTGCATTAATATCATAAGCATGAAGAACGGATTTTATATCGTAATAGAGAACTCCATTCTTTACGAAGTATCTAACATCATCGTTTGCGAAAGATAAGACTTTTTCTACATTATCATTGCTAGTATTGAGTTTATAAATGATAATGCCATATTCTTCCGCTTCTTCGTTGTAATAGTCTTGTGAAAAATATACATCCCCGTCACAGGCAACGAGATACCCGATTCTGTCACCCTCCGGTGTGCGGTAGTGCTCATGAAGTGTCGTGTCCATAGAATCTATGTCAAGTGAATATATTATGGTTACATCTTCACCACCGTACATAACATCCCGCCGGGCAAAATACAACTTACCGTCGGACTCGTTGCATGAAAGAGTATTGTATGTTTCATTGCCAGCGGAGCTTGCCGCACACCCTTCCTCAAAGCCTTTGTGCTTACAAAGAGGGTCGTTGCACAGAGGGAGTATAGCGCCTGTTGTTTTGTTTATGTAGCAAAGATATAGAGCTTGCCGTTCGTTACGGGCTAATAAAACAATTGCGTCCTTTGTCTCCGCTTACCCTTTTTTATAATCTAAAAGAATTCCGTTTGAGGATATCCCGGATTCAAGCGGTTGCCAAACGATTGTATCGTTAGTTGTGTCTTCAGTATTCTGGGTTTCGTCTATTTCTCCCGCCTTAACATAATTAAACTCACTGCAGGAAGTCAGTAAAAGAAGCATTAATGTAAGCAAAGTAAATGCTAGAATTAAAATTACTCTCTTCTTGATGTTCCCCCCATTCTTTAGTATAAGTTTTCTTTGGAATATTGCTAAACGGTTGAGTAAAACATTACACAGAAGTTTATCGTCCCCCTTCCTTTTTAAATAAATAGGTCTCTTCTCTTTATTCTCAGCACGTCGCATTACAGTCGAGTTAAATGGCTCACGAAGCAGAATAATAACAAATTGAATATTATCAAGACGTTTCTGTTAATTACAAATGCAGCAGAAAAGCAATGGTTTTTATAGTTTCATTCTGAAAAATATAGCTTTGTCACCCTTGCGAGGAGTAATTGCATTCATATTAATCAATAAGTAAATTAACCAGAAAGACGTACACCAAGAATGTGTGTTCTATAACGTTATGTATTTATATTAACTTGATCATTTAACATTTTTATAAATCAGGGCTTCGTGTCTGACGACAGTATGTTTATTATATTTTATGGTTTTCATACATTGCAGGTGTAAATGTGAGGTATTAAATAAAGTCGGGACGAGTCATTAATATAATTTAACTCCGCTGATAATATATTTGCTATAATTAATAAAATGTAGTTGTAGTTCAATAATATGGTATCATAGATAATTAATATTGTCAACATTACATAATTTACATAATTGTAATCTATGTATTAATAAATATATCGTACAAAAATGTTTGCGAAGTCTATAAAAAAGCTACAGTAAATAAATAGAGTTGTATTTTTTAGTAAAAAACTTGATGTGAACAATGGAAAAAACGACAAGGAACAATATTCATATATCAACGTCTAATACAATTTGTATTATATACAGTCATTATTGTTGTAATATAACAGAACGTCGGGCTTCAAACAAAAGGGAAAAACTCGTGAAAAAGCATTGTAATTCCGGAGAAAGTGAACTATATTGTAAATTATTGTACTCAAGGATACAAGGACTGTGTATGAACGTGATATAGTTGACGGTAAACTATGTGAAATACTGACAGATAAAAAAGAAGTGAATTACTACATTCTTAAAAGATACTACGATGGTACATGGCGCTGGTTGGGAATTGATCGATTCTTTGATATTACGAGTGAATACGATACTGTGATGTCTTACATAAAAGCGCAGTAAAACATAAAACACTGTCTTTTCTTTATACCCATCAAGTAAACTGTCCTTATTGAGCTTTTTATATCTTTCTTTATAAATAAAATCTCCTGTGGTGTTTTTATTGCTGCCACAGGAGTTATTTTTTTATTGCTCGTTTATTACGTGCCTTATCAAAATGATATAAAACTTATAAAAGTTAAAGACGAGAATTTTTTAGGGTGCGAGTTAAAAAAAGATTTAATCATGCGTTATAATGGAAATAAAGTTATAATACAGCAGCTCTTTAACCGGACACATCTAAGCATAAAAGGACAAGAAAATAAGTGTCTTTTCTGTTAATGTAGCTTCAAGAGGGGTGGGGTGAGATGTATTGGATTAAAGAAATGCAAAACGCTATTGCATTTATTGAGAGCAGAATAACTGAAGATATCAGTATTGAGGAAATCTCCCGCAGTGCTAACTCATCGAGCGCTAATTTTCAAAGAATCTTCAGTATTGTTACCGGTATGACGGTTGGCGATTATATCAGATACCGACGGTTATCACTTGCTGCGCAAGATTTAGTTGAAAAAAACTTAAAAATTATAGATATCGCTTTGAAATACGGATACGAAACTGCCGAAAGTTTTACAAAAGCATTTACTCGTTTTCATAGTGCAACCCCGTCTGCCATAAGGCGAAAAAAGTCCACTCCAAAAACTTTTGAACCCCTCTTAATCAATGTCGACATACGAGGAGGATTTGTCATGCGGAGAAAACTGATTCCCAATATACCGGAGCTACCGTATGACGGCAATAATGTTGCGTTTTTCATAACACTGCTCGAAGCTACATTAAAAGGCCTTGGTGAGGATTGCGACAAAGCAATGCTGACCGCTATAAGCGGTGAAGGCAACTGCTTTTGCTGGGATGACGGTGAATGGGTATTCGGCAATGAACTTACAGATAGTATAAACGAAACGCCGTTTGAGACTGAAAGACGTGTGCTGTCTGCACTCGGCTGGAAAGCAAAATACATAACCGTAGAGCGGGGAAAAGACGGCAGTTTTTTGAATACGGATATTTTACAAATCAGACGCGATTTCGTCTCCGCTATTGACAGAGGTTTCCCGGTTTTAGTGAGCCACATAAACCATGCTGATTATAACCTGAATGTTTACTTTGGCTATGAAGACGACGGGCGGAAAATTATAGGGTATAACTACAACAACGGATACGAAGCCGGGGTTTCACCTGCTTCTGACGTTAGCGTTCCGGTAACATGGGACAACTGGGAAAACAATATCAGCGGATATATTTTGTTGGAAGGTAAAACCGAAACACCCAGTGAAAGAGATATGGCGTTATCAACGTTTCAGTTTATTGTCGAGCATGCGAAGAGAAAAACTGAAATAAAAGGTAAAAAAGTCGGCTTTGCGGCGTGGGAATCTTTTTTATATCACCTGGAGAATGATGATTTTACTGACCTCTCACCGGAAGAAGTAAAAAACAGATTTTTCATATATTGCGACGGTCTTTGCCAGATATATGCACGGAAAAATGCGCTGCCGTATTATAAACATCTTGCAGATAAGTTCCCGAAGTGGCGGGAGTATTTAGAAAAAGCAGCTTTAGCTCTTGATGAATGTGCATCATATGGTGGCTTTTTATGGAGTCAGGGTTTCACTTTTGATGACGTGGGGTTTGAGAGATTTCGCTCTTTAAAGGCGCGAAAGATACTTGCCGATGCCGGACGAGAAGCAATGCAAAAGGATTCATATACTGTTGAGCAGTTTGAGAAGATACTTGAAGAGTCGAAGCTGGGAAAATGAGATTCGTACATTTGTTATATTTAAGGTCGGAGATAGTTCATATTACGAAGTTGAAAAACAAATAGAAGAGATAAATAAAAAAATAGGTGATATATATTTATATTATAGATATTATCGAAAAGGTGAAAAGGGAAGATCGAAATGATACAATTTCTTGCTTTAAATCATTAATATCCGATGATAAAAGCGTAATACTTCACTTTAGTTTGCCATGTATTGAGTATGACTAATAATCTGTAAAGGTTAAGAATAGCGGTTTCTGTTATTGGATATACCTTAAAATAGAAAGCTCTGTAATCTTTGGTGATTACAGGGCTATTTTATCGATAAATGCGTGGGTAATACGACGGACCTCACGCATCTGCAAAAAAGACGTAAATAAGAATTAGTGTAATTAGAAATTACTGATAATCCTTTTACATTTTTACTGAATTTATGTTATAATTCTTATGCGGATAGTTGTATTTGAAATCCGAAACTTTATAATGGGGTTGGCATCATAAATATTTGTATCAACAAACTGTTTGATTTTATGCGAAATCATATTTTGCTACTTTAGAGGTGTCTGAATATACTCACACATATGCTTTTTCTGTAAATACAGATTCGAAAGGCAAAGTGATTTTCACTCGACCATCTGAAAATTCTTTAATAATGATAGATTTGGCGACATTGCCCGAAAATACGGGAAATGAAGTCCAAACATAATTTTTTTGAAATGAAATTCTCAATGATGTTTTGCATGTGACAGAGATCGATGATGTTGTCGTAGAATTGAACGAAATGGCTGAAAATGGAGTTTCTGTTGTGGCACTTGATAAGTAAGGTGATGTGATAAATGCCCAATAATACCATAGAAGAAACTACAGAGAAACTATTCGCTACCTCTTTGCCACGTTCATCTACGTACATTCTGTCAGGTAAAGTATACATCGGCGATTTCGTTGAATCATACAGTTATGAAGTTGAATACTGCGATGAACAAAAAATACAATGGCCGAAGCCGCCTAAAAAAAGAATAGTATTTCTAAAACCGAAGCATTAAATTTTTATATTGACTATTTTGAAAGACACGGAAGAAGTCCGGAATTATACGAAAAAGTATCATCGTTAACCTACGTTTCTGCTTGGTTTGAAACGCTTCCTTCTGCTCAACAGAGTGTTGTCATAGCAAGAAGTTAAGTAATATACCAATGGGGTGATTGTTTTGCGTAAAAATAAAGCAATTGCCCCCTACTTTTTTCTATAAAAACGAGATGGAATTTGTAACCTTCGCCTCAGTTTTTTCGCTATAGAAGGTGAAGGCACATAGATATAAATAGGGGGCAATATGTTAAATGATAAACAAATTGTAAATCTGTATTTCGAGCGCAATGAAGAAGGAATAAGACAGACATCGCTTAAATATGGTTTTCGACTACGTAACATCGCAAAAGGGATTTTGAATAATGATGAGGAAGTTGAGGAGTGTGAAAATAATACCTACATACAGGCATGGAATTTAATTCCGCCCAATGACCCGAGCGATTATTTTTTTCCTTTTTTAGCGAAAATCATTAGGCATATTTGCTTGGATGTATGTAAAAAAAACCGGTCAAAAAAAAGATATGTTCAATATATTGAACTCTCAAAGGAGCTCGAAGAGTGCCTATCGTCTCCAAACGATGTAGATGAACAAATTGATTACATCGAATTATGCAAAACAATCAGTAACTTTCTAAATACTCAAACAGACGAAAAAAAATTTATTTTTCTCAGACGATATTGGTTTTTTGATAATATTTGTGAGATTGCAAAAAAGGCAGAATTATCAGAAAGCAAAGTGAAAGCCACTTTACATCGATTAAGAAATGAATTAAAGATTTACCTGCAAAAGGAGGGGTACGTATTATGAAAGGCGAAAATTTGCTTTTAGGAATGACTCACATAGACAATAATCTGATTGATTTTGCTGAGTCATATAAAAAGAGAAAAAGAACAAGCTATAAAGCAATTCTATCAATAGCTGCTTCATTTTGTCTTATTATGAGTATAGTTATGATTTTTGCAACCAATTCGCACAAACAAAAGTATGAACTTGGTGAAGATGGCAAAATCAATATTTTGTCGATACCTGGCGCTATTCAAATTAACACATCCGACAAAGTGTTTTTAGCAGGTGAAGGAGATATTTATACGCCAGAAGATTTTGTTAATGTTCAAAAAAGCAACGGTAGTACCATTATTTATGGTTCAGCAAAAAATGTGAAAACCATAAACGTTACTGATGGCGATTTGACTTGGTATATTACCACATTTGAGATTGATGTTATTGATGCTATCAAAAGTGTTGATGAATCATCTACAATTAAAGCGACTTCTATAAGCTGTTATGAAAATGACAAACCACATTTTATTGGCAATCTCTCCAGTAATATAATGATAGATAAAAACACAACAGGACTATTTCTTCTAAAGAGCGCACCAACCGATGAATATGAGATTAATGGAGAAAAATATTCCGCAGATATGTTCGCGAGTTATTATGTTATGAGGCAGTACGAATGTGATGGAAAAAGTTTTGATTATTATGGCACAACTATTGAGGTGGATAAACTAAGATCTCCATGATTTCGTGTTCATAGTATTAGCCTATCTTTCTGAGTGATTAGTTGGCGTTTAGGCATTTTGCTACTTAACCGACTTATCTACCACAAAGCAAAAAGGTTTTTGGAATCTGTAGTTTCGTCGCTGTAGGAAATATTTGTTTCACTCTTTCGTGCTTATCTGTGTTGTAACTGTATCCTACAAGCAAGGAGATATTGCGCATATCTGACCACTGTTGCAGATCATATTATTGCTCCTATCATTCCCAACAATCCGGGTGACGAAATGGTAGAAAAGTTAGCGAATAAAAAAATATGGTTCTATACTAAATGTTAGGGTGGCCAACGGATAGAGCAAAAAAAAAGAGAGAGCATATCTGAAAGATCTGATAGAATGAAGTTACCACACAACATTCTTCGGAGAAATCAAATATGCTCTCAATTAGTTTTTTGAAAAAATCATCGGATATCAAAAAGTCATCATAAAAAACATAGAAGAAACTGTAGAGTTACAATACATATTGAACAGTGATGAGAAAAAAGTAGCAGGAATAGGGCACGTAAGGTAGAATTAAGTTACCGACATAAAAGTGAAACAAGCTTTTATGGGAGATGACCGTATGATAAGGTGTGGGTTAATTAACATGATACACGAAAATTCACAAAATGGAAGAGCGCATATGCAATAAGTAAAGAACTTGGCATATCAAAAAAGCGGGATCAGGGTTGTGCCACTGGCTGATATTTCAGCAAAAGACAATCTGACAAATGCATGATCGGCTATTTAAACCGGCGTTTTTGGATTAGAAATATCCCGGCGTTGACATCTTTTTTACAGGATGAAAGCAAAAACGGCAAGTAGATTATTTATTCTCGACCTTTTCTTCTGTCAGCTTTCGTAAAATTTCTTTGTAGCGTTCTGTATTTCTAATCGGAGCATAAGCCTCTCTTTCACTGGAAAGTAACGCTTGATACATCAAGCGGCGTGATGAGATTTTTTCATCCGACATCTCCACCTCGTCAGGAATATCGTATACATTATAAGTTAATTCATAATCAAGATTATCGTAGTTTACAGCACAGTCGCATGCCTTTTCAAGATAATCAAGACACAAATCGTATTCTTGTTTTTCCGCATATGCTAAAGCTGCGGTTTCATAACACTCTGAGAGATCCCTATATATCCACCCACAGTCAACAAACTCTTCATATACTTTTGCCGCGCGCAGGCATTCACGTATGACGGCGTCGTAATCGCCCTTATTAAGTAAATACTACGTCAGCCACGGTATAAGCAAAGATATTTGATAGATGCATTCATAAATACAACTTTCAATTGAATGTAGAGCATCTTCACCCGGGGCTTTATTCATTTCGATCACCGCTGCTGTTACACGTGGATACAATCCCCTAAAACCGAATAGCTTTGCATTGTATTCCGCAGCTTTATCGTAATCTTTATGGATAAGGTTGATAGTTGTTAGAAAGTGGAGCGACCATGCGCGGCGCTTTTCATCTTCATCATGTTCCGCGACGTATTCAAAACCTTTGGCAGCCTCTGAAAGCAGCCTATCACGTTCTTTTTTACTCTTGTATCTTGCATTTAATAATTTATGACGTGCAAGCTCAAACTTCAATTGCAGATTATTCGGATAACGAGCAAGCGTCTTTTTGATTAAAGCTTCGGCTTCATCGCCTTTTAATTCTCGTCGCAGTTCGTTTGCCTCGGCGACAATCTCCGATATCGTCTTTTGATAAGTCATATCATAACCTAACAGATAGTCAACGGAGACATTGAATATCTCCGCGATTTTCGGCAGTAATGTGATGTCCGGATAAGCATTAGCACATTCCCATTTTGATACGGCAGCAGTCGATACACCGAGCATATCAGCAAGGCGCTCCTGCGTATAACCCTTTTCGTTTCTAAGGGTCATAATTGTTTTTCCCAGTTCCATATTTTCTTCTCCGTACAAATTTATTGTAAGCTTACACTTATATTCTACTACCATACGGTTGAGAGTCAATGGAACGGTTTTCTATTTAGTTGAGTGTATTTAAAACCAATGGTTGAATTGCGCTGAAAAATGCATGATTGCACTACGCGACGGTAAAAACTCACGCATTTTATAAGTCATGCACTTGAATATATATTTGCACTTTTATGAAGAAGTTTTTCTTCATACCTTCAATGCCACCCGCTTGTCTTAAATATTCCTTATACCTTTATGGGTATACATGGGCAACCTACTTCCTTTTAATACAGGATCTTGTCCGCACCCCCGTTTCATGAATTGAACATCCTCAACTGTCTCAACTGTACATTTTGTCCGTGAATTTGTGTACATTTCTATCTTAGCATTTACACCAGTCTGGTTACCTGTAGATATGCCAGTGCTTGTTCGCCAAACAATATGAAATCTGGTATAATTAGACGTATGATATAAGAAAACAATAAGGGTGGAGGGATTTCTAAATGAATGAAGCAGATGAATACATTAAAAGCTTTCCGGCGGAAGTGCAAGAACGATTAACTGAAATCAGGAATATTATTCATGAATTAGCTCCACAGGCTACCGAACGAATTTGTATGAGAATGCCTACATATGACTTGAACGGAAAATGGTTGGTTCATTTTGCTGGATTTAAGAATCACATTGGCTTTTATCCACAACCTGAAGGTATTGAGGCATTCAAAGAAAAGTTATCCGGCTATAAAACCTCGAAGGGAACAGTGCAATTTCCACACAACAAACCACTTCCAACAGACTTAATTCGTGAAATTGTCAGATTCAGGGTTGATCAGCAAATAAAGTAAATTGTTCAAACTAACTGATTGCTAATAGAAAATAAACAAGGCATTCTTACGATCAAATTCGTGTAGAATGCCTAATTATCTACATCTACCGTCTTGTTGGATTTGAATTTCACTGTGAATTTCTCCTCGAAGATGGTGTCTATTTCAATCAGCCAGTTGATCAGGTGCTCGTCGTGCTCAGTGGCGGTGGTCGGCTGATTCCATAGGAATGCGCAACGTTAAAATTAAAGTGAAAATATAAGTCGATATGCTCCCTCAAACGGACACTTTACGAAAAAACATCTAAAAACCCGTTGATGTGTCCCCACATACAGATGGTTCCTTAAATAGTCTGTCGACATCAATACACTTTGTGATTTGATAAAAACCTCCACCGGGTATGATTTACCTCGGTGGAGGTTTTTACATGTCAAGATGTGTAAATTTTGCAGAGAAGAAGATTTATGAATTTATTCGAGAAGGCCGTGGCCAAGGGGAGGGGGCAGATTACAAGCATTGTTTGAAAATCCATGATGTTACGTATAAATCCGACTTAGAAAAGCCGCCTTTTGTGAAACATACATCTGAAGAGCAATACTGGGCTAAGCGTAGTATCCGATGGGATACAGCAATTTATGAAAGTATCACAATAGTTTTTATTTATAAAATCACAATAAATCAAAATGATATTATCCGTGTAAAAATAGAAATAGGCAGATGATGCCATGACAATAATACATCTTACAATCAACAATGAAACTGAATGTCTTTTTAGCAGATAGCTTCTCATCGGTTAAAATATTGAATCACTGGGGTGCAATATACAATAAAAAGGTCGTTAAATAATTTCCACTTTGTTAGACGAAGCGATATACGAGATGTTAAAAAAAGTACAAAAAATCATTTAGAAAGGGCAGAAAGTAGGAATTTAAAAATTTATTTATGCATCATTATTGGCTGCATGATATGGACGACCGTGATAATGGTTGCTGGCAGTAATATATAGATAGTGTTTTGTAAGCTTAAAAAAAGAATAAACATTTAACATTGATGTTTGTATGCATTCTTTTAAATGATAAAATGGTACAATAATGGTCTCATATTATTATAGATGAAAAATGCTATTCCGAGATGCAGAATTCGAGGTGTATAATAGATATATAGAACTCGAGGATTTAGACAGGAGAACCATCTCCCTATCAGGAGAAAGGATTACATATGAATATCAGTAATTATAATAAGTATATTACGGCAGAAACGATGATGGGACCAAACTGCGTAAGGATTCTCGGAGAGTTATTTGATAAGTATCCTTTGCAACTTACATCAGATGATTTGGTTCTTGATTTGGGATGCGGAACGGGGCTGACGAGTCTTGTGATTGCAAAAGAGACCGGAGCAAAGGTCTATGCAAATGACCTTTGGATAAGTGCGGAAGAAAACGGGAAACGATTTGCCGAATGGGGAATTAATGGACAGGTAACACCTGTTTGCGAAGATGCGAATAATTTGCATTTTAATAAAAGACAATTCAGTGCTTTAGTTAGCATTGATTCATATCATTATTTTGCAGGTGAGCAGGGATTTTTCAGGGGAAAAATTCTTCCATTAATGAAAGATGGTGGTGTGGTTTTAATCGGTATTCCCGGCTTGAAGGATGAATACTCAGGCCGCTCCGAAGAGCTTCTGTCCGATTGGCTTGGTAAGGAATCCTATATGTTTAAAAGCCCCAAACTCTGGAAAGAGCTCATTGGCAGCCATGATAGAATTGATTCAGTGGTAACGTGGGAAATGGCTTGCTTTGAAGAAGCATGGAATGATTGGCTTGCAGTTGATAATGAGTATGCTCACATCGACAGGCAGTACTTTGAAACAATTATCAAGCCTTATACTTGCTTTGTTGGTATATATGTAAAGTTAAAAGGGTAATGGAAGGCTAATAAGGAAATTTCAAAAGGATTGCAGGTTTTACACGTCCTCGGAATATAGGCTCAATAAGAGTGATGCAAAAAACATGAATGAAATACCAAGAAAAAAATATACAGAAACCAGGAATTTCTTTTTCATTGTTTGACAAAGCGGATATGTACAAAAATGTTTAGTTGATATGTTCCCTTGAACGGCGTTTTTAGAAATTACAGAACATGTTATCACGTACAGATGCTGTCATAATCGCTCACATACATTAATTCCATTAACTCGACCAATATGAAAGCTGTGGTGTTGATGCTAAAGGTGGACAAATAGAAGGTTTGAAATAAGATATAAATAAAGGGTTTCCAGGCATTGATTCTTTCTCTCAAGTTTTTACCTGAGGTGACGATGTCTGAAAATCCTTATTTTTTATAATACACTGGAACATATCAATTATCCTACAAGTGATATGGTTGAGTTAACAATTTTAATAGATAAAGGGCGTTTTTAAAAGGATAAGTTGACAGGATGAATGTTCTTGAAGAATGTCATTGTGAATGATGAATAGTTTTTATATAACAGGTGTTAAATAGGTAAATTGACTCATGATTTTGCTGTGTGAGAGAATTTTAATCATTTTTCATTTGACTCTTCCGTTGGGTAATAGTTTATAATATACTCATATTTAAAAGGGAGAATAATTTTATGAATGAGTTAATCAAAATTAGGGATGTTTCGGCGAAGTACAATATTATCCGCCCGTACACTACGTTATTATGAGGATATGGGCTTGATTACGAGCATCCGAAGCGATGATTATGCATACAGGTTATATGATGACGCCTCTCTTAAACGATTGGAACAAATTTTAATTCTGAGAAAATTAAATATTAGCATTAAGGATATTCAACGTATATTTAATTCATCAAGTTCCGATGTTGTTTTAGAAGTGCTTAGTAAAAAGGTTGACGGTATTGATGAAGATATTGCTCTTTTACATGAACTGAAAGAAATCGTGCTGGAATTTATACATCAAATCGAGCAAGCAGATTTTGATAATGAATCAGATATAAAACTTCTTTATGAAAGAGCAAAGGATATAAAGACGCAACTTGTGAATGTAAATTATAATGGTAACCCTTCAATAGTAAATCGTCTTCTCGAGGTTACTGAGAAGCTGGATAAAAAAGTGCCGGATATCATGATAATCAGAATACGGAAGTTTAGAGCTGTGACATCAGGACTTTTGACGTTTGAAGAACTTTTTAGTAGTGATTTCGAGCCGTGGCAAGAGGCGCACAACTATTTATTTAAGCCGGTTGTTTTTGATTGTCCTGATTTTTTATGTGGAAAAGACGGAAAAGCTGAATGATATGGGCTGTCAAAGATGAGGTGACAGAAGCAGATACTTATCCATATAAAATAATTGATTATCCCGGAGGTTTATATGCAGTCGCGGTCAGTGTAGATGGTGACAGCGAAAGTCATGATAGGGTGATGAAAAAGATAGAGCAGTGGCTTGAAAACACAAACTTCACGATTGACAGCGGACGTGCATTTATGGGAAATATGATTTACGTGGACGATGAAATTAAAGAAGGACTTGGCTACCATCAAATGAATCTATATACGCCTATAAAATTAAAAAAATAAAGGGTGGTTAAAAACATCGTTTCCACCAATTTGTTCCGTGCCAATACGGTTGTTTTGTGCCACAAATCGTTAAATAATTAATAATGAAAAAAAGCTTTACGGTTTGATAAATAAACTCCACCGTGGTATAATTTACCTCGGCGGAGGTTTTCTACATGTCAAGATGTGTAATTTTAACAGAGTAAAAATTTATGAATTTATTTGAGAAGGTCATTGCCAAAGGGAAGGGGCAGACAACAACCCTTGGTTGACAATCCATGATGTTTCATCTAAATGAAGATGTCGTCGCATTAGAAACCCGTGATACCGGAAAAATCCTTTATTTGTTCTCCGACGGACGATTTAACGGTTGAAATATAGTAAGGTAAAAGTAAAATTATAAACAATGAACTCCACTGTTATAAACATGGATATAACCTGTTCCTGTGAAAACTGTCGTGCAACCAGTCTTGATTTCTCACAAAATATAGCGGATGTACCAACCTTGTTTTCTTCTCGTTGGTGCTTTCTGCAGAAAGGCATGGTGGTAGATAATGAGCATGAGCATAACAAGTAACGAAACAAAGTATAAGTCAACCCTTATCGCAGGATTTATGGTGCCTCATCCGCCAATGATTGTTCCTGATATAGGCAGGGGAAGTGAAGCGCAGATATCAGAAACGATAAAGGCGTATGAAAAGGTTGCGAGTGAAATCGCAGCAATCGAACCCGAAACAATAATAATCACAAGCCCGCATTCCGTCATGTATTTGGACTACTTTCACATATCACCGGGAAAGGGGGCTGCAGGAAGCTTTGCTTCTTTCAGGGCTTCGGGGGTCAAATTTAGCGAGAGATATGACGAAGAACTCGTTTACGAGATAACAAAGCTCGCGGACGCGGAAAAAATCCCGGCGGGGACGCTGGGGGAAAGAGACGCAAGGCTTGATCACGGCACGATGGTTCCGCTATGGTTTATCAGAAATAGATATAAAGGCGGCAAGATCGTAAGAATCGGTTTGTCGGGCCTGCCTTTAATAGATCACTACAGGCTCGGGATGATTATTCGTGATGCTGTCAATAATATCGGAAGACGCGCGGTTATTGTAGCGAGCGGAGATCTCTCGCATAAACTGCAGGAGTATGGCCCATACGGATACGCGCCTGAGGGTCCCGAGTATGATAAACGGATAATGGATGTCATGAGCAGAGCGGCTTTTAGCGAACTTTTTGATTTTGACAGCACATTCTGCGAGAAAGCTGCAGAATGCGGTCACCGCTCTTTCGTAATCATGGCAGGCGCGTTTGACGGAATGTCTGTGCGCGCAGAGAAACTATCATACCAGGATATCACAGGCGTAGGATACGGAATATGCACTTTTTATCCTGATGGATATGATGAAAGCAGGCGCTTTCTTGACCGCAGGCTGGCTGAGGTAGAGGAAGAACTGCGCTTAAAACGGGACAAGTCCGATGCGTATGTCAGACTTGCCCGCAATGCAATTGAGGCATACGTGCTTAGAAGGGAAAGGATATCCGTACCGGATGGCCTTCCCGAAGAGATGCTGACAAGGAAGGCAGGAGTGTTTGTCTCAATCCACAAGCACGACAGCCTAAGGGGCTGCATCGGCACTATAAGCCCGACGAGAAGCTGCGTGGCTGAGGAGATAATCACAAACGCGATCAGCGCAGCCACAAAAGATCCGAGGTTCCCGGCAATTTTGCCGGATGAGCTCGGTTGGCTTGAGATAAGTGTCGATGTCCTCGGAGAGCCTGAGGATATTGAGTCGAAGGATGAGCTTGATGTAAAGAAATACGGAGTCATCGTGTCATCGGGTTTGAAGAAGGGACTGCTGCTTCCTGATATTGACGGTGTAGACACGGTTGATCAGCAGGTGGATATAGCAATGAAGAAGGCCGGCATCCACAGCAGCGAAAAGTATAAATTGCAGAGATTTGAAGTAGTCAGGCATTATTGACGGAGGTGGGTATGGCTGTTTGTGAAGTGTGCTTCAGACACTGCAATATCGCCGAGGGAGGAGTTGGTTTCTGCGGGGCCAGAACCTGCCGGCAGGGAAAGGTAACAGCTGCAAACTACGGCAGGATCACTTCTCTTGCGCTCGATCCGATAGAAAAGAAGCCGCTGACAAGGTTCCGCCCGGGTTCTATGATCATTTCGGTAGGAAGCTATGGTTGCAATCTTCGGTGTCCTTTCTGCCAGAACTACCAGATTTCCTGGTCAGATGTGGCACGCAGATATGCGGAAAGAGCCGATTATATTACTCCTGAAGAACTCTCCTCAATCGCGGCATCTTACCGCGGGCAGGGAAACATAGGCGTTGCCTTTACGTACAATGAGCCGCTTATCGGGTATGAATACGTACTTGACGCGGCAAAGTTGATGCATGAGATGGGGATGGTGAACGTGTTGGTCACCAACGGCACAGCAGAGCTTTGGGTGCTGAGGACACTTACGCCATACATTGATGCCATGAATATTGACCTCAAGGGATTTACAGATAGATATTACCGGGATGTTCTCGGCGGAAATCGGAGGATGGTCATGGACTTCATAGAAGAAGCCGTGAAAAACTGCCATGTCGAGCTGACAACACTGATCGTGCCTGGTGAGAACGATACAGTTGACGAGATGCGTGCCCTGACTGAATGGGTTTCCGGATTGACAGACAGGGAAGGAAGAGTCATCGGGCCGGACATTCCGCTGCACATTACGAGATTTTTCCCGCGCTTTCATATGACAGACAGACAGCCAACTGATGTGGGACTGATATACAGCCTTGCTAAGACTGCGAGAGAGAGGTTGAATTACGTATACGTGGGCAACTGCTGACTGTGTTTATTAGAAGGGATATGTATGCTATTGGCGAGCCGGGCTGATGTACCAGTTATTAATTTCAATATATAAATTTTAGGGATTTATTGTACATCATGTCTTGTTATTATATTCATGCAGGGATAGGCACAAACTTAATTCTACCTTACGTGCCCTATTCCTGCTACTTTTTTTCTCACTGCCCAATATGTATTGTAACACTACACATATTATTACATATACGTTGACAATCAGTTTTTCATGAAATATATTATTAGGAAATAATCCATGTTACAACATCTTTGGAAGGAATGACGAAGTATGAGGGTATTTTGAACAGTGATTGTCAATTCAAAAGTATATATAGATTATAAGTGGATTCCATTAAAAATTAGAGAAATTAATTACATTTGTGTTCTATTCCTGATACTTTTTTCTATCACTATCCAATATGTAATGTAACCCTACATATGTCCAATAATAAATCGTTTTAATAAAAAAAGAAGTATGATATAACATGAATATCATGCTTCTATTAACAAGAGAAATATAACGTAATGTAAGAGAAATATTATGAAAATATTTAAAGCAATTCAAGCATTGATAAAAAGCTCTTTTTTTTCGAAAAAGGCATTTATTATCCTTCTAATTTTAAGCATATCTATCTCCTGTGCCGTATTCATTTATTTCAACACATCGTATTTTGATGAACTAAGAAGTTTATTTTCATCATCGCTTGAGCTTCACAGCGTTATCATTACATTCCCTGAAAATGTGGATTATAAAAGCATAGAATCAGCCCTTGAGGTGCTCGACCACGATTTTTGCGAGTACATTATACTGGGTTATAATATAAACTATCGAAGAAATCCTTATAGTATAAATAATATTTGCTCTTTTGTTCCGGTCCGGATTAACCCTTATACATTTCTTTACTCAACGTCAACATGGGAGATATTTGAAAAAGAACCTGAGCCGGGTCACACATATTTAAGCGCCCAAATATTTTCAGATATAAAGGCAAAACGACCATATTTAGGTCAAACCTTTTCGTTAGGTGATGTGGAAGGCCGTAGGGAGTACATATTTGACGACAGAATCGCGATTGACAATTTTGAAATGATAGTGTCCCTCGATGATTTTATAACTTACGATAAAGTTAGTTTTTTGGTATACAGTTATTCTGAGGGCACTCCCCTTTCCGTGATAGTTAAAACTAACGAGAAGTTAGAAGAGCTTTTCCCGGGAGTTGAGTGCGAAATAAAAAGAGGACTGCCTGAATCAAAAAAAAGGCGATTACTATTCAAACATTTCCTATTTATCAATTTTTATGTTCGCATGCGTCGTAAGCTGTGGGATCATATATATTTACATAGTAGGAGAGCGTAAAAAAGATTTTTCGGTCATGCGTCTTTTCGGTATAAAGCGGCACCATGTGTTTTTATCAATAATGCTTGAGCTTTTCATATATAACTTTATTGCCTATGCCATAACGCTGTCTTTATTCATTGCTTGGTGGCTTATAAGTAACGGGAACGTATCAATTTGGCTGCACATAAAAGATGCTCTTTTCATTATCGGTTTATTGTCTATATTTTGTTTTATAACAAGCATAATCCTTGCCCTATATTTATCACGCAAGATACCATCCGCTTATAAAACAATGTAAAATTTTGAGGTTTAATGATGACGGAAGTTAAAACAAAAACACCTGAAAAGCAACGCTTTGCATCATTTTTCAAAATACTAAATATTGAAGCTCTTCATATAAGGTTAATATTAAAGAAAAATAAAACAATATATCTGATGCTCATCATTGAGCTTACTCTTTTAGCCTTTTCTTTAAGTACTGTTGTATCAAGCCTGTTCGTCGATATTTACAGGAAATACAGGTATCTTGACAGAGAAATGGGACAGGATATTGCTGTTCTCTGTATAGACAGCTCTATTGATGATACGCTATTGATGCAAATCGAATACGATGGATATATAGACCTTGTTAATGAAATAAGAGAAATAAACGGAATCACAAATGCAGGGTTTATCATAAATAACTGGGATACTGTAAAAGGCGGTGTTTCTACTGAAATACGGATTTATCATGCATTTATCTTAGATTCAATTAGTCAGCCTTTGTCTGAGGGGAGATGGCTAAACACAGAAAGCGGAGAGCAAAATCCTCCCGAATGTGTTATTGGCGGAGAACTTACAGATGTTTATTCAATCGGTGATATAATTCAATGCTCCGAAGGAAGGAAATATAAAGTAATCGGGAAACTTACAAAACAATTCTACGTGCTGTCGACAGATACAAGTTCAAATAAACATTATAGTATTTCATATTTTCTTGATAATAAAGATAATGTTATTATAACAACTGATAAAAACCAAAAAGCCAGTACTACAGGTTCACTTCTTATTGAATATGATAAATCAATTTCCTTAAATGAATTAAGGGTACTCCTTTCACGTTATGGCATACTTTTTCGTTTGATGATATGTACAATAACGCAAAATACGATATATTGAAAAAAATAAAAGACTCATTCCCATATTTAGCTTCAATTCTCGTTTCATCAATTATTATTTCAACGGGAGGGTTTTAATATCATTTCAGCGGAACATAAAAAATTATGCCATCCTGTCGCTGTATGGACAACGAAAGAGACAAATCATTATATCAATTATTTTTGCTTATTTAGTAATCTTAATTTTATCGTATTTCCTTGGGTGTATTGCTTATAAAATTAACACTTCTACAGAGCCCATCCCTGATCCAATTACATACGAGGGATATATTGCCACAGGCATTGTCTTTTCAATAATATTAATCATAAATTGTATAATTATTTCCGCTGTTTTTCATCGCTCGCCCCTTTCAATATATATTGAAAACAAATAATGCGTATGTAATATAAAAGTATTATTTTATAATTATAATGGAGAAACACATGATTAAGCTTGAGGAAGTAACGAAAAATACCGCATATCAAAGGACAGGGATTTTACAGCGCTGAAAGGCATCAATTTATCGATAAATCAAGGAGTATTTGTCGCTATCACGGGAAAATCCGGCGCCGGCAAATCGACACTTTTACATATAATCGGCTGCATTGATAATGTATCGGGGGGCAGATATGAGCTTGACGGGCGGGATATAAGCAGTCTTGGCGACGCGAAACTTTCCGAAATACGAAACTCTTACTTCGGCTTTGTCCTGCAGGATTTCGCGCTTATAAACGATATGACGGCTGCTGAAAACATAATTGATACCCGTGTTTTTCTCAAAACGTCCGATGCGCGGCATATCTGAGAGGGTAAAAGCACTCTTAACAGAGGTGGGTTTGCCTGAAATGGCAAATAAAAAGGTGAAATTATAACTTAACCGATTTTTTAACGTCATTATAGCTTCCTGAAATAAAAATAGATAATAAAATGCTTTATAGTATAGAGTATGTCATGCCGATTGATAATTGCCTTAAAGCGGTGTATTGACTAAAAGTTGATTATATATCAGGAGAGTATGAAGCGTGGTATACTCCGTTAAGACATTTAAACGTGCCGCGTTGAATGGCTTATCTCTTGTTATGTGATACTTTATATCCTGTACGCACTATGTTTGGGGTTAATTAATAAATTAAAACACAACTCCACGACACTGAACAGGTCTGCAGATAAATCAGTGTTTTTTTATTATTGTAATTTGTAAATACCTTAAGAGGTTTATATAACATGGTCAGTCAACGATTAAGGAAAAGGATTGGGGAAGATGTACGATAGGATGACAGGCACTTCATTTCGGTTAAATCACGTCGGGTTACTTGATTCTGCTTTATGAGTCCTGTTCCTGCTACTTTTTCTCTCACTGTTCAATATGTATTGTAGCGCTACATAAGTACAATAGTAATATTTACATGTGGTGTTGACAACAAGCATATAATGGAATTAGATATAAACTATTATTATAAATAGGTGTTGCTATGAAATAACGCTCACTTCTTTTGTTGATAACAATCGCTATAGTTGTTGCAGTTAACATAACAATGATACTCGTAATGAATGCAGGTGAGACTGAAACACAAAACACCGATAATGAAACAGAAGAATGTTTAGAAATAGAAATTGAATACGAATGGCCTGCTGCCGACTATGACCGCTGGGCCGGTGGTCGTAGTTCTAGTATAAGTTATACTCCTTCTCCGCTTGACGAGGTTTATAAAGAGTCTGAGATGGTTGTTGAAGTTGTAATAACAGAATAACTTGGTGAATCAGTAAGTGATGGACATTATTTTGACTTTACGTATTTTAAAGCTAAAATTTAAAAACATACAAAAACACTACAGGAATTAAACAAGAAGAAGTAATAATAGCGCAAAGAGGTTGCTCTGAGATGCTTTATTGCTCTTGGTATCCGCTATATGCCCCTGGAAATCGCATGATAGTTGCCCTTATGCCATTAAAACCATTTAATATTGAAAACATTCTATATGAAGACGCATATTTTGTCTATTACGGCTATTTAACAACGTTTTACTTATGCCAGTAAAAAGGCGTAGATTATATCATAAAAATACACGATCCTTATTATTTTGATTTATATAAACCTGTAGAAGATGAAAAACTAATATCCGAGATATCAGAGAAATTTATCAAAGATGACCCTGTTTGGATTGAAGAACCTGAGGTGAAAGAATACAACATACCAGTGTTATTTAATAATATAACTACCAGCGAAAGCGTTGATAAGTATATTGAAAGTGTTGTGAAATAAAAAAATTACCATATAAATGTAAAATGCATTAAAAAGAAACAGAGTTATAAATGCGAAAAGATTATTATATATTCTAAACTAACTATTTCTCTGTTTCTTTTTTTAATGTGCGCAATAATGTCTACTACTACGCTTTGTCATTCGGGAAAAATACCTTTTGTTAAAACATTTGACTCGGATTTTTGGACAAGTCATGCACATTTTACAGAAGCCAGTGATGAACGCTGGAGTGTTGATGAATTAGAACATACTATTTTTATTTATTCAGTCATTAAGTACAGATGTCCCATATGGGATTAATCTGTACTTTTTTTATGCTCTATCCGTTGGCCACCCCAACATTTAGTATAGAACCGAGTTTAAAAATGCCGTAGGAGGTTATTTTGTATATATGGGAATGCAGACACATCAGTGTGCTGGTTCTTTATGTATATAAAGTGTTTGAAATGATTATCTTATTAAAATTATTATTAATTACAAAATACAATAAATTGACATAAAACCCCCATATATGTTGACAATATTTGTATGAGATGATAAAATTGTATAAACGAAAATATTAGAAAACATTAAATAGAGTGTGAATTTAAAAAATGATATATTATGCTCATAAATCTGATGACGGAAGACGTCAAAAAATGAAAGAACATGCCACCGCTGTGGCTGAGCTTACTGGAAAGTTCGCAGGCCCATTCGGCCTATCAGAATATGGCAGAATAATCGGACTGCATCATGATGATGGAAAATATACTCAAGCATTTCAGGAAAGGCTTGATGGCGGCAAAATAAAGTACGAGCACTCGTCTGCCAGTGCTTATTTGCTAGCAAAAAAAGGAATTATATTGCGTGACCCGGTGTATATGATGCTTGCGCATATTGTTGCAGGTCATCACAGCGGGCTTCCGGATACAGGTTCCATGAACTCAAGCGAAAATGACAGTACGTTTTTCGCTAAGTATATACGAAGAGAAAAAATGCCGTATGACTTTGGTGACTATGAGTCCGAGCTTGGGGTAATACCTGAACATTCGCCGCTACCTCAGAAGTTTGCGAACAATTACAGCC
Source organism: Clostridiales bacterium DTU064 (assembly GCA_001513385.1). GTDB lineage: Bacteria > Bacillota > Clostridia > Oscillospirales > CAG-272 > DTU064. The sequence continues at coordinate 39,342 of LFTK01000130.1, forward strand.
TGCAATTTCTCGGACGCATGCTTTTTTCTGCGCTCGTTGACGCGGATTTTCTCGATACGGAAAAGTTTATGTCAAACGGTGCGGTAAAGCGCAATAGTGGCGACGATATCCGCACATTAAAGCAAAAATTTAACGCGTATATGAAAAAAGAATTCTCTTGTGTGTCAGGTCCTCTTGATCAAAAACGCGCAGAAATTCTTTCTGCGTGCCGGTCGGCAGCGCAGGGTGAACGTGGAATATACAGGCTGACAGTACCGACAGGAGGAGGTAAGACTCTATCGTCTCTTGCATTTGCTCTTGAACATGCAACAAAATACAATCTGCGGCGGATTATATATGTAATTCCTTACATAAATATCATTAGTCAGACCGTTGATAAGTTTTCTGAAATTTTAGGGGCTGATAATGTTCTTGCCCACTATAGCACAGCCGAATATCCATTACCGGAGGGTGAGGAACGCTCGCCGGCTGAGCTTGCTGCGGAAAATTGGGACAGGCCTGTGGTTGTCACAACAAATGTACAATTTTTCGAGTCGCTTCATTCCTGCCGCACGTCACGCTGCCGGAAACTTCACAACATTGTAAACAGCGTGCTGATATTTGACGAAGCCCAGATGCTGCCGGTGGGATACCTGCATTCTTGCATGCGCGCGATAGAAGAGCTGGCGAAAAATTATGGCTGCACGGCAGTGCTTTGCACCGCCACGCAGCCATCCCTTGATGGCCTTCTTTCTTCAGGAGTACGTGAAATTTGCCCCGATGTTCCGGGGCTTTATGACTTTTTCCGGCGTGTCACATATAAGGTGATCGGTGAGCACAGTGACAAAGATATTGCGCAAATGATAAACTCATGCAAATCTGCGCTGTGCGTTGTAAATTCCCGGCGCGGGGCGCGTTCGATATATGGACTGATAAAAGGCGAGGGTACTTATCACCTGTCGACATATATGACACCATCGAGCATTGCAAAAAAGCTTGAAGAAATCAGGGATAGATTAAAAGAAAATCTCCCCTGTATAGTTGTTTCAACATCACTTGTTGAAGCGGGTGTTGATCTTGATTTTCCTTATGTATTCCGTGAGGAAGCCGGGCTTGACTCGATTATTCAGGCGGGCGGGCGCTGCAATCGCGAGGGTAAAAGAGATGTTGCCGACAGCGTTGTAACGGTATTCAGACGGAACGAAAAAAATCCGAGGTTTGACGCTGTACGCGCCATAACATCTCGGATTTGCGAAGATTTTGATGATATAGCATCACCTGAAGCAATCAGAAAATATTTCAAGGAGCTCTACTATATCAACCCGTCTGATACAACGGATAAGCTTGACAGCAAAGCAATAATACCCATGCTTGAGAAGGGGTCGTTTATGTATCGCAGTGTGGATGAAAAGTACAAGCTAATTGATAAAGAGCAAAGACAGGTGCTTATACCGAACGAGAATAATGCAAAGCTGTGCGATATGATTCGCAAGAATATACGCAACCTTTACATAATGAGACAAGCCATGAGAGACTGCGTTTCTCTTTATGAAGACGAATTTAGGGAGATTGCTAAAACCGGCGTGCTCACAGACTGCGGTGACATTGCAATTCTCGAAGACCCCGAATGTTATGATGAGAATATCGGCCTTATAGTCAAGGATACAGGGGATGCTCTTTTTGCGTAAAAACGGCTGAGAACAATAGTCTCCGCCGCGATTTTTTTAGACATAATAATCCCTTAAATATTTCAACCCGCATGCAAAACTCAGCATGACGCTTTAAGTATACATAAAAATTTGCTTATGTCAATATCAAAATATTAAATATGTCTTGACATGGAAATAAATGTATACTATAATGATCCCATAAATGAAAAAATAAGGAGGTATTGCATGCCAAAGCCAATAAGAATCCGAGTGTGGGGTGACTATGCGCTTTTTAGCCGGCCCGAGCTTAAGGCCGAAAGATATTCGTACGACATAATCACACCATCCGCGGCAAGGGGTATATATGATGCGATATATTACCACCCGGGGATGAGATGGCAGATAAAGCGGATATTTGTGGAAAAGCCGATTCGTTTTACCAACGTGCGACGCAACGAGGTTACAAAGAAAATACTTGCTTCCGATTTGTTTTATGCTGCAAACGGCTCGGGAAAACCAATCTACATTGACCGATCAGAAGCTATCGCCCAGCGCGCGGCAACTATACTGCGAGACGTATCGTATGTGATTGAAGCGAATTTTGTTCTGATACCGGAAAAAATGGGCGCCGATGACAGTGCGGATAAGTTTTTTGCCATCTTTTCAAACAGGCTGAAAACAGGTAAATGCTTTACCCAGCCATATCTTGGTTGCAGAGAATTTCCGGCATATTTTGAGCCTTTTCCAGATGACAGAGAACCAAAGACAATTGCTGAGGACCGGGATTTTGGAATCATGCTTTATGATATGGACTACTCCGAGGAAGGGAATATTAAGCCGACATACTTTCATGCCGTAATGAAAAACGGTGTTGTTGACCTGCGGGATTGCGAGGTGCTGAGATGATACTTCAGTCACTTGTGAAATATTACGAAGCGCTTGAGCGTCAGGGGAAAATAACAAAGCCGGGGTGGCTTCCGCAAAGTGTGTCATATGCTGTTGTGCTCGACAGGACAGGCTCGGTTAAAAATGTTGTGAGCCTAAAAAGAGAAGAGCAGCGCGGTAAAAAAAGCGTGCTTGTACCGTTGCAAATCAACGTTCCGGAATATGTTGTGCGCTCAAGCGGGAAAAGAGCCAATTTCATGTGCGATAATGCCGCATACATATTCGGCTTTGGTGACAAACCTGAAGATGACGCTGAAAAATTTGCGCTTGCACGAGAGCTGCACTTGAATGTACTAAAAGGCGCTGTATCACCTGCCGCAGATGCTGTGCGCGGCTTTTTTGAAACGTGGAGCACTGAGAATTTTGACTCACTCGGGCTTGATGATAACTATAAAAAGGATTTATTGAGCGGTGCAAATCTTGTCTTTGCCGACGAGTACCTGCATTACCTGCACGACGACGAGGAAATAAGGGTTGCGTGGGAAAAATACTACTTTTCAGCAGGTAACGCGCCAAAAGAGCGCTGCCTTGTAACAGGTAATACCGATAAAATAGCTATACTTCACAACAAGATTAAAGGGGTTGCAGGCGCGCAATCGTCAGGGGCTTGCCTTGTTGGTTTTAACGCACCTGCTTTTGAGTCGTATGGCAAGGACGGTGGTCAGGGGCTTAACGCGCCTGTCGGCAGTTATGCGATGTATGCCTACACAACTGCGCTCAACAGCTTGCTCGCCGGAGCAAAAAAGACTCGAATTGGCGACTGCACAGTTGTATGGTGGTCTCTTGACGCATCCGAAGCTGCTGAAAAGATGTTTGGTGACGCACTTTTCGGTGACAGCGGTGAGGACAGGCTTGATGACATCATGAAAAACATTTCCGAGGGTAAAATGCCTTCTGGAGATGTAGATTTAAATACCGATTTTTGTGTGCTTGGCCTTTCCCCAAACGCAGCACGCCTTTCGGTGAGGTTTTTCTGGCGCAACACTTTCGGCACACTGCTTCAAAATGTTGCGGCACACTATAAAAGACTTGATGTAGTTAAGCCGGACTTTGCAAAGAAATACCTCACACCGTATTTTATGGCTCTTGAAACCGTCTCACCTAAATCAAAAGACAAGTCGGCATCACCCATACTTATAGGAGCGCTTTTAAACTCAATTTTAAACAACTGGCGCTATCCGGAGATGCTTTATGAATCGGTGCTGACACGCATACGCGCAGAACATGAAGTTACACCCGGCAAAGCGGCGATTATAAAGGCATATCTGCTGAAAAATAAAAATAACGAAAAATATAGGGAGGTTCTTTCAATGGCGTTAAACGAGGAAAGCAATAATCAAGCATACGTTTTAGGAAGGTTGTTTTCGGTGCTTGAGCAGGCTCAATATGCGGCGAATGGATCTTCAAATATAAAAGAAAAGTACCTGACCTCAGCCTGCGCAACACCCGGTGTGGTATTCCCAAGCATGTTAATGATGGCGTCGCACCACACGGCCAAGGCCGACAACGGCGAAATTATTGACCGCAAGATAAGGGATTTATTAAACAAACTCGACGGTGGCACGCCGTTCCCGGCAAGACTTGATAATACGGATCAGGGTCTGTTCCTTTTAGGGTATTATCACGAAACACAAAAAAGGTTTAACAATATTAAGATATATAAAGAAAAAAATAAAAATACTGAGAATAATGAAAGCGAGGGTTAAAAAATGAGCGAACCGATTAAGAACAGATATGAGTTTTCAATCTTTTTTGATGTTGAAAACGGCAACCCGAACGGCGATCCCGATGCGGATAATATGCCGCGTATTGACCCTGAAACAGGTTATGGTATCGTGACAGATGTCTGTATAAAGCGCAAAATACGCAACTATGTTGATACGGTTATGGAGGGGAAGCCCGGTTATGATATTTACATAAAGGACGGGGTACCGCTTAATGTAAAAGATAAAAAAGCATACGTCGCCGTGGTCGGAAAAGACAAACTCGACAAAAAAGATCCCGAGATTGATTTAAAACTACGCGACTGGATGTGCGCAAATTTCTACGATATCCGTACATTTGGCGCTGTTATGACTACATTTGTCAAAGATAAACTCAACTGCGGGCAGGTACGCGGGCCGGTTCAGATAGGGTTTGCACGCAGCATAGACCCGATTGTGCGGCAGGAAGTCACGATAACACGTGTGGCTATTACAACTGAAGAAGATTTTGAAAAGAAAGATACCGAGATGGGGCGCAAGCACATTATTCCGTATGCTCTTTACCGTGCGGACGGATTTATATCGGCAAATCTGGCGCGTCGGGTTACAAAATTCAGTGAAGATGACCTTAAACTGCTTTGGGACGCGATTATAAATATGTTTGAAGAAGACCACAGTGCTGCAAGAGGGAAGATGGCTGTTAGAAAGCTTGTGATATTTAAACATAAGGACGAGCTTGGCAATGCTCCTTCGCACCGCACGCTTGATCTTGTTTGCGCAAAGAAGCGTGAAGGTGTTGACGCCCCACGCTCGATAAACGATTATGAAATAAAAATCAATTATGATGCTTGCCCTGAGGGTGTCGAGATAATATGTCGGGAATAAATCGTGAAGAAACGGATTTACAGATATCGGGACTGCAGCATTTCTCTTTTTGCCGGCGACAGTGGGCGCTGATTCATATAGAACAGCAGTGGGCTGACAACTATTTTACCATTGATGGCAGTATAATGCACGAAGCGGCTGATGATCCTTATTTTACCGAAAAGCGGGGAGGGTTGATCGTCAGCCGCTCCATGCCGGTGAGATCGGAGCGGCTGTGCGTAAGCGGGAAATGCGATGTAGTTGAGTTCAGGGAGTCACCCGACGGCGTACCGATAGTTGGTCGTGAAGGGAAGTGGTTGCCCGTTCCGGTTGAATATAAGCGTGGTAGAAGTAAGGAGATTGATGCTGACCGGCTGCAGCTTTGTGCTCAGGCAATATGCCTTGAAGAAATGCTATGTTGCAAAAGAATTGATGAAGCTTATATCTATTATGCCGAAACAAAACGTCGTGAGAAGGTAATGCTGACTGTTGAGCTTCGAGCAAAAGTTGAATCTATGCTCATCGAGATGAGAGAGCTTTATAACCGCGGATATACACCTCATGTTAAACCCACAAAAAAGTGTGCATCATGTTCACTAAAAGATATTTGTCTGCCTAAGCTGCACAAATATGTGTCCGCAAAGGACTATACATCTCAAATTTGGACGGTGAGCACATCATGAGAAAGTTGTTAAACACTCTTAGGTGTAAAACCATCGTTTGATGTTACCGATGCTTTAATTGTATAGCGCGAACCTATAGTTCACATATATATACCGACAGATTCGCGTGTTATTATCGATACATATTAACACTTTTTATGTTTTTTAGTATTAGTTTAAGTACTAAATACAAAGTAGAATCTATGATATGCTCAAATTATTACTACAATAATATATAATTATTTGTGCATATTTGCTGTCATCCCCCGCACGGGGGATGTGGATTGAAATAGGAACAATTACGTCACTGATTATGGTTTTAGTTAGTCATCCCCCGCACGGGGGATGTGGATTGAAATTGTCAATGCTTAAATTGTCATTATAACCATTAGGTCATCCCCCGCACGGGGGATGTGGATTGAAATGTATGTTGAAATCAAAGGAAATCCTTTTGATATAGTCATCCCCCGCACGGGGGATGTGGATTGAAATGGATAAGATGCAATTGTGCTTCCTATCATTCCCGTCATCCCCCGCACGGGGGATGTGGATTGAAATTGGAGTAATGCAACAATGCCCCTATCACCAACAGGTCATCCCCCGCACGGGGGATGTGGATTGAAATGCCAGATGGAATGTATCTGGCTGTTGCGCATAACGTCATCCCCCGCACGGGGGATGTGGATTGAAATAACGAACATGGAGAAAACCATGAAACCGTGGTACGTCATCCCCCGCACGGGGGATGTGGATTGAAATAAGAATTGTTCAAAACCGGCACTCCTCATATAGAGTCATCCCCCGCACGGGGGATGTGGATTGAAATATTGACAAGTTACAGCGTTATAAATTGCTGGTGATGTCATCCCCCGCACGGGGGATGTGGATTGAAATTACATATTTACTCCTTTCTCCCGCCCTTTAGCCGGTCATCCCCCGCACGGGGGATGTGGATTAAGTAGTTTTATCTAAATGCAATTTGCAACGCGAAAAGAGCAAAGAGGTTAATAGTTAAATGATACATATTGATTTTGCAAAAGAAACTGACAAAGACTTTTGGTATAGTCTTGATAAACACCTTCCTGAAAGCGAATTTTTGAAAAAAGTTCGTGACAGGCAAGGCTATGTTTTGTTTGAAAACAACACACCGGTAGGAATATTGCGGTATAATATGTTTTGGGACAATATCCCTTTTTGCACTATGTTGTATATTGAAAATACGTATCAAAAAAAGGGATATGGGCGCGCGTTGATGCAACATTGGGAAAATGATATGCGAAAATGCGGGTATGGAATGGTTTTAGTGTCCACGCGGGTTGATGAAGAAGCACAGCATTTTTACAGAAAAATCGGTTATGTTGACTGCGGCTGCTTGATAATTGACATCCCCGGGGATGAACAACCGGCAGAATTATTTATGGCAAAACAGTTGTAAAATTCAACTCCGGTTTGTCAGAATGTTCTGATTTAATAATTAAAACTTAATGGAGCAAGTACGACATATGAAAACAGCAATTGTATATGTATCAACACATCATGGAAATACAAAAAAGCTTGTCGATGCAATTGCGGCAGCCCATGACGTTGCATTGATTGATGGAACAAAAGAGAAGAAAGTCGACCTTACAGAATACGACTGCATCGGTTTTGCGTCTGGTATAGCTTTTGGTAGTTTTTATCCGCAGATGCTGGAGTTGATGAAAAATAATCTTCCTGAAAGCAAAAGGGTGTTTTTCATATATACCTGCGGTTCTAAGCAAAAGAGATATACTAATGCTGCTGCGAAAATCGCGACTGAAAAAGGATGTAGTATTCTGGGGGAGTATGGCTGCCGTGGATTTGATACGTTCGGTCCGTTCAAGATAATCGGAGGTATAGCAAAAGGCCATCCCAACGAACGTGAAATAACAGGGGCGGTGGAATTTTTCAATGGGATATTAAAACAGATTCCAGCTAATTAGGCTTCGTGTAATTTACTTAAACGTATAGCCGGGTCTTCATGGTATATGTTAATAATCATAAATAATATAAGGATGTTTTTCTAAGAGTTTAACTGTAACAATTAATGGCGTTTATTGTTAACCAACATAGCAACTGGCTGTAAAAACATATTAAATAATGCCATAACGGATTATATAAACGTGAACAATCAACACACGTTGTGTATGTAACGCAGAATGTCCCGGGCAACAGGAAGGAGAGAGATTTAATATTTATTTGCGAATGATTAACTTAAATATTCAACAATATTGACTTGATTTTTATAACCAATATGATATATTATATACAATTTGTATTCGTAAATTTAATAATTTTGTATTGCAAAATTAAGGTGTATTATATAATTCCTTAACAATTAAATAAATTAAAATCCACAAATGAAAGGAGAAAGAGCAAACATTCCGATTTTCACTGGTGTATTGAAATTGGGGTATCTGCGTCTAATACTTTATGAAAACAAAAATTACAAAAGTTTTTTTTCATTTTTACCGTTCTGTTCGTTCTGTTGCTCTCGACATTTGCTTCGGCAGAGGAATATACAGATGAAAACGGTATAACGTGGACCTATACGGTAAACAGTGACGGAACTACCTGCACAATAACAGGGTGTTCATTACCAAATACCGGGGAGATAGTAACTGAAATAACTATACCGTATGAAATAGATGTATATACTGTAACGGGGATTACCGGGGAGGATTATGACGCCAATTTTTTCGGAGGGAAGCATAATGATGCTGTCACCTCTGTATTTCTTCCAAACACCATAAATTCAATAGGTGATTATACATTCTACTCTTGCCCCTCCCTTGAGACAGTTTCTTTACCAGAAGGCTTGACAAGTATAGGTAATAGGGCGTTCCTAAAATGTGAAAACCTATAAGTCCGAAGACGGTGTTGTGACAATACTTGACTCAATGCTCATGGTTAATTAAAGAAGCAACCAACAAACAACAAAGACAAGGATAGCCGCCCCGCTATTCCGTACAGTAGTGGAAAGAAAGAGGCGGTTAAGCCCATAGTGCTTAACTNNTTATCTATATCTTCATTTATTCAGATCTCGTCACCCCAACTATTGACAAAGAGCCTTATTTTATCAGTCATCCACGGATTTGTCAGTCAACAGTACATCAACAACTGTATAACGGTCGTTGGTGCTTCGTGTTGCAACTCCGTCTTTAATGTAAAACCGATAGCACGGGAAGAAATATCCTGGCTGAACTGTTGCACTGTAATAAATCTCTGTTTTAACATTGGCTGTTTCCATATTAGGATAATAAGAGGTTAGTGCAGCAAGGGCATCTGAGTATGAGAGAGCCGGATAGTCAGCATGCTTTGATAGACATTCCGTTGCTACATCACTTATTTGTACAATAACATCGCTTGAATCCGCATATTTAGTAACTGTTATACATGAAAAGCTACGATTGAGAGCATTCTGGAAAGCATCACTTGTTTTTTCGGTAACTATATAAGTACGCAGTTCCTCTGTCCCATCAGTTTTATATTCCACGGTTTGTGTTACCACTGGATCGGTTAGGTTCAAATAAGATACAGCTGCTTTCACAAGCGCATTGCCCAAAAGTTCTTCATCCGTGATGTGGTTTGAAATGTCATAATCACTGGATAGTACGGAAATGCTGTTCATAAGAGAGTGAACTTCGGTAGCGTTGTTGACATAGTATACCTCATATTCACGACTGGAATCCGAAGAATACTTTACCTTCTGAGAAGAGAAATCATCGTATAGTAGCCCTAAATAACTCGAAAGATTTTGGGAAATTGTGGCTTTTAAAGCGTCGGTTACATCGTACAAGGGACCCTCATGCCCGTAAGCATAGTCATTGACATAAACAGGGAACGTCTTCGGCAAATCCGTTTCTCTATCAACAAATCCTACATCGGAATCGACAGACACAATGCGTTCTCCTTCACCCAGCGTACCTTGAGATACAATTTGTATATTTATGTTGTCAATGACCTTGTCTGTGTTCTTAGCAGCAATGTTTGACTTCTCCTGTTCATTGTTGGCACACGCAGAGAGAGAAATCAAAATCACGAGAGACAGTAAAATCCCAATTAATTTTTTCATTGTATATTCCTCCTTTAGGGGACTGCACCAAAATCGTTTGCGGCATACGCCAAACTGGGTAATGGTAAAACGACGCATGATGTTAACTTCCAATCATTTTAAGTGTCAGACACACATCTTGTATCTGCAACTTAAAGATAGCATAATTTTACCGATATATCAATGGTTTTCCAAATTTTCTTTGTGACAATTATGTGAACGAAGATTGAATCGTCCGTTAATCATCGCCACAGATTTTCAAAAAAGTCTGCGGCGTTTTTTATACTCTTTTTTCAAAAAAGTCTCTGCGATCTTTGGCAAATTATCAAAACCATGTGTTGAAGGGAGTGAAAGGGAAAATCGGAAACGGCGTACATGGGGATAGCGTGAGTAGTCAGAGCAAGATTCTACCGAGGTGCCATAATTCGCCGTCCTGCTCATTCTGTCCCATCGGAAATCTTGTTGGGGAGTGCCTTCCCCAAACCCTGCTTATGCGGCAAATGCCGCACGTTCTCCCTGCCGCTGCCAAAATTTTTTCTGCCGGGAGGTAGAAAAACCTTCGGAAAATGTCCATTGAAAAGTGAAGGGATAATTCGCAGCCGCTACCAAAAATATTTTTTACGATACCTTACATTTGCCGAAAAAATGTCCATTGAAAAGTGAGAGAGAAAATGATCCGAACTGCCGCTTTCTTATGTGCTGTCCTGGTACGAGCAGAAAGCCGTCTGCATTTTACTGACACTTCTTCACCTTGGTATTAAAAACATCCGTCTTGGTCCGTCGCTTCCGGCATTTGTATCGGTG
>LFTK01000130.1:50101-59715 GCA_001513385.1 Clostridiales bacterium DTU064
TAAGCAAATATGTAAAAAAGCGTTGAAACTTGAACTAATCAATAGATAGCAAGCACAAAAAAGACAATTAAGCCACTGATTCAATTCTATATTGGATTGGTGGCTTTCCATTTTACTGTCTTATAGGAAACATCCAATCCAATTTATACGTCTAAACAAAAAGAGCAAGAAATGTTAAGACTGTTTATATGCTACAATAAGCTATTATATAAGGAGATGATAATAACCTCTTTCGATGAAAACTTCCGGTACATATAAATTCGCTTAATTATTGGTTGCAGACATAAAAATAAAAACGACAATAATATAGCACCCTGTTTGAACAGCTTTCTGTCAGACAGAGTGCTTTTTAAAATTAAGTATTATACTTACTTAAATAGTAAGCGTCCAGCCGAAGTCGTTATGATAAATCATTTGTTTTGTCATGCCGCCGTCAATGCAAAAATCTTGCCCTGTAATAAAACCTGCTTTATCGCTGCATAGGTAAAGAACCATATTAGCAATATCAAGAGGATTCCCAACTCGTCTAACGGGATGTTGGTCGGCATCCGGTCCTTCATAAACTTTGAAATCGGTATCAATCCAGCCGGGGGAAATAGAGTTGACGCGCACTTTACCTGCGAGCGAAATAGCCAGGGAATGAGTGAGAGCGGATATGGCTCCTTTTGCTGCGGTATAGCTTTCGGTGTTGGGCTGACTCATCTGGGCTCTTGTTGACGAAATATTCACAATGCATGCCCCTTTATTGAAATGATACAGAAAAAGTTTTGACAGCATAAAAGGAGCGGTAACACCTACTCTTAAGACATAATTAAAGTCATCATAAGAGCAGTTCATTATCCCGCCTTTAGATAGCATTGCATTGTTTATTAGATAATCGATGCTTCCATAATCGTTGATTACTTTTTCCGCAAACGCACGAAGAGTATTCACGTCCGCAATGTCCCCGACAAAATAATCGTTTTCCCGCAGATCGATGATGCAGACATTGGCTCCGTTTTTTCTGAATTCGTCACAGATAGTTTTCCCGATTCCCGAAGCACCGCCTGTCACAACAACGGTTTTATTTAAAAAATCCATATGTTTCTCCGTGTTTTTATAAAAGAAATATTTATGTTAATTATATCATTGAGCATACGATTTTATCAATGTTTCAAAAGGGAGCAGATGTTTAATAAACCCTTCATTTTGTCTTTTATATAGATTACATTTACTGATATGTAAAAACCTTTGCTAAGGTAATGTGTACCACAGCGAAGGTTTTTTATAAAATCGCTTTGCGTTTTGTTTAATGAATTACTACTGATAAGTTAATAGTGCTTTAAGCTATCCATACCGAAAAAAATGAAACAAGTAATTCAATATGTCAATTACAATACTTAATCAGAATCAGCTGTTTCCATATTCAAAAACAAACTTTTTGCCGTCATAACTCTCACATGTGATCGTATTATTGTCCGCATTCCAAGACAGAATATAACAATTCCATAACTCGCTATAACTGTCATCTGTAGCTTTATATTCGGGATGCCCATATATCTGTGAATATACTGTTGATGGAATGAAGTCTTGTGGATTATAACTGTCTTTATAGTAACGCTCTTCATCAGTCATCATAAAATATGCTAAAGATCGGTTTTTCCAAGTCCGTAAGTAGGGTCTATGTGATAGTGTTTTCCGTTGATGGTGACAAAAGACCACTGGTGATTTTCACCGTCGTATTCACGTGCACCTTTCATAACAGTAGCGTCTACTCCGGCTTGCAGCAACAAATATGAGTAGGCAACAGAAATTTCCTGACATATGCCTTTGCCCCACGTCAAAAGCCTGTATCCGGAGATGTTATCGACATATACATCACTGTTATAGGTGTCGTAATCATAAGTATAATGACTGATAAAATACTGATAAAGAGCAAGAGCCTTCTCAAAATCAGAATATTCGTCTTCAAGAGCCTCATTCAGAATGCCAACCACGATGTTTTCAAACTCCTGAAGTTTTTCTTTGAATTCTTCATAAGGAATTGTATAAGCGAAGTAACCTACGCCATCTGTAAAAGCAGGTCCTTCTGTCGGTATGTCAATATATTCATCAATTACCGGGAACAGCAGGTAAGGATACTGCCCCATAACCCAGTCATATGTATCCTTGTCTTTACACCTGAAAGATGTTTCGCCTGCAAGCACCGCGTCAATTAGATTATAGTAAGCATCATGCATATCCTGACCCATGATTTCGTCCATAACGGTAGAAGAAACGTGAGTCTTGAATGTATAATGGCTTTCTTTCGGAACTATTGCTTCAGATGTAGTTTCAATTGCGCTTTCTTCTGTACCCTCTGTTGACATAATATCAGTTATATCTGTTGTAATCGTGGTGTCTGTTTCGTCAGGCTTCACAATGGTTTCACTACAGGAGCATATTGTTCCTAAAATTATAATGCAAAATAGGGCAACTGTTATATACTTTTTCATAATAACTCCAATACTAAAAAATGCCCGTAATAATATGTGTTAAATAAAAACAATTACAAAGAGAAATTACTAAAGATAAAAAATACCTGCTAACATTATATACCGAAATGAAACTATAATGAACCTTTGAGGAAAATTAATCACAACACGACATTACCTTAAATTATCATCATAGATAAACCAAACTTTAATACATAGTATCGGAGAGAGCAATACTTGACACGAGACATATACAGTTATTATAAGATTTTATACTGAAAAATTGTAGGTGAATATAAGGATTTTGCTCATTTATTAGTATTCAGAGCACCGTAATACAGTCAAGTGTAGATTTCAAAAAAGATATTACATTTGGTTTCTCAGCTCAAAGAGAACTTTGTTAAGTGAACTTTAAATTTTATCGAAAAACACCCTACGTTTTATTTCGCAGGGTGTTTTTTGTGCTAAGGATTGTTTTCACGAGTGTATTTAATCATTTGTAAAATAATAGGGAATGAAAGTCTACTATATTTAATCAATTATAGTCTTGGTAAGTTTAACATCATTGATAAGGAAAGCTGATTTTTTTATAGCTTTCAATGTTGTCTTTTCGGTAAAATTACAGTAAATGTTGTGGTATGGTTTTCACTCATCACGAACAATTCTCCCTTGTGCAGATCACATACCTTTTTTACAATCGTCAGTCCAATCCCACAGCCTTCAGAAGAACGAGATTCATCTACTTGATAAAATTTATTAAATATCCGCTTCATGCTCTCTTTAGGTATTTCTTCTCCGTGATTTGTTACGGACACACATACACTTTCTTCATTGTCAGTAATGCTAACTGAAACCTTGCCGTTAGGCTCAGAGAATTTTATCGCATTATCAAAAAGATTAATCCATACCTGTTTTAGCATTTCTTCATTGCCCTCGATAAAAAACTCGTCAAGCTCCATGTCGATATCCAAATTCTTATGTGTCCATTTATCAACAAGTAAGAGCACAGCTCCGCGGATTTGTTCGGACAGGTTAAAATTTGTTATATCAGTTAAAACCTTTTGGTTTTCTATATTTGTCAGATTCAGAATATTAGCAGACATGTCAGCTAAACGCCGCGATTCTTCTTCAATAACGGTGAGATATTCGTTTTTTTCTTCTTCCGTAAGGTTTCCGTGTCTTAAAAGTTTTGCAAATCCTGCGATGGACACGATGGGTGTTTTGAATTCATGAGAAAAGTTGTTGATAAAGTCGCTTTGAAGTATTTCAGTATGTTCCAGTTCCTCGGCGGCACGGTTAAAGCTTTTTTCTATTTCCTGAAAAGCCGGATGACTGCTGATTGGCTTTCCAAAATGAAGCCGTGCCTTAAAATCTCCCTGTGCCAATCGATTGAGCTGATTTATCATTCGGTTTACCGGCTTCATTGTTATTTTGCTTGTGACAGTTGTGATAAGAAACCCGAGTATCAAACTGCATATTGAGAGAAGCCAGAGCACGTCGTTTAACCGTACCTGCTCCTCAGTTACATGGATGATATTCAGCTTGCTGAAAACAATGATAATAACAATTGCAAGCAATAGAGCGATAGTATTAATAACGAAAACAAAGCCGGAAATTAAGAGCGTCAGAGCAAAACGCTCTTTTCTCTCGCCCATATGTTTTATTTTACGTTTTACTTTTTTCATACCTTCTTTACCGCCTTGTATCCAAGACCGCGAACAGCCACAATTTCAAATTCGTCCCAGCCTTCAAATCTCTTGCGGAGCCGCCCTATATGTACCGTCACAGTTTCCCACCCGGTGTCGCTGTTTGTGCCCCATATCTCATCCATAAGCTGAATGCGGGTAAAAATTTGTCCCGGATAGGACAGCAGTTTATATAGCAGCAAGAATTCCTTTTGCGGAAGCTGTTGTGTTTCCCCGTTTCGGGTAACTGTGAAAGAATTATAGTCAAGAACAACATCCCCGATTGTGATTCTTTTTTCGTTTACAATTTGGGCTCGCCTGAGAAGAGCCTTTATACGAAGAAGCAGTTTTTCCTCATCGATAGGTTTGGTGATGTAATCATCCGTACCAACGAGAAATCCTTTTTTTTCGTCGGCGGGCAGATGTTTTGCGGTTACCATTAAAATAGGCAGAGTTTCGTTTGTTTTACGAATCAGTTTTGTAAATTCGTAACCGTCCATTTTAGGCATCATAATATCTAAAACAACGAGATCAACGTGCTCGCGGCCAAGCACTTCAAGCGCTTCCTCACCGTTGGTGGCTGTTAGTACAGTATAATTATCATTTTCAAGAATTGCACGTAATAACATTCTGGTATGTTTGTCATCATCGACAACAAGGATACGAAACATAACATCCTCCTTTTCGATGGATTTTATATCTTTATATGAAGAACGTAAATTGATGCTTTCCCCAAGGTTAATAATACATCAAAAACATTAAATCAAACTAAAAACAAAAAAATTAATTTAGTTTCAGTTTAGAAATCATTGATATACTTTCGGATAAAATGTTCGATACTGAGATTTTCTTGTTAAGACTTAATCATTGATTATTGTATAAAAAATTTAAAAAAGGTTGATGCTATGTATAAAAAATTTATGTAATGTACGGCGTTCAGCCTAACTTTAGATTATTTAATAAAGACTATGTTGTAAAACATAATTTTTAGGGGAGACATAACGGAATGAAAAAAAGGATAAAATGGTCAGGAGTTATAGCATGCGAACTCTTTACTTTTTTTACATTTATAAAAATGCTTGCAAAAAAAGAATATTCAAACCTTATCGTTTGCCTGATTACTTTTGTCTTATGTATTCTTCCTTTTATTGTCGAAAAACTCTTTTACTGCAAAATTAACACTATTGCATATATTTTCATACTATTTTACACAATCTGTCCTATGCTTGGCGATTGCTATCAGCTTTATTACATAACCACATGGTGGGATAAGTTTCTTCACGCCTTTGGAGGTGTTGTTTTTGCATTGTTCGGTATATATCTTTTTCACTTTCTTAACGGAAAAAGTACAAAAGCTGTCGCTGTCGTTCTATTTGCCGTGTGCTTTTCAATCGCTTTATCGGTAGTATGGGAGTTCATAGAATTCGGTGCCGATACTTTCTTTGGAACTGATATGCAGCGTGATACGGTGATTACAACCATCCGCTCATATAATTTAGGTGATGATATCGGTGTTATGGGCACAATTGATGGTATAGAAAATGTAACTGTCAACGGATGCGAACTACCGGTGAAAGGTTATCTTGATATTGGCTTAATTGACACCATGAAAGATATGCTTTGGGAAGCGTTTGGTGCATTAATTGTTGGTGTAATGTACTTCCTCGACAAAGGAGAACACCAGATATTTATACCTGACAATTCAGATAAGACCGCTTATGTTGAAATGAAATCGCAAGGGCTAAAAACACATAAAAGTTGAGATATATCTCGCAGACAAAGTAAAATTGATAAATACAGGCCATTTGCAAAAAATGAAAAAAGATAGAATAAACCGCCGGTTCGGCATACGAAACTGGGGTATATCAGCTATGGAATTGTTGTCAGCAAAAAAATTGCGGGCATGGGAAAATTTATGGGTTTATTATCTGCCAATAGTCAATTTGTTGTTTCTTTGTATTCGTTTTATGGTTTTTTAAGCCAATCATATAATTTGAGTTTATATACAGATAAAATAAGAACATTCTTTGAAACCAAGTCTACTATAGAAACAGAAACGGCAATTGACCTGAATGTCACAAATGATGAAATGATTACTGATGTCAATGCTTTTTCCATAGAGTTGATAAATGTAAGTTTTTCATATTCAAATTCAAATTTTAGTCTGAAAAATATCAATATGAAAATCAAACCGGGTGAAAGGATTGCAATTGTTGGTGAAAATGGTGCAGGTAAAACAACGTTAGTCAAATTGTTATTGCGTTTATATGATGTTGATGAAGGAAAAATTTTAATTAATAATAAACAGATAAAAGACTACGATATCAAACTTCTTCGCGGCAGAATCGGGGTGGCTTTTCAGAAGCCCAATATACAGTAACTATGCTGCATCCAATTGTGTCAACGCCGGGATATTTTTGACCCCAAATGGGGGTGCGGATAAAAACTTAAATTACTTACACGACGTAACCAAGATACCAGCGATACTCAACCGGACTCATAGCACCCAAAGATTGTTTTATTCTTTTCTCATTGTACCTGTTGATTTCAACAAATTTTTTTATCATGAGGAAAGCAAATTACCCGAAGGTTATGTCGGAAATTTAGGCTATCTTCTTTTACAGATAAAGAAAAAGGAAGAAAAATCATCAGTCGTATGATTGATATAATGCTTGATGATTGCCGTGATTTTTTGAAACCTTCTTACTTGTGATAGATATGTAGTAAAAACATTAATATTGATGTTTCTTCTAACAGATAGTTTTAATTTCAATATATTGTGATGCGGCAGGTTTTCGTGATATAAAGTAACCCATCCGAATACTTATTAATCAAAAAACACCTCCCGATGTTAGAATAAAATCTATCATTTGGAGGTGTAATTATTAATTATCACTTAATAACTATTGTGACGGTAAAAGCTCAGACAGAATAATTCTTATCGTCCGGGTCGGCGGGTGCTTTGTAATTAAAGTTTTTGAAGTAGCAGACATTCTGCGGTGTGTTTTGTGCAGGCGGGAATTCAAAGTTTTTATATTTCACAACGGGGTTGCGTTCTTTGCGTAAATTATCAAGAAAACTGTCTGGAAGGTTCAATACAGATTTAACAACTTCACGCGGGGTCATTGCGAGCCACTGAGCAAGCGATATATCAGCAAAATGCTCGCTGTTGAAAACCTCAAGAAATTGCAGTGTTTCATCACCAATATTCTGTACATAATGGAAGGCGCCTACCGGGACATAACCTACGTCTCCCGGCCCATAATTGAAAGTGCGTGCTTTCGGTCCCGGCATAAATACAGTCATTCTTGCCTTGCCCTTTATATAATATTGGAACTCGTCCTGATTAGTGTGCCAGTGTATCTCACGCATGGCACCCGGTTCTACGGTAACGAGCGCCGCTGCAACAGTCTTACAGGCAGGGAAATTGCGGCTGTCAAGAATCTGAACGGTTCCTCCGTCGCCCTTGATTGGCTCTACTTTACAAAGCTCATGCTTGTATGAAAGGGGAACCTTACCTGTAGGAGAGTCTACGGTCTGGGACTCCAATGTTCCGAGGTCGCCGCCGTCTGTAATGTATACCTTTTTTTGGAATGGATTTAAAGGTTTCCTCAGGCACGCCGAAGTTTGCCGACAGGACATCCATCGGCATATGGGCAAACAGTTCTGAAATTGAGAATGTATTGTGTTCTGAGTAATCTCCTTTGTCAAAAAACATCAAGAATTCGCATCCCTCATGAAGCCCCTGTATGCTGTGAGGGATATTTTTTGGGAAAATCCAACCTTCGCCCGGGTAAATATCGGCTACAAAGTTTCTTCCCATCTCATCAACAGCAGTAACCCGGCAGGCACCTACAAGAAGAAATCCCCACTCTGACTGCTGGTGGGTATGCATTTCTCTTACTCCCGGTGAAAGATTCATGTTGACAACGGCAAACGTGTCGGATATGGGAAGTTCACGTTTTGTTATCTCTCTTGACCATCCGCCTGGCCTGAGAATCATGTTTGTATCTGAAAACGAAAATTTAAGGTTCGGGATAAGCCCCTTATCTGTGGCCGGCGGGACTAACATATCAGGTTTTCTTTATCGCGATTCAGGTTTCTCGGACCAAGATCAAGTGCACCACAGCCATCTGACCGTATCGGTTCCGGCTTTGTGGAGTTTTTCAATTGGTCAAGTTTTTCCTGCAATCTTTCCTGTAATTTTCTATCCATGAAACAGTACATCACATCCTTTCTGCATTACCGTTATTTTTCTCTTATTGGAACCGGATTATACAAAGAGACAATATTTGAGGTGTCCAATACCTGATTTTCCATATCTGCATTTACATGAATGGGGATTTTTTATTAAATTGCCCCTTGACTTGGATGCGATGTCATAGATTATACTATAAATAGATTTTTTTATAGTTAATTATTTAATATCTGAGGTGATGTTAGCGGTTGGCGATAAAGCATAACACATTATGATGGCAGTATTGATATATTTATTCAGATGAGAGGTGTCGCATGAATTTATACGACAGGGTCAGCACGGGTATAAAAGGATTTGACGAGGTAATTGACCACCTGAGGCTGGGAGATAACGTAGTGTGGCAGGTTGATTCCGTCTCCGACTATAAAAAAATGGTTGAGTATTTTGTGCAAAGCTCAAAAACAGAGAACATGCGGGCAGTTTATGTCCGCTTTGCGAATCACGCCCCAATCATTGATGAAAATATGAATATTGAGACTTATCATATTAACCCAAAAATAGGTTTTGAGAGCTTTACCATTGAAATACACAACCTGATTAAAGAGCAGGGGAAGAGGGTATTATACATATTCGACTGTCTGACTGATTTGCTGGAATACTGGTATTCTGACCTGATGATAGGGAACTTTTTAAGGCTACCTGTCCGTATTTATATGACCTTGAGACGGTTGCATATTTTGCAATCAGGCGGAATTATCACACATACAGCACAATTGCCGGAATCCGTGAGACAACACAGCTTCTCCTCGACCTGTATCAAATAAACGAAAAAACATATATTCACCCTCTCAAAGTGTGGCAGCGCTATTCGCCAACAATGTTTTTCCCGCATTTGATTCAGGGACAGGAAGCCGTCTGCATTACGTCAAGTTCCGACGCCTCTGAGCTTTTCAATAGTATAAACCGTTATGAAATAAGGCTTGACTATTGGAATACAGTTTTCAACGACGCAAAAAAAATGCTAAGCGCGCCACGCGAGGAGCAAGAGGCGACAAAAAAACGCCTGATGCACATGCTAATTGGCACAGAATCACGTATGCTTCAGCTTTGCGACCGGTATTTTTCCCTCAAAGATATTCTTGCCATTGCATCAAGAGAAATAGGCACCGGCTTTATCGGCGGGAAAAGCGTCGGTATGCTCCTTGCGAGAAAAATATTAGAGGTTGAAGGTGGCGATCGTTTCACTCAATACCTCGAACCTCACGATTCGTTTTACAT
>LFTK01000100.1 GCA_001513385.1 Clostridiales bacterium DTU064
CTATTGCAGCCGGACTCGAACAGGTAATTGATTATATCGAAAATCTACACTTCACTGAAGACGACATTGAGTTCCTTCGCGAAAAGGGCGTTTTCGATGAGACATTTCTCAATTATCTCCGCAATTTTAAATTTACAGGCGACATCTGGGCCATACCGGAAGGCACCGTTATTTTCCCGGGCGAGCCTATATTAACAGTTCGCGCACCGGCACCCCAGGCGCAGTTTATAGAAACGTTTATACTATTAACTATCAACCACCAGTCGCTTATCGCAACAAAAGCATCGCGCATCGTACGCGCAGCCGAAGGCCGTGCAATCAGTGAATTTGGTTCCCGCCGCGCACAGGGACCGGACGCCGCCATCCTCGGCGCACGCGCCGCATATATCGGCGGTTGTGTTGCAACTGCCTGCACAATGTCAGATGCTCTTTTCGGCGTGCCGGCGACAGGTACAATGGCTCACTCATGGGTTCAGATGTTTGATTCTGAGTATGAAGCGTTTCGCACATACTGTGAAATATATCCGAACTCCGCAACACTTCTTGTCGACACATATAATGTCCTAAAAAGCGGAATCCCGAACGCTATCCGTGCTTTCCGCGATGTGCTTGTGCCGCGCGGCATAAAAAACTGCGCCGTCCGCATTGATTCGGGCGACATTGCTTACCTTTCAAGAAAAGCCCGCGCTATGCTTGATAAAGCTGGCTTCCCGTACTGTAAAATAGTAGCGTCGAACTCGCTTGATGAATATATTATTCGTGACCTTATAAGTCAGGGCGCATGTGTTGACGCCTTCGGCGTCGGCGAGCGTCTTATAACATCGAAAACATCCCCTGTTTTCGGCGGCGTATATAAGCTCGTGGCAATCGAAGATGACGCCGGCAACATTATTCCTAAAATCAAGGTCAGCGAAAACATCACAAAAATCACAACTCCACACTTTAAAAAGGTTTATCGCTTATATTCAAACACAACAGGCAAAGCAGAGGCCGACCTTTTAACGGTGTATGACGAAGTCGTCGACACATCAAAACCCCTTGAAATTTTCGACCCGGACTACACATGGAAGCGCAAGACGCTTACTGACATAACGGCATATCCGCTACTCAAACCTATTTTTAAGGGCGGTGTCTGCGTTTACAAAAAGCCGTCGCTTGACGAGATTCGCGACCACTGCCGCGCTGAAATTGCGTCGCTTTGGGATGAGGTACTGCGCTTTGAAAATCCGCACAATTATTACGTCGACCTCTCGCAGCGGTTGTGGGATGTAAGACGCCGCCTGCTTGATGAACACGCGTATGCTAAAACAGGCGGACAAAACTAAGATAAATTATTTACAAATAATAGCATAATATTTTTGAGCAGTAAATAATTATAAATAAAAGTAAAAAGGCGGCCAGATGGCGCCTTTTTACTTAAATAAAACAGGAGCGGGGAACGTGGTATCATATTTCATACGTCGTTTTACACCGCACAATGCCGACAACGTCACCGTAAGGCGAAGGGTTGGGTTTATCTGCGGCGCGGTGGGAATTTTCTTCAATACGCTGCTTTTTGCTGCGAAACTTTTTGCCGGTCTTATCACCGGTACGATATCCGTCGTTGCCGATGCTTTCAACAACTTAACCGATGCGGCATCATCGGCTGTTACGACGATAGGGTTTTCGCTTTCCGGCCGGCGGGCTGACACCGAGCACCCATTCGGGCATGGTAGAATTGAGTATATATCTGGTGTTTTTATCTCCGTTGCGATAATATTTATCGGCATTGAACTTTTGCGCTCTTCTGTCCGTGAAATATTCTCGCCAAGCGATACTGCCCCCAGCCCGTTTATGATACCCATTCTCATCGCGTCGGTTGCCATAAAGCTTTATATGGCAGCATACAACAAAAAATGGGGTAAAAAAATAGGCTCATCAGCTCTCCTTGCCGCCGCAGCCGACAGTCTCGGCGACTGCGGAGCGACATCCGCCGTCCTTCTTTCGTATATTGTAGATTCATATACAGGGCTTTCCATTGACGGTTATGCCGGCGCTATTGTTTCTATTTTAATCATTAAAGGCGGTATTGACTCCGTCATATCGACATCAAGCCCGCTTCTCGGGCATGCGCCGGACCCCGAGTTTGTGCATGCCGTTGAGCGCATAGTGCTTGAAAATCCGGAAACCGTGGGAATTCATGATCTTGTCGTTCACGATTACGGCCCGGGGAAGATATTTGTCTCCCTTCACATGGAGGTTGACGGTCATAAGGATGTTTACGAGCTCCATGATGCTGTTGACCTTACCGAGCGCCGCATAGCGGAAGAGCTTGACTGCGAAGCTATCATCCATATGGACCCGATTGATGTCGGTAACCCGATGATTGATGAATTATTCCGCGAGCTGTCAAGTAGAGCGGCACAGATCGGGCCCGGGATTCGCATTCATGATGTGAGACTTGTGCCCGGGGTAACACATACGAATGTTATTTTTGAAGCTGCAATCCCCCCGGATTTGTTCCGCCGCCGCGATGAAATTGGCGAAGCGTTGCAGAGTGTTGTTAAGGAGATAAACGAAAGTTATGTGCCTGTTATGCAAATAGAGCATTCATATGACGGAGGAGCTTAATTTATACTCCCGCATAAGAATGCCCTATCATGTTGCTATTTGAAATTTACTTTTCCTTTGTAACAACCCCGTCGCGGGAAATTGATACGCCCGGAGACATACTTTTTATATAACTAATTATGCGAAGCGATGCTTCATCGCTTGTATACACGCCGCCGTCACGCTGTTCGGCGGCGTGTATTTTTACCGTTTCTTTTATGCCGACCGATTTTGAGACCGTAAGAAGAATTGTATCAGTTTCATGTGTGTTGAACCAATAATTGCCGAGACTATAAACAATAAGTTTATCGTTATAATACTCAAACTGCTGGAGGGTATGCGGATGAGCACCGATAACGATATCGGCTCCCGCGTCAATATATGCGCGGGCAAGCTGACGCTGCATATCGTTCACGCGGTTTGTGTTTTCGTCGCCCCAGTGGACATAAGCGATAACATAATCGCTGACAGCGGCAGCCTCACGGATAACATCGAGGAAGTCGGTGGGATCGTACGTGTACATTATCCCGCCAGATGATGATGTAGCAGCCGGCGTGAATATATTTTTCTCGGCGCAGGAAGCAGCGACGATGGCATATTTCATACCGCCGGCTATGTAATATTGAGGCTTTTTTGCTTCCTCAATATTCGCGCCGGCGCCGACGTATGGTATTCCGGCATCGCGAAGCGCCGCAAGCGTGTCGTCAAAAGCATCGGGGCCGTAATCATATACGTGGTTGTTTGCAAGAGATACTATGTCAACGCCGATTTCACCTAAAATTGACACATTTGCAGGGGATGCTCGGAATGTATACATCTTCCCCGGAAGCCGCGCACCGCGATTTGATATGGAATACTCGTTGTTGATAAGGAAAATGTCGGCGGCGCGCATTGTGTCAAGAAGATCGGGTGAGAAGCAGGCGTTAATATCATAATTATGCCCGCGAAAAGCGTCCATGATAAACCAGCCATCGGACAAGTTAACGTCACCGGCGAAAGCAAATGTTATTTTACGCGGATAATAAAGCTCGCCGACTACGTGTATATTATCCTGTTCTTCAGCAGCGCCGGTATATATATCGTATAGCACTGAAAACGTGTACCCTGTAAGATCCTCCCACATGGAGTCATCATAACCGTTTGTCTCAAGGCGTGTAAGCGCCATCTGAAGAAACATTCCATCTGTGTTTATGTCCGGATTCTCAGCACAAAACGATATAAAGCCGGCATCAACGGCATATTTCATCCCGCTTTTGGGAAGCAGGGCGAAGATTTCATCCTCTATTGTCGACGGGGAGGGAACGCGGTCAAGAACATCAACCTCAGGCGACGCTGAAGCCGTGTCGGCAGATGTGACGATGCCGCGGATAATTGAGCGAAAGCTTAAGGTGATCGTCAGAGCTGTTATGAAGGCAAGCACGCCCATTAAAACAGCGCGCTCAATATCGGAGACAAGACGTCTTTTCATTTTGACGAGTCACCTCTCGATAAAATTATAGTTGCTTTTATTTGACTACTTGTTATCATTTTTATTTTCATTCATCTTATTCTCGTCAGGTATGAACCCCTCGAATATATAACAGTCATAATAATCCCTGATTGCGTCAAGCTCCTTTTGTGATCGTACCGTCCATGCCGCGGCAGGTGAACGGTAAATGTTTCTCCACACACGGAAAGCAGCGGCATCCGCATGGCGGCAGTTGTAAGCGACAAAATCAGGGCGTCCGGCAAGGTTTACAAGCAGATGANNGATGATGCATAGCAAAATAATCGGCGCCGCGGTGACCGTCGCGCAGAAAAGCATCCGAAAGCTGCCCTATGAACACTTGCGGGCGGTTTTTCCGGAACCAGCGGACAACTTTCGGGTTAAACGATTCAACACAATATGGGCCGTCATAACCATCAAGCATTTCGGCAACAACTTTGCAAAGCGGCACAGGCTTTTCATCCTTCGGGCATTTTATTTCAACTATTATCGGAACAGCACCGCCTATTACATCAAGCGCTTCCCTGAAAAGCGGAATGTGTTCGGTCCCGCCGAGGATTCGGCGCGATGCAAGCTCATCCGCCGTCAGATCGCACACACGAATATCCTCTCCGCATAAACGCTTTAGCGTATCATCGTGGAAAACGACGAGTTTTTTATCACGCGAGAAACGAACATCAAGCTCAATTCCGTATCCTGCCTCAACAGCGGCACGGAAAGCGCCAAGTGAGTTTTCCGGGCGGTCGTAAGGAGCAGCATTTTTAAATAAGCCTCTGTGAGCGCATAAAAGGCCGTAAAACTCAGGAAAATCGGGGCGGTGGCTCCTCCCGCCAACGGAATATATGAAGAAAAGCGGAATCGCTGCTGATATTATCAATAAAATTGTAATAGAGGGATGTAACTTTAACATAACCCCGCCAATACTAATAATTAGGCATATCTTAATCATAATCATGCCCGCCCTCAGTCAACCTCCGCAAATCTTTCAAGCGATGGTTTTACGTCACCGGGACGTGAATCGCCGTGGCGCACAAGCAGCATTGTTAAAAATGAAAGCGATACGAATATTGTAGCGTACGGGAAAAGGGAGGTCATTTTCATATCAAGAAAAACGCCGCTGATAATAGGTGTAAGCGTCTGCGCTGCCATGCTTGCCGTATAGTAAAATCCCGTGTACTTGCCAACATCGGAGGAACGCGAAAGCTCAACGACCATCGGGAAGCTGTTGACGTTTATCGTAGCCCAGCCGATGCCTGCCAGGGCAAACATAATGTTCATTAGTATTGCAGGGCTGCCTTCGCGCAGAAACGATGCTGTGAAAAATGAAATATCAAGAAGCACAATTCCTGCGAGAATCGACTTTTTACGCCCGATTTTCGATGCTATGATGCCGACAGGCAAATACGAAACAACAGCTGCGCCCTGTGCAATAATAAGAGTGAGGTTGTAATCAAGCCCAAGAACAGCGCCGGCATAGACAGAATACTTGCTGATGACAGCATTGTAGCCGAAAAACCAAAGGACAACTGACGCAAGGATAAGGAGCAACGAGCGGCGCTCAGGCGCTGTCATGCGATGCTTCTCCTCACCACCACCTTTACTTCCGCTTTCGCTTTCGTTATCACTTTCGTCATCTTCTATGCCGTATTTTTTGCTTTCGGCTTGCATTTCACTTACAAAGCGGCGCTCCCTGACCTTTAAAAGAAAGACGGCGAGCGATATTAACATGATTCCCGCAATGACTGAGAAAAATGCAATATAGCTCATAAGAGCATTTTCCTTTTTACCCGTCCCGAACACAATCCCGAGCACAAGCACAATTATTGCGCCGCATGTACCCATCAGATTTATAATTGCGTTTGCCTTTGAGCGAAGCGGTTTTATTGTGGCGTCAGGCATCAGGGCAACGGCAGGGGAGCGGAAAATGGACATGGATACGAGAACGATGAAAAGCAGTATAATAAAGAACGCAAAAATCCACGGGTTTGACTTTGTAACCTCGCTTGCATACGCCTGCCGCAGCGGAACGACGTATTCCGTATATACATTGACTAAACGGGTGTTGCCATCTCCGTTAGCATTGCTCACGCCCTCGGCTTTTTTTGCTTCATCGAGGTTTTTATAAAGCACCATCGTGCCGTCGCTTTTGATAGCGGCGTATGTGTCGGTTGTAATAGAGGTAAACTCATCCTCGGTGAAAATACTGGAGATGTCAAAAGCGTCGCCGCCCGGCGTTTTAACGGTATTTTTATACTCATGGTTATATAAAACCGACGCGGCATTATCACCGCGCAGCTCTGACAGATGCGACAGCTGAATATTATCAACAAACGCAAGAGAAACGAAAACTACTGCCGCTGCAATCGTTCCGACGATTATATAAGGCGTACGCCGGCCGAGACGGGTATTTGTTCTGTCGGAAAGAGTGCCGAAAAGCGGCAGCATGAAAAGGGCAAGTATGTTATCAAGCGCCATAACAGCGCCGCTCCACGTCTGGGAGAGACCGAACTTATCGGTGAGAATTTTCGGAATGATGTTGTCATATGCCTGCCAAAAAGCGCAGATAAGAAAAAAGGCAAGGCCGATGTAAATTGTCTTTTTGTAGTCAAGTTTCACGTCTTGCGTCCTCTTCCATTTTTTATTTTTATACTGTTAAACTGTGCTATGTTTTACTGTTATTTTTTCTGCATCACACGGCACAATAATTGTGCTGCACAATACTGCAGGGTTACAATACATTCTTTGCACCGCTGTGATTTATGTGTTAGAATAATAAGGACAGATTTGTTCCAATAATATACACAAAAGTACAGCGTGTGTATTCCGATAATTCAATTAACTTTCCGCGCATCGTCATAAAACAATCACATAGTAAAATTATAATATGCCCACAAGAATAAAACAAGCGGCCTTGGTAAAAATAAACGGGCTGCATATCAATAAATGTCAGAAAGAGGAGAGTAAATAAATAGTTATGGCCGAATATATTTATAATTACACACCCGATGATAATTCTGATTTTGACAGAAACACCGGTGGTGTGAATGGATACGGGACGTTTGACTCGTCAGGCTTTTCTCCTACACCACCGTCAGGTGGCAACGGTAACGGCAAAAAACGCCGTGGCACTTATCGCGTTCTTGCCATCATATCAGCCGTTTTAGCTTTTTGCCTTCTCGTATCAGCAGCGGCTTTCGGCGGATATTACATTGCGTCAAAGCAGTATGACAACACTCAGAATGTAAATGACGACACAAAGGCAGAAAATCCGTCGAATGATAAAGATAGTGCTGATAATAAAGACGGCGATAATGAAAACAAGCCCAATACTCCTACTGGCATAGTATTAAAGCCTGATTCACTTGGCACAAAAGACAAGGGGACAATTGCAAGTGTCGTTGCTGAAGTCAAGGACTCTGTCGTTGAAATAACAACTGAATATGCAACAAAACAGAGCTTTTTCTACACACAGGGCGCCGGCAGTGGCGTAATCATCTCAGAAGACGGTTACATTATCACGAACAACCACGTAATAACCGACAGCAACTACGGTAAAGCCGATAGAATCACCGTACGTCTGAACAACGGCGAGGAATACAAAGCGACAATATTCGGCACTGACACAGATATTGATATTGCAATCCTTAAAATTGATGCGAAAGGTCTTAAACCCGCTGTAATCGGCGACAGCAACTACCTTGCTGTTGGTGAGGAGATAGTCGTTATCGGCAACCCGCTCGGTGAACTTGGCGGCACGGTAACGAACGGAATAATCAGCGCTCTTGACCGCGAGATAACGGTTGAAGACGAGACAATGAACCTGCTGCAGACAAATGCTGCCGTCAACCCCGGCAACTCGGGCGGCGGAATGTTCAACCTTGCAGGTGAGCTTGTCGGTATTATAAATGCGAAGTATTCTGAAACGGGCGTTGAAGGTCTTGGTTTTGCAATTCCGATCAACGATGTTGTCAATGTTGCAAATCAGATACTCGAGTACGGCTACGTCAAAGGCAGAGTATCTATCGGTGTAACCGTTATAAACATCGATAACTACTACAAGGCAATGCAGTACCGCGTTAATGCGCTTGGTCTGTATGTTTACGATTTAACAAAAGGTTATAACGACGATGTTCTCAAACCCGGCGACCGTATAGCAATTGTAGAGGGCACTGAAATCACATCTACAGCCGATCTGAAGGCTATACTGCGCAAGCATAAGGTCGGGGATATCCTTGATGTGACAATCGTACGTGATGGCAAGTATAAAGATGTAAAGATTAAGTGCTTTGAAAGACAGCCATCTGACGATGTAGAGTTTGGCGACGCTGAAAATTAATTTTCACGAAGTTTAAAAGTGAAAAAATACTTCCCCGTTCACATCAACGTGTGCAGTCATAAGGAAAAGCATTAACACAACATAAAAAACAAGAGGCCGTGGTAAATGTAGCTTGCCGCGGCCTTAGCTATTAGTTGAACAGGTAAAGCAATGCAAGAAAAACGATATAGTGAAAAGTAGTAGAAATCATTGGGAGAGTTGAAATAAAAGGATGAATTATTTATAATTAAATTATAGTAGAAAATTCATGAAAAACGGAGGTATTGCGCGGCATGTATAAGATCCTTGTTGTTGACGATGAGGAAAAAATACGCACTCTGATCGGCAAATATGCAGCTTTTGAGGGTCACGAAATCGATGAAGCCGGCGATGGTATGGAAGCAATAAAAAAATGCCGTGAAAATAAATACGACATCGCCATAATCGATATAATGATGCCGGAGCTTGACGGCTTCTCCGCTTGCCGCGAGATACGCAAATTTTCAGATATACCTATCATAATGCTCAGCGCACGGGGCGAGGAATACGACAAAATCAACGGCTTTGAGCTTGGCATTGATGACTATGTAGTCAAACCATTCTCGCCGAAAGAGCTGATGCTCCGCGTTGAAGCGATAATGAAACGCACAAAAGGCGCGTCCTCCGCGTCTTCTGGGTCACAAAGCGAGCCTAAACATGAAATAATTGAGCTCGGCGGAATTAAAGCCGATATCACAGCAAGGCTTGTATACATTGACGGTAAGCGCGTCGATATGTCGCCGAAAGAATACGACTTATTCTTTTATATGCTCAAAAACAGAAACATCGCCCTGTCCCGCAACAAGCTCTTAAGCGAGGTATGGGGTTATGACTTCTACGGTGACGACAGAACGCTTGATACGCATATAAAGCTGCTTCGCCGCAGCCTCGGTGCCTACGCAAAGCATATAACAACGCTCCGCGGGGTCGGATATAGATTTGACGAGAATGTATAAGAGTGCGAATAAATAAATCTAAGAAAAGAAGGGTAATTTGTGGGCACTCCGCAGAATAACGAGAAATTGAATCAATATGTTAATGCTACATCCCCCGGCGGATATGACAGCAACTCAATAATCGGGGGGAGCGATAAAAAATCTACCGTTATTTTAAAGAATAATAAAAATGAGCCCCGGCACCGGCGTAAACGTGTTCCCGGCGTCAGGTGGAAGATACTTAAATATCTATTTATATTTGTCGCGGTAACCGTCGCTCTTCTTTGGACCTTTCAAATTCTCTTGCTTGACGATATATACAGCGCTATTGTCCTTCAGGGGATGAAGCACAACACACGGACTATTGAAAAAAATCTTGAGTCGAACAATCTCACCTCCATTGTCTCGTATATAGCAAAGGAAAATGAGACCTGTGTGAGTGTGTACTCGATAACAGGTGACTTTGCACATACAATAGCATCTTCTCACGTGACAGATACATGTCTAATTCACAGCGAAACAAATATGCTTGCGGACCTTTATACAAAGGCGCGGAATTCAAAGGACAAAACTTACTTTGAAAGCATACAGCTTAAAGTTTCCTCCGATGTCTTTGACTTTAACGGCACGGGGCTCTCTGACTCCTCAATGCCGAAAAGCGCAATATACGTCAAGGCTGTCACCTTTTCTGACGGGTCAAAAGGGGCTATTTTCCTCAACCGTGCGATGACGCCTGTCTCCGCTACTGTAAAAACTCTGACAATCCAGCTTGGCTTTATATCGGCAATACTTATAATTGTCGCCGTTATCCTTGCTTTTGCAATATCGTGGCGAGTATCGAAACCGATAGCTGATGTCAACGCAGAAGCGAAAAAGCTCGTCGGCGGCACCTATGACGGCAGCGGCGTCTGTGGCAGCTATCGTGAGATAAACGAGCTTAATGAAACGCTCACCCATGTCGCATATGAGCTTACAAAAGTCGACAGGATGCAGAAAGAGCTGATAGCAAATATATCGCACGACCTGCGAACGCCCCTGACAATGATTGAAGGTTACACAGAGGTCATGCGCGATATTCCGGGCGAGAACACAAGCGAAAACCTGCAGGTTATCATTGAGGAAACAAAACGGCTTTCAACGCTTGTCAATGATTTGCTTGAAATATCGCGGTTTCAGACGGGCAAACAGCAGCTCAATATGACCGTTTTCAGCATCACGGATGCCGTGAGAGAAACTATTGTCCGCTTTGACAAGCTAAACGAGCGCGAGGGATACAAAATAATATATGAGGGCAGCGGACAGATTTACGTAAGGGCGGACAAGACGCGGATTTTGCAGGTGCTTTACAACCTTGTAGGCAATGCAATTAATTATACGGGTGAAGACAAGACTGTCATCGTGCGCTTGCTTCTACGCGGCTCACGTGTCAGGGTTGAAGTGCAAGATTCCGGCGAAGGCATAGCGGAAAAAGACCTTCCGCTGATCTGGGACAGATATTATAAAATAGAAAAGGCAAATAAAACACACAAGCGTGGGCTCGGCGGCTCCGGTCTCGGCCTTTCGATTGTAAAAGAGATACTTCTTCTTCACAACACGACTTTCGGTGTATCAAGTGAAGAAGGAGCGGGGAGCACATTCTGGTTTGAGCTTCCGGTGATGTCTCCGCCAGCAACTAATACATCAAATACAGTGAATTCACTTGATGAAACAAGTATAAATTCAGGTGAAGGTACAGAGAATAGCATATCCGATGTCGCCACAGAGCAAGCTGAAAATCAAGCTGACCCAAATTCAAGCAAAAATAAGAATGGGGACGTGATCTGACGCCTTTAATGTAACTATAATTTCTTGGCATAAAAATTCTCCTATGGCATTTTATCTGCCATAGGAGATTCTTTTTACTTTTCATTTCTATTGGTTTTTTTCAAAACGACCATTCGCTGCAAACCGGATGAGTCTTTATACACATCACAGTCAAAACCATGCTCTTTTGCTATATTTTTTACGTCATCCGCTTGGTCATACCCGATTTCATAGACAAAACCCCCACCCGGTTTGAGCTTGTCCGCATAGTTTTTTGTAACAGCGCGGTAAAAGAGCAGCCCGTCATCCCCGCCGTCAAGCGCAAGGCGCGGCTCATATGACAGTTCAGGCTCAAGTGTGTCTATATCACCCGAGCGAACATACGGGGGATTGCAGAGAATCATATCAAATTCTCCGTCAGGCTTATCACCTGCCAAAACGTCAGCCAAAACAAAGCTTATTTTATCGGCAGCACCGAGTTTCACAGCATTCTGCCTTGCAACATCAAGTGCTTTTTGCGAAATATCGGCACATATAACGCGGCAGCCCACTTCAAGCGCAACGCTTATGCCAACCGCTCCTGTGCCACAGCACAAGTCGGCAACCACAGCATTCGGATTAAGATGCTTTACTGCAAAATCGACAAGCATTTCCGTTTCGGGGCGGGGTATCAGCGTATCAGGCGTCACAGTAAAGCTTCGCCCGTAAAACTCCCACTTCCCTATTATATATTGAAGCGGCTCGCGGCGAAGCCGCCGCTGCAACATTTCGTAAAACCGACAAAACCACGCTTTGTGCGATATATCTTCTCCCCGCGACGCAAGAAGCGATGCTCGCGAGCACCCGGACGCTTCTTCCGCCATAATGAGAACATCAAATGCACCGGTTTTTATACCGGCCCCTTCAAGTGCCACCTCAGCTTCACGAAGCGTCAATTGGTAAGCCCCTCCGTCGGCGTCGTTGTCGATTCTGATGTTGTCTCGGCGCTGTTTTCATCAGCCGCCGTCTTTGCTACAGCATCTGTTTCTTTTACTTCTTCTTTCGTTTGCGATGTCTCTACCTTGCTCTTATCATATGTGTGCGGGTCAAAATCGGGGAATTCCTCCGGCATCGCTAATTTCAGCGACGTAATCGCAACCGCAAGCTGGTCAAGGTCAGGCTCACGCGTTGTTATGCGCTGCATCCAAAGCCCCGGCGCCGATAAAATTTTTGTAGCTAAATTGTCATGCTTTCCTGCATACATTAAGTACTCAAAGCTTATGCCCATAACAAGGGGCAGCATAAGCAGTTTCACTGCCGACTGTACATACCATCGCCAGACGGATGGTACAACCGAAAAGATAAGTATGCTGATTATAAGTATGACAAATATAAAGCTTGTGCCGCAGCGCGGATGAAAGCGCGTGCATTCTTTCGCATTTTCAGGCGTAAGCTCAAGCCCTGCCTCATAGCATGCTATCGACTTATGCTCCGCTCCATGATATTCAAATGTGCGCCTTATCTCGCGCATAAAAGATACGAGCCATATATATAAAACAAAAATGGCAATGCGGAGAATTCCGGAAAACAAGCTGACAAACCAGCTTGACTCTAAGTTAGGCGACGCTTTTTTAATAACATTGGCAAGATAAGTCGGCAGCAAGGCAAAAAGCCCGACACCAAGCGCGACGCCAAGCACTGTTCCAAGCACCATCATAAAATCAAGCACGCCGCGGCCGAATTTATCACGCAGCCAGCGCTCAAACTTCGTTTCCTCAAGCTCCTCGTCGAGCCCGAGCATATTAGCGGAGTCCGATAAAGTTGAAAACGACAACTTCATCATTTCAATGAAGTTAACAAAACCACGTATGATTGGCAAGTTGAAAAATTTCACACGCTTGCGTATTGAGCGGAACTGCATTTTGCGAACAGAAATGCTGCCGTCCTCACGGCGGACAGACAAAGCAATATTGTCGCCGCACTTCATCATTACGCCTTCAAGAACAGCCTGCCCTCCGACCTTTCCCATGCGACTGGCGATAACCTTTTTTTCATTATTGTTTTTATCTTTATTTGACATCATTTTACCTCATAAATAAAACCGCATCGGGTGATATTCCCCGAGCCTTTATGATATTATATCACGTTATCATATGAGATTTCCATATTAAATAGAATTGCCGGTATGCTGTCTAATATTTACATTGTGAATATGTGCTCTATACAATATAATCAATGTTTTTAATTACCAAGCTGTTATATCATAATATTTTATTTCCTCGTTATTGACAATTGTTAAATGATTATGTATAATAATGTGTACAACGGGTAAACCCGTAACGTCAAAGCGGCATTATTCGCCGCAAAAAAATGGAGGATATTCATGAGACGCGTACTTAGTTTAGTATTTGCGGTCATTATGATTGCAACATTTGCGACTGCCGTTAATGCCGTTAGCAAAGATGACATCCCGCAGGATGGCCTTATCGGCTGGTTCAAGCTTGATGGTAACCTGAAAAACGAAGTCGAGGGTGGCGAGGACGCCGTTTGGATAGGCCAGAACTTCTCCGAACCCCTTTGGGATGAAGACGAATACATCTGGTGGACGGGTGTCGATGGCTACTGCTGGCAATCTGATCAAACCGATGGTATACGTTTCCTTAATCCTGGTAATGAAGGATTCACGATGGCTATTTGGTTTATGGATTTAACAGCAGGAAGCTACTCTCCGATACTTTGGTACGGTCAGCAGAATCAAAACCCTGAAAACTGGATTGGTTGCTGGGGTAACACCGTAAACCCATACGAAGGCGGTAATGCATGGACTGGCTACGGCCCGTCGCTCGGAAGCAACAATCCTGCAGGTACACGCCCTGAAATTCGTCCTGAAAAGAGCTTATATGATAAAACCGCAGAAGTTCCGCTTCCGTGGACATTTATCACCATCACATGCATCCCTAACGAAGATGGTGAAACAACAACAACTGAGCTTTATCTCAACGGCGAATACATAGGCACAAATACTCAGACACCGAACCCGTATGTTGAAAACTATGAAGAAGCCGGCTGCTACATTTACACAAGCTGCAACTACTGGGACCCGGCACTTAATGGTTTTGTTGATGAGTGCTTAATTTACAACAGAGTTCTCTCTGCTGATGAAATAGCTGCTATTTATGCTGCATACGGCACTCCTCCGACATACGAGGAAATGGAAGAAGTCGACCTTTACGGCAACAACGAGCCTGAAGATACAACCGCCGACACAACAAAGACCGAAGATACAACAAAGGCTCCCGAAACATCCGATACTCCTGAAACTTCCGGTAGCGAAGATACAAAGGCTGAAGATGAGAAGAAGGGCGGATGCGGTTCCGTTGTTACAGGCGCTGCTGCTCTTGTCATGACTGTCGTTTCAGTATTCGGCGTTGCCGTTATAAAGAGAAAGTAATAATTATAACTGAGAAACAACTATACTTAGTTTTACAGCGTGATTCTTAAAGAATTAATGAAGCGTCGGAGCAATAGCTCCGGCGTTTCTTTTCCCATTCTTTATAAACTCAATTATCTATACTGCTCATGATATATCCACCCGCACAAAGCTATGATAGTGCATGATAGCTGGTTAGACTTACTTACAACTCATACGCGGGGGTACATTAAGCGTTTATTATTTTCCCCATGCTTTTATATTAAAAGTTCGGGCGATAAACAGATAGTATCTGTTTACCGCCCGGCATTTTTTTAGTGTCAAGTTTTCATAATGAGTGTAACCTAAACACTTAAACAGCTACAAGTTAATAGCTTTACCCATCACGATTATTATTTTACTCTGCGTCCTTGTCGTTATTACCGCCCTTGCCGCTGTTTTCATTTGTGTTACTGTTACTCTTACCTTTTCCCCTGAGCACGAACATATAAAGAGCGGTTGCCACAAGCGCAAGAGCTACTATTGATGTTGCAAGCAGAATAATTGCCAGCGTGCTGTTACCATTCTTTTCGCTGCCGTTGCTTTCATCTGATGCATCAGCAGTATCCGTGTCCGTTTCATCGCCTGTATCAACAGCTGCCATCGGTGTCAGGTCAACAGCGGATGCGTTTTCAAAGTAAAACTTAATATAGTCAAGTGAACCTGCGAAATACGAATCATCCGCTTCACCGCGTCCGAGGTAATATGCGCTGAATGCGTCAATTTTTGATCTTATATCAGCCAGTGAAACACTAAGCTCACTGCACGCTACTCTTTCATCGCCTATTGTCAACGCGCCGACACCATCATATAAAGTGATGATAACTTCAACCCATTCTCCCACAGGCATAGCCTTATTTGACGCTATGCGCTGCGTCTTCTCTCCATCAGAGAGTACAAGTTCCGCAACACCGCCCTCACCTGACGGAGTAAAGTACATATAAGCACCATTTCCACCGAAGTAAAACACATTACCGCTGGCATCACCGCCATTCCAGAGAACATTCATCTTAATTTGCATATTGTTCGTATAAAGGACTGATGCGTCAAGCGATATGTACTGCGACTCACCATCAAAGGAGTAAGCGCCATTTTTACCTTCGCTGAACCATGTGGCGCCAAAAACGCGGGCATAAGTCGAACTAAACCTTTCTTTTGTCAGCAATCCGTCGTCGTTATCGAATGTATACCCGAGGTAAAGCCCTTTCTCCTGCGGACGTTTTCTTATATATGCAGTGTTTGTCGATGATAAATAGCCGCATACGGTGCCTTTATTTATTTTAGCGCCGCTGTCGTCATAAAAGTCACCGTCCGCAACAGCCTGACCCGAGAGAGAACCGGAACCAAGGCAAAGGGCAAGCCCCTTTGCAATAGAATTATCTGACATGCTGTAATTGCCAAAGACATAGGCACTCTCAATTACCTTTGCGTTATCGGAAATCTTTGCGCTACCTGATACGATGGCATAATCTCCGATATACGCATTATCAGATACCTTTGCATTGCCCGCAACGATGGCGTAACCGGAAACAATAACGTTATCCTTTACAACAGCATTCCCCATGACGACGGCATTGCCCTCAATACGCACGTTGCCGCGAACCTTTGCATTCCCTAAAACCATTGCATTCGGCCCGACGTATGCATTTTTATCAACGGATGCTGTTGAAGCAACAAATCCGCCGCCGTTCGGATGAGGTTTTCCTCTGCTATCTCTTTTAATCGTGCGCGGTGAGGGTTCAGCGCCAGTTATCGTAACTTCAAAAGGATAGCGTGGCTTTTTATCAAACGGAATCGATTCCTCGGATGAGGCATCGTTCCATGTCGGGATAGTATATTTTACATATTTACTTAAATCGGGCGTTGCAGCAACCGTCAGATAGGCTTCTTTGACACCTTCTGTCGAAACCGTCATCGTCTCACCATCACCGAACAGCTTTGAGTAATTCGTGCTGTCATCTGTGACAGTTACTATACAAGCGCGCCAGGCAGCACCATCTTCTTTTATAAGACCGTTAAGTGTTACAGTAATTTCATCGCCCGTTATTGTAAGGGGGGTGATAACATACCCCGCCTGCTGCGGTGCTCTTTCTGTGGGAACGGTGTAGACATTTTCTCTGCCCAGCACAGGCTCAAGCAATGTATAAAACTGCTGCCAGAAAAACTCACCGGACGTAACAAGCGATCTCATCTTTGCAAGATAGTTTTTCTGATTCTTGAAATCAAGCGTCGCCATGTGTGCGGCGAAATATCCAAGCGTTTCGGAAAGCTCCGCTTCAGCAAGATCCTCTATCATCTTATAAATATATCCGCTCGCAGTGCCGTTTTGCAAAAGTTTTACAACGAAGTCTTTTCCGTACCCCTCAAGATTGTCGGGGTTTTCCACAAGATATTGAAAGATCGGCCATGCCTCATAATAAGCGCGGCCATTTGTCGCCGTTAAACTTATGCTGCGCAGATAAAGCGGCGACAGGTCTGTTCTGTATGACTGGTTTGATGTGTAATAATCACTGTAAAGATACTGCTCACGGAACCAGTTTGCGATAGCTTCATACCACGGACCGAGGTATGGGCTGTTCCCCCAGCTGTTGTAGTTCTGTGCAAAATGGACGCAGTGTCCGAACTCGTGAGGTGTTACCCATGATTGTGGCGAAGGCGTCAGGGCATTGACGTCGCACATCATATAAGCATAGCCCTCGCTGTCAATACCTCCGTATGCCCAGCCGGACTCATACCCCGCAATTCCTGTTCCCATTACAATAAGGTTAACTTTATAATGCGTTTTCTGATCACCGCTTTTTCTTGTGCAAAGCGAAGGCGGCGACATTCCCATCTCTTCGATAAAGAGTTTCCAGCATGACTCAAGTATCTCTGCATTTCCCTCAAGCCACTTCTGCGTTATAACCGAATTGTTTTTGTTGCCCCAGAGAATCTGGAAATGCTCGCTTTCATAAGCGTTATACTTTTCCGCCGATACTACATACCCGTTATCCTTCACGGGGCGAACATGAAAAACCGTATCCTCCGTTATCGGCGCCGGTTCGTTATCGGCCGCCGTCACGACAACCGGAAAAACACCGGCGAAAATTATAATACACAAAAGGAATGCTGCTACTCTGTATGTAATACTTTTCATTATAAAAGGTGCTTCCTTTCGCAGTTTACCAAAATTCAGTTAACTGTTTAATTAATTATTTGTATTCGTACATGTAAGTTTATGTCTGTCATTTATTAGGAGCTTTCAGCCAGGACCAATTGCACAAGCAGCAAAAACCTGCTGATAAAACAAGCGCCAAAAGTACTATCATCACTATGTCTTACGTCTTTATCGCTTTGGCTTAGCTTTTTTTATTTATGCGTCCTTTTTCCCTTTTGTGTATAATAAAGTCACAATTCACCTTTAAATATCCTCCGTTTCCTCTTGTTATAATGCTACATTATTATTGTATAATTGTCAATATATTGCCATTACTATATTTCAATTTTCATGGTCTTTATATGATATGTTTTTATAATTGCGCAAGAAAAAGCGTACAACTTTCCTGTCTAAATGCCACTTGGTAAAGTAAAGAATTAATTGTTTACTCACATCTCACACTATGCTTGAATTTATGCCTTATTTAGCCTACAATAAGGGTATAATTTGAAAAGTATAATTTTAAAATAAAATGCATAGGGCGTCTTTTCATACACTGATTTATCCTATACATAAATATAGACGTGTGTACTTTATTTTAAATGGATAAAACTTAATACAAAAAGAAGATTTAGAAAGAAGCTAAAATGAAAGAAAAAAGAATCAACGCAGCAATAAGTTGCAAAATATTAATACTGTGTTCGGTGCTTTTCGCACTTATAATAACGTCAATTGCCGCATGCGGCGCAGATGAAAAAGGTAGCGACACATCCGATACAACGCAAACAGCAACCGACAGTGCAGTAAAAGACGACGAAAGCACATCCGGAGAAGAAAGCATCGGTACCGATGAAGTAAAAGATACGGATGTAAGAACAGATACTCAAGATAACGAAACAACAGAACCAACCCCGGACGAATCTGATGAAAACACTGTCGTTTATGTCGCGCTCGGCGACTCAATCTGCCGCGGTTATGGCTTAGATAACGCCGACGTCGAGCGTTATTCTGCCCGACTGAGGGAAATGCTGGCTCTTGATATGCCCTCTTATAACTTTGTCGAATATAATTACGGTGTAAACGGTCAGACGAGCACTGAACTTATCGACTATATTTCAAATGGCAACACTCCTATGCTCCGCGGCGCCGACATTGTCACGGTCAGCATCGGTGCGAACAACGTTTTATCACCAACAATCGATATGATAGCGCAGTATTCAGTCTTAAGCACCGTAACGGACGAATCACTTCGCAATGCTTCGCTTCCTTCGCTTTTTACAAACTTTAAAATAAAAACAGACGACGGCATCGCCGACTTCAGCGTTGACTTGCCTAAAATTGTTTCATCGATCCGAGAGTTAGCTCCTGACGCAAAAATCATAATTCAAACTATATACAATCCTTACAAATCGCTTGACGATGTGCTTGATTTCGTCGATACAAAAGTCTTAGTCAGGGAAATGTCAGATGAGCTTGTCAGCAGGCTCAACAGCATCATAAAGGAAAATGCATCATCACTTGGTTATACGGTAGCGGATGTTTACTCCGCCTTTGCCGACGTTTATGACGTCATAAATGCCGAGTATGCGGAAAATGAAGCATTTGCCGGTTATGATCCTCATCCGAACAAAAAAGGCCACCAATTAATAGCGGAAACAATATATAGCGTGCTGACGAATTAATAATAAACATCACTACAACAAAAAAAAAGAAACAAAACGGAGTATAAATCAATGAATATATGTTTATTTGGCGCGGCAAGCGACGATATAGCAAAGGAATACAAAGACGCTGCCTTTGAGCTTGGCACTTTAATAGCTGCCGGCGGACACACTTTAATATTCGGCGGCGGCAACACCGGCGTTATGGGTGCCACTGCGCGTGGAGCCAAGTCAAAGAGCGGTATTGTCATCGGCGTCGCACCGTATTTTTTCAACCGCGACGGTGTTTTATACGACGACTGCGACGAGCTTATCATCACCGAAACGATGCATGAGCGCAAGTCTTTGCTTATTGACCGCTCTGATGCTTTCGTCGTGCTGCCCGGCGGCATTGGTACGTACGATGAGTTTTTCGAGGTGATAGTCCTGCGACAGCTTGGCCGTCACTCAAAGCCCGTCGCTGTACTTAACACTAAAGGATACTACACGCTGATGCACTCACTATTAGAAAAGACTATCGACGAAGGCTTTATGACGCCGGAATGCCGCTCAATCTACAGCTTTTTCGATACCCCCGCCCCAATCATTGAGTTTTTTGAGCGCGAGCTTGGCAAAAAATAGCCACAGAACGGGCGAAGAGCGACAAAAAAGCACAATCTCACCCCTTCTCCAAAACGGTATAAAACTAATTGCACCTTTTTATTACAGCCGCCATTTGTTTTGACCTCTGGCGGCCGCTGTTTTGCCTAAAATTTGGTGGCTCGCCTATTGACCTGACATCTGGCGGCTGTTAAAATGTCATGGATATAGTAAAACATTTCGCTGCAGCTATTATTCGTCGCAATAAACATTTAATAAAACCACAAGATAATACGAAAGGTGTCAGTCAAAGTGAGAGAAATTACCGCATGTCAGATTAAGGACACCATAAAAACTCTTTTTATAAACATAAATTATGAAATAGGCGACGATGTTCTCTCCTCTCTTGAAAGTGCTGTTGACCGTGAAGTATCGCCCGTCGGCAAAGCCATTTTAGGGCAGATAATCGAAAACGACATCATCGCAAAAAACGAGCGCGTCCCCATGTGTCAGGACACCGGCATGGCCGTTGTTTTTGCCGAGGTTGGGCAAGATGTTCACATCACGGGCGGAAGTTTTGCCAATGCAATAAACGAGGGTGTGCGCGAAGCGTACAGCGAAGGTTATCTTCGCAAATCAATCGTTTCTGACCCGCTTTTTGACCGGAAAAACACAGGCGACAACACACCGGCTGTTATTTATACCGACATTGTACCGGGCGACAAGATAAAGCTGACCGTAACGTGCAAAGGCTTCGGCAGTGAAAACATGAGCCGCATTAAAATGATGACGCCTGCTGACGGAGTTGACGGCGTGCTTGATTTCATCGTCAAAA
Organism: Clostridiales bacterium DTU064; assembly: GCA_001513385.1. GTDB lineage: Bacteria > Bacillota > Clostridia > Oscillospirales > CAG-272 > DTU064. The sequence continues at coordinate 20,827 of LFTK01000100.1, forward strand.
CAGTCGTTGAAGCAGGACCGAACCCATGCCCGCCAACGATTGTCGGCGTTTGCATCGGCGGCACTATGGATAAAGCCGCGCAGCTTGCAAAGCTCGCCACCATTCGTCCCGTCGGCTCTCGCAACAGCGACCCGAGATACGCTGAGCTTGAAGCTGAAGCTCTTCGCCGTATAAATGAATCCGGTGTCGGCCCCGGCGGGCTTGGCGGCAGGATAACATGCCTTGCCGTAAATATAGAATCGTATCCCACTCACATCGCCGGCATGCCCGTAGCCGTCAACATCTGCTGCCATGCAGCGCGCCACGGTGAAGCTGTGATATAAAACGTTGGGGAGGATTTAAACGTGGCATACATAAACGCTGACACAATAAGAATTACAACGCCGCTGACGCGCGATGTCGCCTTATCGCTGAAGGCTGGCGATAATGTTTTAATCACAGGCAAGATACTGACTGCCCGGGACGCGGCTCACAAAAAGTTTATTGAGCTTTTAGAGAAGGGCGAGCCGCTTCCCATTGATCTTCATGGGCAGATAATATACTATGCCGGCCCGACCCCTACCCCGCCGGGACGCGCCAGTGGCTCTTTTGGCCCCACGACAAGCTACCGGATGGACAAGTATACGCCGCAGCTTCTTGAGCGCGGGCTTTTAGGCATGATAGGCAAGGGCACCCGGAGCACAGATGTTATTGAAGCTATGAAACAGCACGGCGCTGTTTACTTTGCCGCTACCGGCGGCGCTGCCGCCTTGATAGCGCGCAGCATCGTTCATTCGGAAATTGTCTGCTACGATGATCTTGGCGCCGAAGCCGTACGGCTGCTCACTGTTGTAGATTTTCCCGCTATTGTCGCTATTGACAGCCGTGGCGTCAATCTTTATGAAATCGGATGTAATACATATAAAATCAACCGGGAGAAAAACGAAGGATGAATTACGCGGAAGAATCGCTAAAAAAACATTATGAATGGGGCGGGAAAATTGAAGTTGTCGCAACTGTTCCTGTCACAAACCGGGAGGAGTTGTCGCTCGCCTACACGCCGGGTGTTGCAACCCCGTGCCTTGAAATACAAAAAGATATTGAAAAATCATATGAGCTAACACGCCGTCACAATCTTTGCCTTGTCGTCACCGACGGCACAGCCGTTTTAGGTCTCGGCGACATCGGCCCTGAGGCAGGCATGCCCGTAATGGAGGGTAAATGCGTACTTTTCAAGTCATTTGCCGACGTTGACGCTTTCCCCCTCTGCATAAAAAGCCACGATGTTGACACAATTGTTGAAACTATCCGCCTTATCTCCGGCAGCGTAGGCGGTGTAAACCTTGAGGACATATCAGCCCCGCGCTGCTTTGAAATCGAAGAAAAGCTCAAGGCGTGCTGCGATATTCCGATATTCCACGATGACCAGCACGGCACAGCTATTGTTACATTAGCGGGCCTGAAAAATGCCCTTCGCGTTGTCGGAAAGCAGCTTGAAAATATAAAACTCGTTGTTTGTGGTGCCGGTGCTGCAGCCGTATCAATTACCCGTCTGCTTCTGTCGGCCGGGCTCCGTAACATCATCCTCTGTGACAGACAGGGCGCTATTTACAAAGGGCGCACGGAGCACATGAACTGGATTAAAACAGAGATGGCGGAGATTACAAACCCGAACTGTGAAAAAGGCTCGCTTGCCGACGTTATGCGCGGTGCTGATGTTTTCATCGGTGTCTCCGCACCGGGTACGGTTACGGTTGAAATGGTGCGCTCAATGGCGCCTGACCCGATTGTCTTCGCATGTGCAAACCCGACACCTGAAATTTTCCCCGAGGACGCAAAACTTGGCAGTGCTGCTGTAATTGCAACCGGCAGAAGCGATTATCCTAACCAGATAAACAATGTCCTTGCATTCCCCGGTGTCTTCCGCGGCACATTTGACGTAAGAGCAAGGGAAATCAACGACGAGATGAAGCTTGCCGCCGCAAATGCGCTTGCAGGCTTAATATCCGACGACGAGCTTTCGGCTGACTACATCATCCCTGCGGCTTTTGACCGCCGCGTAGCGCCCGCCGTCGCTGCCGCCGTCGCTTGTGCTGCAATCGAAAGCGGCGTCGCAAAGCGCACTATCACGTACGATGAAGAATACGAAAGCGTCGTCAGGCGCATGAACCGCGGGCAGTAATAAATACTTGTACTAAAAAATACAAAGCAAAAAGAAGTGGTCGATTTTTTATATCAACCACTTCTCTTTATGTTGAAGTATTCTTGCTTTTACGTTGCTTGCTGCCTTTTAAACTATACTTTAAAATCAGGGTTCGTTTTTTGTATATACGCCATCAATTTTATAGACATATACGGTGTGGAAATCGTCGTTTCTATAATTGCTTAGGAGTGCTACTTCATGGAAGCACTCTTTTTTCAATTTATCGGAGTATAGCTTGTGACAGGAGATAATAACTTTCGCTTCGGAAAAACCAACGGCGCCCTCATCGGTGACGATTGTTGTAAGGCCGGCATTTTTAATCTTATCAGTATCGCGGCCGCTTACAGTGCCGCAATAATTTAATGCACTGCGGTTACCACCGCCAAAAAATGAAAGCGTTATTTTATCGCCGGATTCGGTGAACTCGTGAGTATAGCGCTGCGGACGCACAAATACAAAGCACACAGGCTCTCCCCAGAGAATGCCCATTCCGCCCCAGCTTGCTGTCATCGTATTGACACTGCCCTTCGCATCAGTCGCCGTGACAAGCATCCAGTCATCGCCAATCATGCGAAAGACGTTTCCGTCAAGCTCGGTGGGGTTTATTCGCTTATATCCGTTCATAAAAGCATCTCCTCACAAATGAAATATTTTAAAAGTCTTCTGTGTAATTATACATTAATTATCATATATATGTCAGCCGTGAGCGTAATATTTCAAATAAAATTTACAACTTTGCGCCCACTACAGCGGCATTTGACTATAATTTCTCTTGACAGTAAAACCTCTTAGGATATAAAATAATATAGATTAGCCAGCGGCTCGCGCTCCTCTGCGCGCCGCTTACTTTTCTTTAACATTTAGAAAAATAATGTTATATTTTGAAATTTGAGAAAGAAGGAGGTGCTGAAGTGCCTGATATTTTATGGACAATGCTCGCGGTTGTCGTATGTTTGCCTGTTGGAGTGCTAATCGGCATACTTTACCGCAAGCGTGTTGCCGAGGCCACGATTGGTTCGGCTGAACAAGAAGCGAAGCGGATAGTAGCCGAGGCATTAAAGACATCAGAAACAAAGAAGAAAGAACTTCTTCTTGAGGCAAAGGAAGAAATTCTCCGGGCGAAAAACGAAGCTGATCGCGAAATAAAAGAAAGACGCCGCGAAATTACAAATACTGAAAATAGAATAGCTAAGAAAGAAGAAGCTCTTGACCGCAAATCAGAATCCCTTGAGCGCAAGGAAGAGCTGTTAGCTAAAAAAATTAGTGAAGTTGAAGCTCAGAGCGAGGAGATAAAGCGTTTGATTGCCGAGCAGCGGTCCGTCCTCGAAAGATTGGCAGGGTTGACATGCGAGCAGGCAAAAGAAGAGCTGCTGCGTACTCTCGACGAAGAGTTACAGCATGAGACAGCAATGAAAATCTCCGCTTACGAACAGCAGTTCAAGGAAGAGGCAGAATTAAGAGCAAAAAGCATTCTTTCACTTGCTATACAGCGTTGTGCTGCTGACCATGTTTCGGAGATGACTGTCTCAGTCGTCAACCTTCCGAATGAAGAAATGAAAGGCCGCATAATCGGCCGCGAAGGACGCAACGTCCGGACAATCGAAACGCTGACAGGCGTCGATCTCATCATCGACGATACGCCGGAGGCAATAGCAATTTCAGGGTTTGACCCAATCCGCCGTGACATCGCTCGCATAGCGATTGAAAAGCTCATTGCCGACGGGCGCATTCACCCGGCTCGCATCGAAGAAATGGTTGAAAAGGCGCGCCGCGAAGTTGATGCAGCAATTAAACAAGCCGGTGAACGCGCTACATTCGATACAGGAGTTCACGGCATAAATCCTGAGCTTGTAAAACTCCTCGGACGTTTAAAGTACAGGACAAGCTTAGGTCAGAACGTACTCGTTCATTCAATCGAAGTTTCTCTGCTCTCAGGCATCCTCGCCGACGAGCTTGGTGTAGATTCATTACTTGCCCGTCGTGCGGGACTCTTACATGACATAGGCAAGGCTCTTACACAGGAAGCCGAAGGCTCACATGTACAGCTTGGTGTCGATGTGGCAAAGAAATATCGTGAGAATAAAGAAGTTATCCACGCAATAGAAGCACATCATGGCGATGTCGAGCCTCGCTCAATAATAGCGCTGATAGTACAAGCAGCCGATGCTATATCGGCAGCAAGACCCGGTGCAAGGCGCGAAAACCTTGAGAACTACATTAAGCGGCTGACAAAGCTTGAGGAGATTGCAAACGAAACGGAAGGCGTTGAAAAATCATACGCCATCCAGGCCGGCAGAGAAATACGCATCATGGTAAAACCTGATGTAATAAGTGACGACAAGATGAAGATAGTTGCTCACGACATTGTCAAGCGGATTGAATCAGAGCTTGATTACCCCGGCCAGATAAAAGTTCATATGATACGTGAGAGTAGAGTAATTGACTACGCAAAGTAAAAGATAAATTCTACTAAAGTTAAATTGCAAACGCACACAGTATTGTGTGAAGCTTAAATGTTTTTCTTAGAGTAACGCATTAGTATGCGGTGTGTTATCCCGGCGGTACCCCTCCGCCGTTTATATAAATTCTATATAATACGGAAGAAAACAGCGGGCTTTGCCCGTTAATATAAAATTAACCGCCGCGTGGCGTGACAATTTAATGAAAGCTAAACGCCGACTGAAAAAACACAGACAAAACTTAAATGCGTTAACCAAAAATTTAAGCAGCTTTTGTTAATATCAGAACAAAAACTCAAAACAAAAACACATAGTAAGGACGGGGGCAGAACGTGTTTTTGCTTCCGTCCTTACCACAATTATATGAATCAAACGGAGGACGCTACAAAATGAGCATGACAGTACTTGCGGTCGGCGACATTGTAGGAGATCGCGCGGCCTCCGATTTACACGCTCTTTTACACGGGGGAGCAATACCGCACGTCGATTTCATCGTTGTCAACGGCGAAAATGCAGCCGCAGGACGCGGTCTGACGCCCTCTCTTGCCCGGACAATTCTTGATGCGGGCGCTGATGTCATAACAAGCGGCAATCACATCTGGGATAAAATTGAGATTAAAGATTATATCGACGGAACCGACAGTGTACTGCGTCCGGCGAATTACCCCGATGCATCCCCCGGCATTGGTTATACGATTAAAAAAGTCGCCGGATGGCGAATTCTTGTTTTAAATGTGCTCGGTGTAGGTTTCATGGATCCGCCGCTCGCATGTCCCTTTGTTATAACAGAGCGTATACTACGCCGGGAGTTGCAATACTATGACTTTGCCCTCATTGATATTCACGCCGAATCAACCGGCGAGAAATTAGCCTTTGCCCGCTACTTCGACTCGCTGCGTGAGCTTAGGGTTGCTGCCATTTGGGGCACACACACGCATATACCGACGTCAGACGTGCGAATTTTGCCCGGTGGAACAGGCTTTGTCACCGATCTTGGAATGACAGGGCCGCAAGACGGTGTTCTTGGCATAAAAACTGAAAACATACTGACATTTCTTCGTGATAAAATGCCCTCGCGTTTTTCAGTATCTGATGGTGAGACAGTTTTAGAGGGCGTAGTCTTTACGATAGACGAAGCAACAGCACAAACGAAAAAAGCAGTGCGTGTCACGGCGTCTTTTGGCGCTTGACATATTATTAAGAGACTGAATATAAAGCTATTTAAGCTTTTTATATAATAAAGTAAATTCAGCTACAAACGTGACCCGACGGAGGAGGAGTACCACAATGAAAACATCTGAACTAAAAAAACATATATCAAGCGGCGGACTTGACGCCATTATTTCATCGCTTTACGAAAATTCCACCCCCGAAGCTATTTCAGCCGGCCGTGCCCGTTACATTGACGCGGTAACAGAGTTTGAGCGTCTTTACGACCCAAACGGTGAAAGAGATGTATCCCTTTTCTCTGTGCCCGGCAGAAGCGAAATAATGGGCAACCACACCGACCATCAGTACGGCCGCGTTATAGCCGCCTCTATCACTCTTGACTGTGTGGCAGTCGCCGCAAAGCGCGATGACTCCGTCGTGCGCATAAAGAGCGCCGGCTTTGAGGAGGACGTCGTCGATACGGATAAGTTTACGACTCCCGATGAAAAGATGTATTTCCGCTCGCAGTCCATAATAGCAGGCGTCGCCGACGGTTTTCGTAAGAATGGTTACAATATCGGCGGATTTGATGCCTACACAACATCAAACGTACTTAAAGGCTCCGGCCTTTCCTCCTCTGCAGCTTTCGAGGATATGGTTGGAAACATAATGAACCACTTCTATAACGAAGGTAAGATATCCCCTGACAAGATAGCTATTATCGCACAGTACTCTGAAAATAAATTCTTCGGCAAGCCCTGCGGCCTTATGGATCAGATGGCATGCGCTACCGGCGGATTTATAACAATAGACTTCGCCGATCCGGCATCACCCGTCACCGAAAAACTCAACTTTGACCTCGCCGCACACGGATATCGCCTTTGCATCACAAACACAGGCGGAAGCCATGCCGACCTCAACGACGATTATGCGTCAGTCCCGAGCGAAATGAAGGCAATAGCTTCATTCTTCGGACAAAAGACGCTTCGTCCGGTAAGCGAAGCGCAGCTTACGGCAAACGCTGTCGCTCTGCGTGAGCGCTTTGGCGACCGTGCCCTCCTCCGCGCTTATCACTTTGTCCGCGAAAACGAGCGCGTTGCAAAAACTGCTGATGTTCTTCGTGCCGGTGACATTGACGCTTTCTTCGCTGCCGTGCTTGCTTCCGGCGATTCAAGTTATAAATACCTGCAAAACGTATACACAACGAAAAAAGTTGATGAACAGGGGCTTTCACTTGCCCTTTGCCTGACCGAAGGTTTCCTCTCCGGTAAAAAGGCTGCCTGGCGCGTCCACGGCGGCGGATTTGCCGGAACAATACAGGCCTTTGTACCGGATGAAATTACCGAAGAATACGCTGCTCTTATGGACAGCGTTTTTGGGGTTGGCGCCTGCATGACGCTTGCCGTAAGAGGAGCCGGAGCTGTTAAGATAATTTAACGCTGCAATATCTGCATAAGGCAAGAGACGTCGTAAAGAAAGCCCGCGAGCAAAGCTACAACCAATAAGGAGAACTATGAGCCTTCACACAACGGGGACGCCGAAAAAATCGGAGAAAAAGAAGTTTAACTTGCGTCTTTTCCTCCTTTCGGCTCTCGTATTCGTTATAATATTCACGATATACCGCGTATGTATTGAGAATGAAAAGATAATCATCATGTGGATATACCTCATACTTGCCTCTTGCCTTTTCATTGCAATTTTTATACTCAATCGCGGTATGTCAAGCACACAAATAACAGCCGATATGCTACCGGATGAGTGGGGCGACGAAAAAAAAGCTGCTTATCTTGACTCAGACAAGCGCCGCCGCCGTATTGCAAAATATCTCATCATCCCCCTCATTCCGCTTTTATTCGTTTTCATCTACGAGATATTTGAACTTTTTTACCTTGACAAGATCCTCGAGCTTCTCTCGGGGATCGCAGGCAAATGATAATTTCGGGTTCTTTGGCGGAGTGTAAAAACACCGCTAAAGAACCGGACATCAAAAAAAGCAGCTTTAGCAACTGCACTATCACCAGCACACCAGACGAAGTCGGGGATATATCAATTTATACGCTGTATTCTGGCTCCGGCGGCAACTGTATTTATGTCCGTTATGGCAACGACGCCATACTTATCGACTGCGGCAGCAGCGCAAGAGCTGTCAAGCGTTCGCTTTCACTTCTTGGCGCCGATATATCGCTTGTGCGCGGCATTTTTGTAACACATGAGCATCAGGACCATGTAGCGGCGCTTGATGTTCTCTGCCGTCATCACCATCTTCCTATACATATAACCTCTGAATCCGAGGAAGCTTTGTACGGGAAGATGTTTACAATGCACGACTACACCATAACTCACACGCCATACTATACCGAAACTGTCGGAAAAATGACCATCCGCAGCTTTCCGACACCTCATGATTCAGTTATGAGCGTCGGTTATACCATTGAATTTGAAGGAAAAGACATACGCTTCGGGATTGCAACGGATATAGGTCACATATCAGATGAAATAATATCGTCACTTACCGGCTGCACTCACGTCATAATAGAGGCTAACCACGATATATCAATGCTTAAATACGGGCCATACCCGGCATGGCTGAAACGGCGGATTTTGTCGCCATACGGACACCTGTCAAATGATGACTGCGGGACTCTCGCCTGCACGCTTGTTGATGGCGGCGCACGTTCAATTTTGCTCGCGCATTTATCAGAAGAAAACAACCGCCCTGACATTGCTGTGAGGACAGTTTCAGAAGCTCTTGCGCGCGCAAGCTTTGACACAAGCGAAATCTCGCTTGCCGCCGCTAACGCACACACTCCAACTCGCCTGATTTAAAGGGTTTAATAAAAACAATGCTAAAAATCAATGTCATATCAGTGGGGACGCTGCGTGAGCCATACTTTATCGCCGCACGAGACGAATATATCAAGCGCTTATCCCCCTTTTGCCGCATTGAGCGTACGGAAATACCCGAAGCGCACACGTCATCATCACCGTCGCCAGCTGAAATTACAGCCGCAATGGCGGCGGAGGGACGTTCAATACTTCGCCTTTTACCGCAGAAGGCATATAAAATTGCCCTTTGCGTCGAAGGGCGCCGCTTCACATCAGAAGCATTTGCTTCGTACCTTGAGGAGCTTGAGGTGGGCGGCGTAAGCAACATCGCCTTCATAATAGGCGGGCCGTGGGGGCTTTCGCAGGAGGTTAAATCTTCATGCGACCTGCTTTTGTCAGTCTCCGACTTCACATTCACACACAGAATGATGCAGCCGATTTTATACGAAATCATTTATCGCTCATTTTGCATTCGCACAGGCAGCAAATATCATAAATAAACTTAAAAAATACAAGTGGCAAAACGAAAAGTTTTCCGGCTTTTCTCAAACGAAAGAAAACATCAGAATATTAAACAAGTATAAAGGATAAACAAATCGGGCTGAAACAACATAAATAAACTGTATTAAAATAAAAAGACGATGAAGAAATTTAGCGGCATTATGGCAAAACTGAAAGATGCAGCAAAAACGGCAAAAAAGTACGTGCCGCGTGCCGTTGCCGTTTTGGTTTTCATGCTCATTTGCGCTATCGTGCTTTTATACCGCGAAGGATATTTCGACATCGCATATATAACACGTTATTCGGGTAACGATACAGAGGATAGAGAAACCGATAAAGGAAAAGAAACAGAAACCGATACCGGCACCGATACCGGCAAAGTAACTACCGATACTGATACAAACACGGGCGCGGACACAACAACCGATACAGACTCTTCCGGTGGCGGTGATGATAACCCTGACAACCCGCCTGAAGTGTTGTTTTTGCCTTGTGCAGAGCTAACGGAAAAGGGTTATAAGCTCTCATACAATGACTGGGAGCCGGGGGGAAACTGGGTTCTTGCCGAAGCCGACCTTGATTTACCCGACTATTTTTCTTCAAGAATGCAAGAAAAGTATAAGGTTCACTACAAAGCGCCAAAAGACTATGCAATGTTTGAGCCTGTTTACGAATACTATCTTGCAAAAAAACCGGCTGTATCGCTTTACATGGGCTATATAATCGTCGAAACGGACAGCGAAAATATCGTAAACATTTTCTCGTCAGATGGCAAAGCGCTTGGCTCTTATGACGAAACAAAAATAAATCCCGCTTTTTGCCGTGACACAGCCGACAGACCGCTTTTCATTTATAAGGACGCGTATTATTACCTTGATGCAAAAAACAAGCGGTTCGTCGAGAGCGATTATAACCCCAAAACTGATAGCCGCGGTGTCCGCTTTGACTATACGCCGGACTACGGCAAGTCCGATACTGCGAGGAAGTTCATTTATAAAACAGAAGTCGTCAATGTTTATGAACCAATTGAAGGGGCCATTGATGACGAAGGTTATCAGCTTGCCTATGTAATACCGACGCCCGTATACCGCTTCGCGCTTGCAAACACGAATGGCACTGCGATAACAGGTTATGATTACTACGGCGCTTACCCCTTTCACGAAGGGCGTGCTGCCGTTGTTGACGCCGACGGATTTCTTTACTATATCAACCGCAATGGCACTGTCGCCATAAGAACCGGCGTAATAAGGCGCGACAAACGCCTTGCGCGCTCAGTATATGACTTCTATATGGAGCCCCTGACCGACGGTCCTGAATCAATCGGATTTCTTTATTTTGAACATGGTCTGACACGCGCAAGGGTTTTAAGCCTCGACTACTACAATTACTTCACCGATAAAAAGATGTCAGTCATAAACGACACTGACATTATGATATATGCGAATGGTAAAGAGTTCGAGATACCGACGGGCTATGACGTTATTGCTTATTCCTCCGGGATGATACTGCTCAAACGCGACGGTAAATACGGCTACATGAGCTACACCGGCGCCTGGATTGTCCAGCCGACGCTTTCTTATGCCGAGCCGTTTTATGAAGGTCTTGCCGTCATCGGTGACGGAAAAGGAAACTACGCTTTGATTGACACAAAAGGCAATTTTGTTATTCCCTACGGTGTTTTTTCATATATATCAAACGCATCAACAGGTGTTATCGCTGCATACAGCGGCGGATACACAACTCCCTACCCAAACCCAAACGCAAACACTCAGCAAAACAATAATAACAGCCCCGTATCAGACGGCTGGCACATCCTATATAAAATGAAAGCAGGCGGCTGATTCATAAACGCATTTATATCAGTCATACATTTCCAACAAATTTATGTATCGCCGCACTGGCATAAGTATAAAACAATGATTAGCAGCACTTTTGATAATAAATGTGAGGTTGCTGTCGTCGGCGCAGGCCACGCGGGCATTGAAGCAGCTCTTGCCTGCGCACGTCTTGGCGTCGACACTGTACTTTTTACCCTCTCACTTGATGCCGTTGCCAATATGCCATGCAACCCTTCAATCGGCGGCACCGGCAAAGGCCATCTTGTATATGAAATTGACGCGCTTGGCGGCGAAATGGGAGCTGCCGCCGACAAGGCAACACTCCAAAGCCGCACCCTTAACTTGAGCAAAGGCAGCGCCGTCCATTCAAAGCGCATACAAGCTGACCGCACCCTTTATAAAAGCATAATGCTTGAGACACTGCAGAAAGAGCCAAAGCTGCGTCTCGTACAATCTGAGGTTGTTGGCATTGAGATTAAGGATGGGCGTGTTTGTGCCCTTACAACGCGTCTTGGCGCGCGCTGGGAGGTAAAAGCTGTCGTTCTTTCTTGCGGCACGTATCTCCGCTCTGAAGTTTTTATTGGCGATGTTCATTACCCATCCGGCCCTGATAGTCAGCTTCCATCCACACTTCTGACACAATCCTTACTTGATGCCGGCGTGCGCCTTATGCGGTTTAAAACGGGCACACCTCCGCGCGTCTCAAGGCGATCGGTTGATTTTTCCTCCCTTGAACTGCAAAACGGCGAAGCTGATCCCGTGCCGTTTTCATTCCGCACAAACAGGGACTACATGAGCTCGCGACCGACGCTTCCCTGCTATGTTGTTTATACAAACGAAAAAACACACAATATAATAAGGGAAAATCTCAAGCGCTCAGCGCTTTTTTCAGGTAAAATACATGGCGTCGGACCGCGCTATTGCCCAAGTATTGAGGACAAGCTCGTTCGCTTTGCCGATAAGGAGCGCCACCAGATTTTCATTGAGCCTATGGGCGCCAACACGGACGAAATCTACCTCTCCGGCTTTTCAACATCAATGCCTGTTGATGTGCAGGAGAAAATGGTGCGCTCCCTCCCCGGATTTGAGCACGCACACATAACGCGGTACGCTTATGCAATTGAATATGACTGTGCTGACCCGACGCAACTTTTGCCTACGCTTGAGTTTAAAGAAATACGTGGCCTTTTCGGCGCAGGACAGTTCAACGGAACATCAGGTTATGAGGAAGCGGCAGCGCAGGGACTTATCGCCGGAATCAACGCAGCAGCTTCCGTTTTAGGGCGTGAGCCGCTTGTACTTGGCCGCTCAACGTCATATATCGGCATTTTAATAGATGACCTTGTTACAAAAGGAACAAACGAACCGTACAGAATCATGACTTCGCGCTCGGAATACCGCCTTTATATGCGGCAGGATAATGCCGATGAGCGCCTGACTGAATACGGGCACGCTGTCGGTCTTATATCTGATGAGCGCTATGCAGCTTTCAAGGAAAAGCAGAGGGCGATAAAAGCAGAAATTGAGCGGTTATTATCTGTAACGGTGCCGCCATCAGATGCTCTTGCAAAAATCCTTGCCGAAAGAGGCTCTTCCCCCGTCACGACGGGCATAAAACTTGCTGACCTATTGCGCCGCCCGGAGCTTGACTATGAGTCGCTCTCACCGGTTGACCCTTCGCGTCCCACGTTGCCTGCGGGAGCCGCTAAAACCGTCGAAACGACGATAAAATACGAAGGGTATATTAAAAAACAGCTTGAAGCTATTGAACATCAGCGTGCGCGTGAGGGCAAATTATTGCCCCCCGATATCGACTACTCATCAATACGCGGTCTGCGCATTGAAGCTGCGCAAAAGCTTTCAAAAATACGTCCGATTTCAATCGGGCAGGCAGCAAGAATCAGCGGCGTAAGCCCTGCTGACATATCAGTTCTTCTTATATATCTTGAATCAAAAAAAGGTAAGACGCAAAGTGATATCACCTGAAGATATTATATCTCTTTTAAAGCAAAACGGCATGATCGGGATGCCATATACGGATGACCCCAAAAAAACGGCTTCCATACTTGCCCGATTCGCCGGTTATCTTGTTGAGGAAAATGAAAAATACAACCTCACCGCCATCACAGCGCCTGAGGATATACTCTTAAAGCATTTCGCAGATTCCCTGACAGCGGCATATTTTATCCCGCAGGGCGGGTCTGTGCTCGATGTTGGCAGCGGAGCCGGCTTTCCTGCCGTTCCCCTTGCCGCCGCACGGTCAGATGCCAGCATTATGGCGCTTGATTCATCAGAAAAGAAAACATCGTTTATCACAGCATCGGCCGAGCTTTTCGGAATAGGTAACCTGCACGCTATAAATGCCCGTGCAGAGGATGTTTTTCGCTCATCCGAGCGCGGCGGGCGGGAATTCCGCGAACGCTTTGATATGGTAGTATCGCGCGCCGTTGCGTCAATACGCATTTTGGCAGAGCTTTGCTCGCCTTTTGTACGCATAGGCGGGGTGTTTTTAGCGATGAAAGGTCCAAACGCTATGGCGGAGATAACCGAAGCTGAAAATGCCATCACCACAACAGGACTCCACCTTGAAAAAGCGCTGCCCGTAACGCTTGTTTATAATGATTTAACAGCGCTTCGCACGCTTGTTGTGTACCGCAAGGTATCACCGTGCCCTGCCACATACCCGCGCCGTTACCCGCAGATAATGAAAAACCCGCTGTAAAGCTGTAAACTCCGACTTTGGCAGCGCCATCATTATATAAAAAAAGCACGCTGCTTCAGACTTGTCTCCACGAACTCCGAATTACTGGAGCAATAAGCACATATTCATAGCAAAATAAAGGGCTGTAGTATTTTTAAGTCTACTACAGCCTTTTTGTTTTATGGTTATACAATTTTTCTATTCTCCCGGGGTGAGATTTGCATACGAAGCCATCAGTTTTTTTGTACCGACCTCATCAAACACAATCTCATACATAATATCCCCGCCAAAATCACTGACAGTTAAAACTTCGCCGCGCCCGAACTTTGAATGAAGAACTACGTCGCCTGCCTTAAATGAATACTTCGGCGACGACGGCTTATTTTTCTGTGAAATCAAGCTGCTCGTGAAAAGATAACTTGCTTTACTGCCGCTTTTTTTGCTTCCACCGCTTCTATCAACATCCGTCTTAAACCTGCCGGTGTACGAGCTTCGCCCATAATTTGAGCCATAGCCTCTTTCAGTGCCTGAGAAAGCCTCAAAATCGTCAAAGTCCATTTCACTTTTGACCGGATACTCGCTCTCGAAATCTATACAATCCTTCTTAATCTCCTGTAAAAAGCGTGAAGGCTCACTGTTGAGTGTATAACCATATAGACTTCGTTGCCGCGCATATGTCATATAAAGCTTTTTCTTCGCTCTTGTAATTGCAACATACGCAAGGCGTCTTTCTTCTTCAATATCTGCGTCGTTTTGAAGGGAGCGCTGGCCCGGGAAAATGTTTTCTTCCATGCCGGGCAGAAATACAACGGGAAATTCAAGCCCCTTTGAGCTGTGAATCGTCATTAAAACGACAGCATCGGCAGTCTCGTCGTATTTATCGACGTCTGTCACAAGCGCAGCTTCTTCAAGGAATCCTTCGAGGGACGCGTCCTCCTTTTTATCGTAGTCAACAGCCATTGATATGAGTGCATCAATATTTTCAAGCCTGTCGGCTTCCGCTTCACCTGCAGCTATAAGCATATCGCGATAGCCCGACAACTCCACTGTTCTGTCGATAAGCTCGGCAACAGTTGATGTCCGTGCAAACTCGCGAAGCGTTTCTATGAGCGTTACAAAACTCTCAAGCGCCGGCGCCGCGCGTAAAAGAGCCGGGTAGTTTTTAGCATTTGATATTATTCTGTAAATGCTTGTCCCTTCAGCTGTCGCTATCAGCTCCGCCGCTTCTATAGTCGTCGCGCCAATCTTTCGCTTTGGCTCATTGATGATACGCTTCAGCCGCAGATTGTCGTCCGGGTTTCGCGCAAGGCTTATATAGGCTAAGATGTCGCGGACTTCCTTGCGGTCAAAGAAGCGAAGTGAACCGAGCAGGCGGTGAGGTATCTTCTTTCTTGAAAACGCCATTTCAAGCGGTGCTGACTGCGCGTTGACACGGTAAAGAACAGCAATATCGCGGTAGCTATATCCGCTCTCGACAAGTTTTACAATCTCCCGGCAGATGAAATCCGCCTCGCTGTTTTGGTCGATGAGCGCACGTACTTTGATTTTCTCACCATTCTCGCCCGCTGTCCACAATCTTTTCCCTTTGCGTCCGGTGTTGTTAGCAATAACACTGTTAGCAGCTTCAAGAATGGTCGATGTCGAACGGTAATTTTGCTCCAAGCGTACTATCCGCGCATCCTCATAACTTATGTCAAAGCCAAGGATGTTTTCTATTGTCGCCCCGCGGAATTTATATATGCTCTGGTCGTCGTCACCGACAACCATGAGGTTACGATGCTCACCCGTCAGGAGATTTACAAGCACGAATTGTGCGTGGTTTGTGTCCTGATACTCATCGACTGATATATATCTGAATCGGCGGCGATAGTAGTTGCGCACGTCTTCATGCTCAGATAAAAGCATCACCGTTTTAAGAATAATATCGTCAAAATCAACGGCATTTGACGCCGCAAGGCGCTCCTCATACATCTTGTATACCTGAGCTATGCGCGAAAGCCGGAAGTCTGCGCCGACATTTGCTGCATATTTTTCCGCTGTTTCAAGCCTGTCCTTCGCGCGGGAAATTTCGT
>LFTK01000040.1 GCA_001513385.1 Clostridiales bacterium DTU064
CACCCCTGCCGAGGAGCGCATACAAGCCCCAGTGAATAAACATACCAAACCGTTGATCTTTCCAGTGGTTAATCTCAGCGCGCATTTGTGTGTTCCTTTCGTATTTATTTTTATCCGCAGTGGAGCGTTTTAATATTACTAACATATAAACATCCGGGGTTTATCATAAATAAATGTCGGTTAAATGTTAATTTAGCATAACTGACACGTGACTAAACTATTATATTTTGTTACTTTATATAAATCATATCATATTATCATCACAAGTCAATAGCGGTGTGGTTATCTTCACTCATCATCAGGAGTATAGTTTTGCAAAATATCGAGAATGTCTGACTTATAAATTTTGCCACCGAGGACATCACCGTTTGGCTTTACGGAAATCGCTACAACATCACTTTGTTTTCGGTATATTCATTTTCGTATTCTTCGTCGGGATCAAAGTATTCGCTCAAGTATTTCAGCGCGTTCTCTGCAGCGAATATGACATTTCCGTCAGATGACGGTATGCCCATCTCACGGAATTGCGCTATAATTTCATGCGTTTTTCTATTGTACGGATTGTCAGCATCACGCCCCGCAAGCCACGCCGGATGAACGCGGAAATTCGGGATTTGTACCTCCAGGGCAGCCTTTGCAAAAATAATCACAGGCTCGATAGGTATAAACTCCTGATGAAATGCGTCGACTGATAAAAGTAAATCGTTGACGCCGCTTTCCGCAAGGTCAGCTGCGACTTTTTTATCTTTGCTTCGTCACTGCTGAAAAAGCCGTTTGTTATCACCTGCCGTAGAGGTATACCGGCGTCGCGCGCCGCCGAATGAATCATGCAAACATCATCAGGATACAAAAGCGGCTCCCCGCCGAAAGTCATCACCGATTTTATCGCATATCTGCTTGCCACTTTGCGAACCATATCGGCCGCTATGGCGCCGTTTATATGCTCGCCTGTGCCCTTATTCCCGCCTTAAGAGCAATGTTTGCACCGTCCTGTGCAGGCAGAAGTTACTATAAACTCAATCCGGTTTAGGTTACTTATGTAGGAGTTCATTGTTGTATTCACTTATTTCTCCTTTATAATTTTCTGTTGTACATACAAGCATGTTTCGGACAGTATCAAATATATAACTCACGACCCTGTTGACTTATAATGCCTTACGCCTATCTTCCAGAAGATAAGACACGGAACTATAAATGCAATTCCGGCAACAGGCGCCAGCATGTATAAAATATTATCCGTGCGTCCTATCAAATATAAAAATGGATAATACTGAAACAAAGCAACCGGCACGACATATGTTAAGAATTTTAATATGCCCTCACCGTATATACTCAGCGGATATTTACCGAATTCTCTTGTGCCATCGGTAAAGATATTCATAAACTCAAGCCCTTCGGTCGTGAAAAAGCAAAGCGTTGCGTATATGATAAAAAGCCCCGAAAACACGAAAAAACCGCCGAGAAGCATAAGGGCAAGCGTGATTATTTTATCCACGCTCCATAAAACACCGCTTTTCGGGATGGCATACATAAATAACGCGATTGCTTGAAATAGCCTTCCGATTCTTGAAAATTCAATGCGTGACGCTAAAACCTGAAAGATTTCATTTCTCGGACGCACCATAATTCGGTCGAATTCGCCGTTTGATATAATGCCGCTGAAAGCATCAAAACCCCGGACGAAACACTCGGCAAGCGAAAAAGATGTCAGCATAATAGCAAAGCATAACAGCACTTCGGTGTATGTAAAACCGTTTACACTGCCAAAACGGTTGAACATGAAATAAACGCCGAGAAAAGTTGAAAATGCAACGAGGAACTGCCCGATTGTCGACATCAAAAAAGATACCTTATACTGCAACTGACAGCGCAATATGATTGATGCATATTTTAAATACAGCTTCATATCAGCCCCCCTGTATTACAACTTTTCTCAGCGCTTTTCTCATCAACACCCTGCCCAGCATTATAAGTGTTACGAGCCACACAATTTGCAAAAACGTTCTTAAAAGTATATCATACCCCTCAAAATAACCGTTATATATGAGAAAAGGCGTGTTTTGCATCGATGCAAACGGCAGTACATTTATAATTGTCTGCAAGCTCTGCGGGAAAAACGGAATTGGAATTATCCCTCCTGCTAATAATTCAACGACTGATGTTACAAGTATTCGTATTC
>LFTK01000068.1 GCA_001513385.1 Clostridiales bacterium DTU064
CACGGCGAATGCGGAGATTATACCAAGTATTAGTGATGTAAGAGTGCAGAGAATAAAGGTTCTGAGTGATATCTCCGATTCGAGAATAGTTGTAAAAGGTAAGTCGAGCATTATCATGGCCTCCGTTGTTATTATCTTAAAATTGCGGCTTTCGAGATTGTAGTTTTGTATGCGTTTCCGTACTTACTGTAAGAGGTGGGGAAAATCCTAAGCTCATCAAGTTTTGCAGAAAGCCAAAGGGGCATGGCATCGGGAATTTTTATTTCCATTATGCGATATCCATCGGGTAAGAGCGTGTTTCCATAAACGCCAAGCGTAAGATCAAGATCCCAGTTGCGCCATAAAATGTTTTCATCAAATGTGATTCGCAGGTTCGGGTCTTCTTTGGAAAAATAGGCGACGCGCTCGTATGTAATGATCATTGCAGGCGCGATGCCTTTATAAAAGTTTATAAACCAGCTTATTTCGCGTGCAATCTGAGAATCCTTTTTGGGAGGAGCACCGTGACAAAGGTAATCGATTGCCTCCCTGTATGTCATGTTAATACGGCGCTTATATACGATGCCCTTGAACTTTTTCTTTATCTCAATGAAAACATTGCTGTCCTGATCCGGCACCCCATAACTCCGCAGCCGCAATTTTTCCTTATAAACAGGTTTATCTATTGAGTTTCGTATGAGCATGTGGGACGGTGTATCAAAATATATGTTACAGATAGTGCTGCGTCCATACTCATCGCCCCTCATGTACTCATCTATAAGGGGCATTAAACCTTCATATTGCTCCGGGGTAATTTTGTACTTGCGTTCATATCGCTTAAAAACATTTTTAAATACAGCCAAAACAAGCACTCCCCTTCATCTTCTGATATGGTAATTATATCATAATACTGAAGTTATTATTTAATCTTAGATAAATAACTTGTAAACAAACGGTTAAGCAATCGAAATACATCATAATAAATGTGAATTATTCTCATAAATAATTCTATGTTTTTTATACGAGAAATGCTAATAAACACATAAAAATATTGCAAAATAATAGCTATGATGAATGAAGGGGTCTATTGTGATTTTTATTGTTATACATAGAGATTATATACAGACTATACAAAACGCGTATTGCCACCGGCTTCTCTTTTTTCAAAAGAGCTGACAGCGGTGAAAAGTGATATCATAATTAAAAGTACCGATATTTCCGGCATCCATTCGACAGCCGTACGTGGCGGATTCTTTGAAATAAGCACCGGAAGGTCCTCGACAAATATATGATATATAAACGGCAGCCCAAATACGAGCTTAACGAGCGTGGTAATACGTATCAGCCCACAAACAGTTATCGTATAAAGAACAAATGCACCTACATAAAGCGCGCAGCAGAGAGCCATATGAAGCGGAGTAAAATACATAATACTTTTAATAATGAAAAAAACAGAACCAAACGCGACGGGTATGCATGTAATCCAAAGTGCTTTATCTTTCAAAAAATAAATTTCGCAGGCGAAGATTATATTACAGGCAAGCGGGAGGGCAAGTTGTGTTGCAAGCTCAAACGGTGTAAACTCTGCCAAGCCTGATAATATGAAGTATGAAGCGCGAACAACAGCGGAAGCTAACATAACAGTAGCGGCAACAAAAGCGAGCTTCCGGTTTCCAACCCGCCAGTAATTTAAATCAAATTTCATGTATTTTTTAAACCCCACATCTTTTTATAATACCGAACTTTTATAAATTAACTCTCCGTTTCGCTTGTGCCTCTCAGCGGTATCGGCTCGCCCAGAAAAGCTGGCAGTGGCTTGAATATCGTATAAATAAAATCCTTTACACGTGCCCCGTATTCGCGCACCTCCCGGTACATCTGCCCGCGGTATGGACGGAGGTCGGATGTTACCCCATATGCGTCAAGGCCAAGCTTGTCGGCTATATAAAGAGCGCGGTACATGTGGTATGTTTGTGTGACAATTATAACTTTTTTAGCACCGAAAATTTCTTTTGCACGGTAAACGCTGTCATACGTCGATATTCCGGCGTGATCTCCTACGATATCATCCTCGGGCACTCCGGCGTCAATACAGAAGTCGCGCATTGGGGTTACTTCATCATAGTGTTTTCTGTAGTGATCACCGGTAACGAGAATAATATCAGAGACACCAGCCTTATAAAGGTCAACGCCCACAGAAAGCCTGTCGGCAAGCATATGGCTGGGCGTGCCGTCACTACGGACACCGGCTCCGAGAATGATAATGCAGTCGATGTCACCAAGCCCCAAGGCATCCTTAGCTGAAACGATTCTATCGCGTGTTGATGCGATAACGCTTATGCCTATTGTGCTAAAAGCGGCTCCAAATAAAAGACCTATTGTTATAATAAAAGAAAGTATTTTTTTCAGGCGTCGGGGCATGATATCTCCCTTCATTATTATGCTTCGTGATAAAAATTACTATATTTACTCTCATCCGGCGTTTTCTGGCCAAGCTTCCCCATATGCCCTGACATGATGGGGGTATACTTATCGCCGGCAACTACAAAATGTTCAAGAAGACAAACGTCTACAACAGCGAGCGCCTCATACATGACACGTGTTGTCGCAATATCGTCTGATGACGGAATCGGCAGCCCTCCCGGGTGGTTGTGTGCGATAACGACCATCGAAGCGCTGTCGCGCAGTACTTTTTCAATCAACATTCGCGGCGTTATATGTGATGAATTTACAGACCCACGGCATAGACATTCACAGCTTATCATGCGGTAGCGGCCGTCAAGTGTCACCATATAAACGGTTTCGACCGTCTCACCAGTAAATTTCCCAATAAAAAACTCGCCAAGTTTTCGCGATGTGTCGTAAATTTCGCGCGGTGAGTTTTTATCGGTGATATAATAACGAAAAAGCTGTGGGATGAGTTTTATCATAGTCGCTGTGTGTTCGCCGACACCTCCGACAGTCAAAAGCTGTTCGTATGGTGCGTCGAAAACAGCGGAAAAACTGCCAAAGCGGTCAAGAAGTCTATGGGCCAGCTCATTTGTATCACGACGTGGGATAGAAAAAAATAAGAATAGTTCAAGAGCGTTACATGCCTCGAAACCGTCAAGACCCTCCGACAAAAATCTTCTCTTTAGACGTTCGCGGTGATACTTATGCATTGTTCACGCCCCCACATAATCATTTTTTAATTACTAAATTTAGAATACTTATGACATTAAATAAATGATAACTCAAATGTCGAAAAAAAGCAATATCGAACAAAAACGAGATATTTCGACAAATTAGAGGGGCAAAATCAGCATTTTTAACACTTAATTATATTCTTTTTTATATTATTTTACTCGCCTTCTTTTCATGAGGAGCATAATTGTGTATAATAATGTGAAGATACGTTTAAACCGCACAGAGTAAAATACAAAAAACATAGTAACTAAAACTATAAGACTATATAAAAACAGGAGATTTTAAATGGAGCCACTCAAAAAACTTAAAAATTTCGCTGGTACAAACGGTCCTGTCCTTACCATCGTCATGGACGGTATCGGGCTTGCGCCTGCCGGTGAGGGCAACGCCGTATCTGAGGCATACACACCGACGCTTGACCGGCTTTGGCGCGATTATCCCCACCTGACACTGCGCGCGCACGGAACGGCTGTCGGGCTTCCGAGCGACGAAGATATGGGCAACTCCGAGGTCGGGCATAATGCACTCGGGGCAGGGCAGGTCTTTTCGCAGGGTGCGAAGCTTGTAACAGAATCAATTGAAAAAGGACGCATGTTTTCGTCCGAAACATGGTGTAACCTTATTGATAATGTAAAGAAAAACAACTCCACCCTTCATTTTATGGGGCTTTTCTCGGACGGAAACGTCCATTCGCACATAGATCATCTCAAAGCGATGATTGAGAGGGCAAAAATTGAGGGCGTCGGACGTGTCCGCATCCATATTCTGCTTGATGGGCGTGATGTCGGCGAAACATCAGCGCTTGAATATATCGATCCTTTTGAAAAATTCCTTGCCGGGCTTCGCTCATCTGAATTCGATGTGAAGATAGCATCGGGCGGCGGGCGTATGAACATAACAATGGACCGTTATGAGGCCAACTGGGGAATGGTTGAACGTGGCTGGCGTTGCCATGTCCTCGGGGAGGGAAGGCAGTTTGCGTCGGCTCGTGAAGCTGTTCTGGCATACCGTGCCGAAGCTCCGGTGCTCGACCAGGATCTTCCCGCATTTGTCATTGCTGAGGACGGTAAACCTGTCGGCACAATAAACGATGGCGACAGCGTTGTCTTCTTCAATTTCCGTGGTGACCGCGCAATTGAGATAACAAAAGCATTTGAGGGCGGCGATGAATTTGATAAATTCGATCGCGTGCGCGTACCGAAGGTTTATTATGCCGGAATGCTTGAATACGACGGCGACCTCCACATACCGAAGCATTATCTTGTGTCGCCACCTGAAATTTCAAACACAATGGGCGAATACCTTGCAAGAACAGGTCTTCGTTCATATGCAATATCGGAAACACAGAAATTCGGGCATGTCACGTACTTCTGGAACGGAAACCGCAGCGGTAAATTCGATGAGAAACTCGAAACTTATGTCGAAATACCTTCTGATATAGTGCCGTTCGAGCAGCGCCCGTGGATGAAGTGCGCTGAAATAACGGACGCCCTCATTGAAGCTTTGCGCTCACGTAAATACGACTACTACCGCGTTAACTTCCCGAACGGCGACATGGTTGGTCATACAGGCAACTATCTTGCTACACGCTGTGGCGTCGAAGCAATTGATTTGCAGCTGAAGCGCATACTTGACGTCATTGACGAAGTTGGCGGCGTCGCGGTAATTACAGCCGACCACGGTAATGCAGACGAAATGTTTGAGGTCGACAAAAAAACAGGTAAAATCAAGTATAATCCTGACGGTACACCAAAGGCAAAGACAAGCCATACGCTCAACAGGGTTCCTTGTATAATATATGATCATCAAAACCCCGATAAGTATACTTTAAAAGAGGACAAAGACGGCAAGTTCGGCCTTGCAAATATAGCGGCGACAATGGTAAACCTTTTGGGATACGAAGCGCCGCCGATGTGGTGCGAGTCTCTTATTGAGATAAAGTAAATAATTGAAAGGCCTTATCCTCAACACTTTTGTGAAAATGCCCCGAGACGGCAAAAGCCGTCTCGGGGGTTTTGTTTTTATTGAAAACAAAATTTAATCACGATAACATTATTTGCCACAGCAGCGCTTGACATGCTTTTTTATGCGCCGCAGGTCGCGGAGCATGCGAAGCGTGTCGGAGATGATGTTGACCTTTGATTTTGACTCGCGATGGTTTATAACGCGCACGGGTATTTCTTTTATCTTGTATCCAAGCCTGTCCGCTATTAAAAGAGCCTCAATGTCAAAAGCAAAGCCGTCTGTTTCACATCGGCTGAATATTTCTTTCGCTGCCGCCCGGCGGAAAGCCTTAAAACCGCACTGGGAATCGGACATTTTAAATCCCGCAAATAACTTGAGTACAAGAATATATACCTTTGATGCGAGCTTGCGAATAGGTGTGTAACCCTCATACCCGCGAGGGTCAGCTTTTCGCGAGCCGATTACGGCATCGACTGTGGGATCGGCGTCAAAAACAGCCAAAACTTCGGCAATCTTGTCCGTTCCGTATGCGTTATCACAGTCTGTATAAAGTATAATGTCACCTTCAGCTTCCATGACAGCCGTCCGTACGGCACAGCCTTTGCCGCGGTTTACGGGATACCCGACAACACGCA
>LFTK01000056.1:0-13272 GCA_001513385.1 Clostridiales bacterium DTU064
TCATATGAGTTGATATTATATTTATTTTACAGTATATTAGCATTGATTGACGTATGAGCAGCCGTAGCGCCTTTTTTAATTGTGACTGTTTTCAAGGCGATGCGATGATACAATAGCGCTATCGTAAGAATCCGGCTCTATGTGGCGAACCTCACTTGTAAAGTGGCACATGCGCAAAAGAATGTAAAGCCACATGCAGGCGAATACAACCATAAAAGCAACATTAATCGAATCTGGGTATATGCGCATTATAGTGAGAACTACATTTGGTAAAACGTATAACCCGCCAATTATTATTGAAGTAAGCCCTAAAAATATATATGTCGCCGGCTGTGCGATATTCGCATCAAAACGCCCTTCGTTTACGAAAAACAATAGCACAACAGAAAGTGCCGTCAGCTCAAGTATTCTGTTTGGATTGTTTACAATAACACCCTTTCTAAAATATACGCTCATGAGGACGGTAAATAGCCATAAAATCTTCATGATGCTGAATAACAAGCGTATATTTTTATTTTTTACAGGGATAGCAGTGCCTATAAGATGATAAATAGCTGCCGGCAGCGACAGGATGAGCGACGCTTTTTCCATTACGCTAAATCCGTCTTTTGTGCCGAACATAAGTGTCAGTATAAAATATGCTATTATCATGAAGGCAAGAAGAGCAGATGAAAAAATAATAATCGGGGAGTTAAGATCGAGCGCAGGTGAGATTTTTTTGACACCACCGCGCATAAAATAAACAAACAAGGCAGTTATTATAATGGAAGCGACGGCTACTGTCGAAAACACACCCGGAAGCTTCGCCCCGTGGGCGTAAAGGCCAGCGGCTGAGTCAAACTCAGAAAAAAGAGCAATCGCTCGAATTGTTGTGAGCGCCATTGCCGCCACAACTGAAAAAATAAGCGCGGCAACATAAATTTTGTAATATTTTTTCATACAAGTCCTGTTATAATAAGATAATTTGTAGCCTTGACATCATGCCAAAAAATTTAATCGTTTACTTTGCTTTTATCTTCAATAGTTTTATATAGAGTTTCTTTATTATACCATAAAAGTATTCTGTTTTCACGTACTAATTAAAATTTTACCGCGAAAGATAAAATAAGAAAATCTAAAAACGAATAAAGACAGCAAAAGTGTGCTTTGGCGTTATGAGGACAAAGGAGGAGGAACGGAGCGATGAAAAAATCGCGTGTTATATCTGTGCGCAGCATAAAACAAATGATAAAAGCCGCATCTGATACGATAAGAGAGGATCGGATTGGAATATACGCCGCATCTGCATCGTTTTTTCTTATAATATCGTTCATCCCATTTATTATGATTTTAGTCACCACTGCAGGTTTAGTTTTGTCAGACAATGATGTAAAACAAATTGAGCGGCTAATTTCGCTGCTTCCTGAAGCGCCGGCTAAGTTTATCGGTGATGAACTACAGTTTTTAATTGATCAGAAGCCTGCTGTCCCGCTGTCACTGACTGCCCTTGCACTTTTGTGGACAGCATCCCGCGGAATGCTTGCCGTCAGAGGCGGGGTTAAATCAGTTTTCGGTGAGTCAAGCGGAACATACATTATGGAGCGGCTTCAAGGCCTTGTGATAACGGCTTTTTTTATCGTCATAATCGTCGCTTTGCTCGTTGTTTCCGTTTTCGGGCAGACTCTTTTGTCACTTCTCGGCGATAAGTTACCGGCTCTTCAGCCTTTACTCAATTTCATCGTCGATATATCCCCTGTTATCTTCTTTCTTCTTTTTATCTTATTCTTTGCCATTGTTTTTCGCATATTTACGCCTCGCTCAGCGAATATAAACAGTCTCTCCCGCCATTTGCCCGGTGCTGCACTTGCCGCCGCCGGCTGGACTCTTTATTCTTTCCTTTTCTCAATCTATATAGAACATTTCTCCAACGTTTCATACGTATACGGAAGCTTAACAACGCTCATTGTTTTTATGCTTTGGCTTTATGCCTGCATGACAATTCTGCTGCTCGGCGCCGAATTCAATAAGTTTCTCTATGGCAACTCAAAACGAAGTGTAAAAAATCAATAGAGCAATAATAATAAAAAACTCTGCTTCATATTATTTATTATAATAAAGTATATATTTCCCAAAAAGATTGACAAAATATAAACATTCATTTATAATTTTATTATGTCACCAGACAAATCTGATGTTTTGAGGTGCTTTAATGAAAAGACATATTCTGTCCGCACTTTTAGCGGTTATCATGCTGCTGACACTTTGTCTTGCAGTAGCTTGTAAAAGTAATGACGCCGACGAGCCAAATGACAGCAACACAAATGATGTCACGCAGGGCCCCGGCGATTCAGTCGATTCGGATACTAAAAAAGAAGAGGAAACAACTGACGCCGAAACAGATGAAAACGGCCTGCTATCGAAGTATTTCTCAGACTATGAGCCCGACCCTGAAGCTAAGTTTATCGGCATGACAGCTCTTGGCGCATCAGGCCCCGCTGTTATGTTTGACAACTACAGAGTCCTTTCAGGCAAGACCGAAGAAATGTATGCAAATGACTTTGAAGGTGAAAATCCTTTAGCTCTTTTCGAAAAAATGACTGCTGTCGGCGGAGACTGGAACGGCGCTGACGGGGACTGGGCGGTTGCCGATCAAGCTGTCGCGGAGGGAGAAAATCCGAACAAGGTTCTAACCTACTCCGGTTCAGCTAAAGGCGCTATGCTTGCCTTCGGCAATAAGAAGTGGGGACCGTACCGCTTAAACGTTAAAGTCGGCATAAACGAAGGTGATATCAGCGCGCAGATTTATTTCTGCGTTGCGGACGAAAAGAACTATTATTACCTTGACGTAAGTGCTGCTGACGGTGGTAGCATATGTGTTTACCAGGTAGCAGCCGGCAAAGAAAAACCTGCTTCTCAGCGTCTGAACTATGCTATTACATACGGCACTTTATATCCTGTTTCCATTAACATCGGCAGAAACGAAGTTGACGTTTATTTCGACGGCGAAGAGTTCTTCCGTCTCAGAACAAGCAACGAAGATCTTGCAGTTCCGCTCGGAAAAATTGGCTTCAGCCAGTGGAAAACACAGGTTTACATTGACGATGTCGTTATAACTGATCTTGCGACGGGCAATATCATTTATCAAAACGACTTTGAAGATCCGAATGCTCTTTCTGTTGCCACATACGGCATAAGAAACGGTGGCTCATGGTCTAATCCCGACAACTCAAACGGCGACTGGGTCATTACAAAAGAAAAGACTCAGGACGGAACGGAAGTTGACAATGGTGTTCTTTACTTTGGCGGCAGCCTTAACGATTACGGTGCAACAGTGTTGTTTGATCCGCAGATCCCTGAGGACTGCGAGGGTTATAAGATTACATACCGCGCTATGCGTCTGACTGGTGCCGATTCATCTGAAGGTTATCCTGTTGTCTATGGATGGGATTCGGAAGCTGATTATTACTGCTTCAACCTTGGTGGTTGGGGTGGGTGTGCTGCATTCCAGACGATTACAGGCGGATCAAAGATCAATAGCCCTGCAACACCCGAACAAATAGGCATGCAAAACTATGTATGGCAGATAGTAGAAGTTTATGTATATCCGGATGTCTGCTACGGATTCTTTGAAGGCAGATTCCTGCAGGCTCTCTGGCTTGATTAATTGACGAGCTGGCCAGTTTAAAATCACATATCATCAATTCACAAAAGCCAAGCGAACGCTTGGCTTTTGTTTTGGGTTTCCAAAGGGGCATGGCCCCTTTGGCGGGGGTTCTGGGGCAGAGCCCCTGAGGTAACATCACCCACATAACAAATTAGCAAAATATATAACAAAAAGTTAAATGAAAAGCAATTTTTGCGTGTATTTCATGTTTGCATGTGGGCTCTACGTGTGATATAATGCATTTTTGTGAATAATCATAATTACGTTACTTTATATTTTTATACCGTAAGGATGAGATGAAATAACTTGATACGTAACGATCTTAGAAATATTGCAATTATTGCTCACGTTGATCATGGCAAGACAACGCTTGTCGATCAAATGCTGCGCCAGAGCGGCATTTTTCATGAAAACCAAGTAGTAACCGAACGCGTCATGGATTCAAATGACCTTGAACGCGAGCGCGGGATAACTATACTTGCAAAAAACACATCCGTCGTTTACAAAGGCGTAAAAATAAACATCGTCGATACCCCTGGTCACGCTGACTTCAGTGGCGAGGTTGAACGCATACTTAAAATGGTCAACGGCGTTCTTCTGCTTGTTGATGCCGCCGAAGGCCCGATGCCACAGACACGCTTCGTCCTCGGTCGCGCTATGGAGCTTGGGCTTCCTGCTATTGTCGTAATCAACAAAATCGACCGTCCCGACGCCCGTCTTGACGAGGTTGTCGACGAAGTTCTTGAGCTTTTCCTTGAACTTGACGCGTCAAGCGAGCAGTTCGACGCACCGATGATATTCTGCTCTGGCAGAGCCGGTATAGCATCACTTTCACCACACGAACCCGGCACCGACCTAAAGCCGCTTTTCGATACGATACTTGATTATATACCCGCACCTGAAGGTGACCCGGATGCTCCGTTTCAGATGCTTATATCAAGCATCGACTATAACGATTACGTCGGGCGCATTGGTATAGGCCAAATTGAAAGAGGAACAATGCAGGTTGGCGCCGAAGCCGCAATTGTCAACTATCATGCACCTGACGCACCAATAAGAAAAACAAATGTTGTTTCTCTTTCAGAATTCGTCGGTCTTGAGCGCAAGCCTATTAAATCAGCTTCTGTCGGTGACATCGTGTGTTTTTCAGGTGCTGCCGATGTGACCATCGGCGACACTATAACGTCAGTTTCTGCTCCCGAGCCGCTTGAGTTTGTAAAGATCAGCGAACCAACGATAGAAATGACGTTTTCCGTCAACGACAGCCCCTTCGCCGGCCGTGAGGGGAAATATGTCACATCGCGCCAGCTTCGTGAACGCCTTTATAAAGAAACGCTGCGCGATGTATCCCTTCGCGTACGTGATGGCGACACAACAGACTCGTTTTTCGTTGCCGGACGCGGCGAAATGCACCTCTCAATCTTAATTGAGACAATGCGGCGCGAAGGTTATGAGCTCGCCTGTTCAATGCCTCGCGTTTTATATAAAGAAATAGACGGAGTTAAGTGTGAGCCCATAGAGCGTGTTTACATTGACGTGCCGGACAGCTGTTCCGGTGTCGTTATTGAGAAGCTCGGCGCCCGCCGCGGCGAGATGGTTGATATGCACGTTACCGGCTCACGCGTAAAGCTTGAATATTTAGTCCCCGCACGCGGGCTTTTCGGCTACAGAAACGAATTTCTCACTGATACTCGCGGCGAGGGAATCCTCAACTCGATTTTTGACGGATATCAGCCATACAAAGGTGATATAACTCTTCGCTATACAGGTTCGCTTGTTGCATCGGAAACTGGTGAAGCAACAGCTTACGGCCTTTATAATGCTCAGGATCGCGGCGCCCTTTTCATAGGCGTGCAAACGCCGGTTTATGAAGGCATGATAGTAGGCGAATGTCCGAAGATGGAGAACATAGCCGTCAACGTCTGCAAGAAAAAGCACCTGTCCGCCATGAGATCATCAGGGTCCGCTGAGGAAGCTTTGCGCCTTACACCGCCTAAGATTCTTACACTTGAAAGCGCCATAGAATTTATAGCCGAAGACGAGCTTATAGAGGTTACGCCAAAATCGATTCGTCTGCGCAAGCGTATCCTTAACACAGAAAGCCGCTTAAAAGCTGAAGCAAGAGCACGCGGTAAATAAAAGTTTTTCCTTTAACAAATAAACAAAATATTTTCCAGAATGTATAAAAGCCCGGTAATTGAAAAAACACCGGGCTTTTGTTATTATTATATTAACAGTTATTTAAATATTTTTATTTTATATTGGAGGCAACAGGATGTCAGGTAAAAAAGTAATGGACAAACTACTGCAAGGTTTTGTTGATAGCTATCCTGCCGGCTGCGGATGCATTGTGACAAAAGACGGCGAGCCGATATACGAAGGATATTTCGGTGTTGCTGACCCAGATACGGGCAGGCCTGTCGACGAAAACACCGTATTCAGGCTCTTCTCTTCGACGAAGGTCATAATTTGTACGGCAGCTATGAAGCTTTTTGAAGAAGGTAAGTTCCTCTTAAACGAGCCTATCTACTATTACTTCCCTGAATGGCGCGACACAAAGGTTGTCAAGTATAAGCCGGATGGCACATTTACAATTGAGCCGATCTCAAGACCTATTGAGATAAGACACTGCTTCACGATGTCAATGGGTATCGGTTATGGCGGCAATGACGAAACCCATCGTGTGGCAAATGAAGTGCGCCGCAACCTTCGTGAGCGCGTAGGCGACTATACGCTACGCGAGGATATTCGCGAAATGGCTGCTGTTCCTGTTGCTTTTGAACCGGGCGAGCATTTCCTCTATGGCTTCGGCCACGAGCTTGTCGCCGGCTTAATAGAGGTTGTGTCCGGTATGACTGTTGGCGAATATCTCAAAAAGAATATATTTGAGCCGCTTGGCATGAAGGATACAGGCTACCGCTATTTTGGCGACATCCGTGAGCGCATGATATCTATCTGCACACGTGACGAATCGGGTAATATCAAAAAAATGGAAGGCGGCAGCTTCTGGGACCGCAATCATGAGCCAACTGCCAAATATGAAGCGGGCGGCGCCGGTCTTTTCTCGACTGTCCGCGACTACTCTAAATTTGTCGCCATGATGGCAAACGGCGGTACATACAAGGGTGAGCGCATTATCGGGCGCAAAACTATTGACCTTATGCGCCGCAATCAGCTCATACAGACTCAGCTTCGCGAATTTCAGGGCACATATAATGCAGGTTATGGTTACGGACTTGGTGTTCGCACGCTGATGGACCCTGCAGCCGCCGGCAGCAACGGAACGATCGGCGAGTTTGGCTGGACAGGTATGCTTGGCACATACTGCAACATTGACCCTGATGAAAACTTTAGCGTTACATACATGCACCAGATGATGCCGAACCGTGAGGAATACTTCCATCTCCGTGTTCGCGCGGCAGCGTACGGGCTTTTATAAAAACGACAGTAAATCAAACACCGGGGCGCTTTTATGCGCTCCGGTGTTTTATAAATAATTAGAAAAACACACAAGAAAGCTAATTTATACTCCTCATAATGTAGTTAAGCTATGAGCATATAATATAATTTTTCACCTTATGTTATCATAATTGTTGTATCAAAAAAGTCAAACCGATGTGGTTTGACTTTTTTCCATGATATTTTGGCATATTTAATGAATTATTGTAACGATTTTTATCCGTATTTTTTATTTTACCCCATTAAATCGCTTTCATATAATGAGCTGACAAGGCGTCTCATCTCATCTCTTGACTTAACATTTTTAGCACGGCGTATTATTTCGTCCTGCTGTTGGTTTGACAAATTCGTAAAACGGACAAGAGCGTTAGTGTCTTGTGCGAAGGCCATTGCCAATCCTGCGGGAAGCTCCTCAAACGGTAGCGACGAGCTATTATTTGACGTTGTGTCAAATGTTTGATTCCCACCGGTGTTATTCATGAATAGTACCTCCGATTATTTTTTATAGTGAGGGTGCTGTCTCTATTTTCTCATATTAACGTGGCAAATATACATAAAAATAGTCGGGAAATGTTGAGTGTGCTCAAATCTTTCATTGAAATACATATTTTTTATGTGATATAATAACAATAATTCAAAAAACACTATACAAAACGGAGGGATTGACAAATGGATATGACAGACAAAATAATGTATGAACCGAACGCTGACAGATATGGAAAGATGAAATACCCCTACTGTGGAAAAAGCGGGTTGAGACTTCCCGTTATTTCCCTCGGACTTTGGCAAAACTTTGGCGAGGGAGATGATTTTGAAAATCAAAAGCGGATGGTACTGCGTGCTTTTGACCACGGAATTACACATTTCGACATTGCAAATAACTATGGCCCTCCCGGTGGTGCTGCCGAGCTGAACTTCGGCCGCATTCTGCATCATGAGCTTTCTGCTTATCGAAATGAGCTTGTAATATCAACAAAAGCCGGTTTCCCGATGTGGCGTGGCCCATATGGCGACGGCGGCTCGCGGAAATACCTGATTTCAAGCCTTGATGCAAGCCTTACGCGGCTTGGGCTTGATTATGTTGATATTTTTTATCATCACCGCCCAGACCCTGCTACTCCGCTTGAAGAAACGATGATGGCACTTTCCGACATCGTTAAAAGCGGGCGTGCTCTTTATATCGGACTTTCGAATTACACAAAAGAACAGCTTGAAGACGCTGTAAAAATACTAAAAGAACTTAAAACGCCGCTTCTCATCATCCAGCCGCGTTATAACATGATTGACCGGGCGGCAGAAGAAACAGGGCTTCTCAAGGCCGCATCAAAGGCCGGTGCCGGATGCATATGCTACAGCCCTCTTGCCCAAGGTATATTGACCGACAAATACATCAACGGTATTCCCGAGGGAAGCCGCGCTTCAAAAAGCCGGTTTTTACGTGCAAGTTCAATAACGCCTGAGCTTATTGAAAAGATCAAAAAGTTAAACGAGCTTGCCGCATCGCGCGGGCAGACACTTGCGCAAATGGCGCTTGCATGGGTGAAAAATAATCCTGCCGTTACATCCGTTCTCATCGGTGCAAGCCGGCCCGAGCAAATTGACGATGCTGTTGGCATGATGGAGCATCCGGATTTTACCGCAGAAGAACTTGCAGAAATAGACAAAATAATTTTGGGCAGTTAAGCATCTGCCAACATAAAATATTATTAGAAATTCAGTAAAATCTAAAATTTTGCGGTGTAAATCTAAAGAAAAAGGACAATTCTTAACACAATGGATGAAAAAAGCAATGTAAGCCCCTATAAAATTCGGGACGCACGCCCGGATGATGCAGCAGATATAACGCGTCTTCTTCAGTATATCGGGAAATATCACAGTGATATGCGGCCTGACATTTTCATCGAGAATCCACAAAAATATAATGAAGCCATCGTGCGCGATATGATTGAAAATAGCTACAAGTGCAGCGACGAGCGCAGCAATAAACGCGGCGAAAATATTATTTTATGTGCTTTTCGCGATACCAGCACCTTGCCCGACGCCGGTGCTTCTTCAGATGCTGAAATTGACAATAAAAAAGTCGTCGGATATGCGATATGTAAAATCAGGCACACACAGAAAGACGCTTTGTTCCGCGAAAGACGCACGCTTTTTGTTGAGGATTTTTGCGTTGATCCGTCGCTTCAGCGAAGCGGCGTCGGCCGCGCCCTGATAGAAGAAGTCAAGCACAGGGCGATTTCTGCCGGATGTAACAATATCGAGCTTAACGTCTGGGAGTGCAACAGGGGTGCTGTACTTTTTTATGAGGCTTGCGGTTTTACGACACAGCGAAGGATAATGGAACTATTGTTGTAAATTCCATTCATGCAAATAGTACATAACTCCCCTGCATTTTAATAAACGGTTATCATATTTGACTTAATTGCTTTAAACTTTATTTCCCCTTTGTTAACAGAAAGATTGACTTTAATGCAATCAAATGTTAAAATTAAGCCATGGTCATATTGCACTTTCGGGGCATATATATGACAGTAATATAATCTACTAATAAAGGAGGATTATCACAATGAAGCGAATTGTGGCAATTTTATTAGTGCTTACAATGATTTTCGCCTTTGTTGCATGTGCAAAAGACAAAGATGATGGTAAAGACACAACAGGCGAAGGAAACAATGTGACAGACACAAACGACACAACCAGTGGCGGTGAAGAGACCGATAAGCCGAAGCAAAAAGAATACGAACCCGATCCTGATGCCAAATACGGCGGAATGGTCGGCGTAGGCGGCCAGGGTGGCGTTGTCTACTTTGATAACCTCAAAGTATTAAGTAGAGGCGGTTATGGTAACCTTTACTTTAATGATTTTGAAGAAAGCGACCTTTCATCATTTAAGTACACAACAATTGATGGCAACTGGGGTGGTGACCAATCTGACTGGTCGATCACACAAGATCCTCTGACACTTAACAGCGGTGAAGATACATCTGAAGACACAAGCGAAGAAACAGCCGAACCTGAAAAGCCTAATATGGTTTTACAGTACACAGGTGATGGCACCGGTGCTGTCGCTTACACCGGAGACAATATTTGGAACTACTATCAGCTTACAGTTAGAGTTCTTCCGTCAACTGCCGAAACTCCTTTTGATATTTATTTCTGCATGAAGGATGAGAAAAACTACTTTGTTCTTACGTTCGGTGAAGATGAAGGTAAGAAAATGAACGTTTATCAGGTGGTCGATGGCACGAAAAATGCTATTGCCTTCCAAATCCCGATCACACTGAAAACCGAAGAGTGGAATGCCATCGGCATTACTGTCAACCGCGAAACCATTGAAATATACGTAAACGGAATCCTTTACTTCGATTTGTTCAACCCCAACTTTACAAATAACTATTATGAATANNTTTACTTCCCTGTCGCCGAAGATCATGTTATCCATGATGGTAAGGGAACATGGAGCAATGCTGCTAATACTGTTGCAACAAAAGCATTTGATATGGACGTCACAACGTTCTATGACTGCGATGAACAGGCTGCATATGCTGACACTGAAGCAGAAATTGTTGGTATACCCGGTGACGGAACATTCGAAACCTCCTACGTTGGCGCATGGATAGAAGAAGGCGTCATTCTTACTCAGATCCGTTATTATCCTCGTGACACATTCTCAGGAAGAATGGTCGGTGGCCGCTTTGAGGCATCTGTTGATGGTGAGAACTGGGTAACGCTTGGCGAGATTGAAGAAGCCCCGACTGAAGGTACGTTTGCTTACCTCAACGTAAACGATACGACAACGTATTATTATGTACGTTACGTCGGACCCACAGAAGGTTACGGCAACGTCAGTGAAATCGAGATCTGGGGTACTCCTGGAACTCCCGCTGCATAAATTAATGTAACATCTTAATATAAATAAACGCTATTAAATGAGCAGGACAGTTATAGTATAAAGCGTTTAGCTAACAAAAACCCCCGCGTAAAACATATACGCGGGGGTTTGCTTTACTTTATGTCGGCTTTTTATTCCTTTTCTTGACCGCACACCATTTTCATGTTAAAATATGGGCAAAAAGCGGCTTTCTTTTGCCGCCAATTGGAGGTTTATTCAGTTGAATTTAAAGGAAATTGCCAAATCCGATGGATGCGGTGCTGCGTCTTTATCATATGATCGTGCCGCCATGCGTGACAGGACACGCAAAGCGCCGGTTTGGCTTCATTTTGGCTCCGGAAACATTTTCCGTGCTTTTCCATGCGCACTACAAGATACCCTTTTATCGGAGGGTATCGTTGACTACGGCATAATAGCTGCCGAAACTTTTGATTTTGAAATAATTGAAAAAATATATCGCCCGCACGATGATCTTTCGCTGCTTGTTACTCTCGGCTCAGACGGGAGCGTCAGTCGCCGCGTCATCGGAAGCGTAGCAAAATCAATAACGACGCAGACTGATACGGAACGTTGTCGTCTTGCGGAAATTTTCAGGTCGCCATCGCTTCAAATGGTTAGTTTTACGGTGACGGAAAAGGGTTACGCTTATCTTGCGTCAGACGGCTCACCCACCCCCGCCGCAGCCGCCGATTTTGTTCGTAAACCGGAAGAAGCACAAACGCTTCCCGGTATCATTACCGCCCTGCTTTACAATAGATATTGTGCCGGTGGCGCGCCAATCTCCCTTGTAAGCATGGATAACTGCTCGCACAACGGCGACCGTCTTAAAAGTGCCGTCACCGCCTTTGCCACTGCATGGGCTGAACATGGGTATGTTGACGATGGCTTTATCAGATATATTTCGGATCCGTCGCGCGTCGGTTTCCCGTGCACCATGATTGATAAAATAACACCACGGCCTGACCCGAAGGTTGCCGCTCTTCTTGCCGCGGACGGATTTGATGATACAGAGTGCATCGTAACGTCGAAACACACATATATAGCCCCGTTTGTAAACGCAGAAGCACCTCAATATCTTGTCGTCGAGGATGTATTCCCGGCAGGGCGCCCGCCGCTTGAGCGTGTCGGTGTCATCTTCACCGACCGCGAAACTGTCAACAAAGCTGAGCGTATGAAGGTATGCACTTGCCTAAATCCGCTTCATACGGCGCTTGCTGTTTTCGGTTGTCTTCTCGGTTACACTCTCATAAGCGAGGAGATGAAAAACCCTGTTTTATCGAATATGGTTCGCCGTCTTGGGTACATAGAAGGGCTGCCTGTCGTCACCGATCCCGGAATTATAAACCCCCGCGCTTTTATTGACGAAGTCGTAGGCGTTCGCCTTCCGAACCCGTTTATGCCTGACTCGCCACAGCGGATAGCTACCGACACATCGCAGAAGCTGTCTGTTCGTTTCGGCGAGACAATAAAGCAGTACATCGAGCGAGGGCTTGATTTTGACAATCTCATTGTTGTTCCACTTGTTGCCGCCGGATGGTGCCGGTATTTACTCGGTGTTGACGATAACGGCAACACATTCGACATAAGCCCGGATCCGCTTTTGCCGGAGCTTAAAAATGCTCTCTCGGACATAAAACTCGGCAATGTTTCACCGGATACCGCCAAGTCCGCCCTCCGTCCGATTTTCTCAAACGCATCAATCTTCGGTGTTGATCTTTACTCCACACCGCTCGGACATAGGGCTGAGGAATATTTTGTCCGCATGACAGCGGGTGCTGGTGCCGTCACATCGCTCCTCAATGAACTTTTCAACTAATCATATACACATTATATCGAGAGTATAAAATATAACGGGAAACGTGTTTTGTTGATTTAATAAAATCATTGACAACACGTTTCCCGTTTGATATAATAATCGGCGGTTGATGTTTAACTTTTGCTGATATAGCTCAGTAGGCAGAGCACATCCTTGGTAAGGATGAGGTCACGCGTTCGATCCGCGTTATCAGCTTTCTGCAGGACTTACGAGATTAAAACGGGGGCGCTGCCCCCCAAAACCCCCGCCAAAGGGGCCATGCCCCTTTGGAATCCCAACAAAAGAATAATAAATAAAAAAATCCAGGTTAATTGATAGCCTGGATTTTTGTTTTTGCTTTTTTGTTTTCATCCGGGGGCGCTGCCCCCGTAAACCCCCGCCAAAGAGGTCATGCCCCTTTGGAATCCCAGAAAAACCGGCGGCAGATATACGTTACTCTCCGTTTTCTATGTTTTCTTCATT
>LFTK01000056.1:13318-35533 GCA_001513385.1 Clostridiales bacterium DTU064
GTTCCCTTTCCGTTCGGAAGATTATTAGCAAACTCGCCTGTATATACTTCGCCGTTTGCCCATGTATACGTGCCATTACCTGAGCGGACATCGGCTGAAAATTCGCCCTCGTAAACATCACCATTCGAGTACGTATATTTACCTCTGCCCTCTTTTATATCGTTTACAAAATCACCTTCATAGGAGCTTCCGTCAGCCCACACATATTTACCGTATCCGTTTTTCTTATCAAGGGTGAAATAACCCTCGTAAACGCTGCCATCAGCCCATTTATACACGCCGTAACCGTCTTTTTTGCCATTCTTAAACCCGCCTTCATAGACGTCGCCGTTAGAATACGTATATTTGCCGACGCCTGTCAGCTCACCGGATACGAAATCACCTTCATAAACGTCGCCGTTTGCGTATGTCAGCTTCCCCTTACCGTCTTTTTCAAGACGCTTTAAGCTGCCCTCATACACATCGCCGTTAGAGTACGTTATTTTACCGGTTTCAAGGTTTACATCGGCCGTAAGACCGTTTGTATAAATGATTTTACCGCGATACGGGTTCCCTTCATCATCAACAAGCCCTATAAATTTTATATATACTGTATTTCCGTCGCTTGTACTGTCCACAGGATAACGCAAATACCGTATCCCGTAAATATAAAGCCCGGCAAAAAGAAGCCCAGCCATAATAAGGGCAATTATAAAAATGATAAAGAGAACGCGCAGGGGACTGCGTTTTCTTACATGACTTTTCATGTTCATACTCATGTTTTTTCTACTCCAAAACGAACAAGGTGCGCCCCCGCAAGGGCGGGTGCTTCACCGAGAGGTGATCATTGTAATAAAATCGTCGAGCATTGAAAGAAGTTTCGGCACGACCCAAATTGCCGCAGCAGCAGCAATAGCGAATACTATAATACCGATGATGAACGCAACTAAGTCCGTGCCTTTTTGGTTATAGCGCATCTCGGCACGGATTCTCATCTCCTCAGGTATATAAAACCTTGCTGTTTGAAAATCAATTTTCTCATTATGCCCGTGCCGTTTTATTTTCCGGGAAATATTTTGCTCTCTATTTTGCTCACTATTTTGCTTCTGCTCCTGCCCGGCGGACACATCTTTTACATTTGCGTTTTCACCTGCTTTTATGCTGCCTGCAGTTTCATCGTCACCGACACTGTTTTCTTTCGTCTCCCCATTGCTTAATACCTTTTCCCCAGCTATATAGACATATTTACGGAGAGCACTGTCGGAACGAAGAGCGCTTTTTACGAAGACATCTTTTTTATAATCATACCCAAGCTCAGCTATCGTCTTTGCATTTTCTTCCGACACGGCGGAAGAAAGCATCCGCCTGACTATTGAGCCAACAACGCGCTTGTTGTAAATTGCAAGAAGCGATGCGACAACAAATCCGGCAAATAGTGACCAAACAATAAGCCGCAATGTTATAAACGGGTTGAACAGCTCAAAATTCTCATATAAAAACGCTGTCATCATTGTTGATCCCCCTTGTAAGAGCGCTCTTTGCTCCGCTGTTTGTTGTCAGCACGACGGAATTAATTCGTCAACTCCCATATACGGACGAAGTGCTTCTGGTATAGCAACCGATCCATCAGCACGCAGGTTATTTTCAAGGAAGGCTATAAGCATACGCGGTGGTGCAACAACTGTGTTGTTCAATGTATGCGGCAGGTAAGTCTTGCCGTCGCTTCCGCGGACGCGGATTTTCAGGCGCCTTGCCTGTGCGTCGCCAAGGTTTGAGCAAGAGCATACCTCGAAATATTTCTTCTGGCGCGGAGACCACGCTTCAATATCGCATGATTTGACCTTTAAGTCGGCAAGGTCACCGGAGCAGCATTCAAGCTGACGAACCGGAATGTTAAGAGACATGAAAAGCTCAACAGAATACCGCCACATGCGTTCATACCATTCCATTGATTCTTCCGGACGGCATACAACAATCATTTCCTGCTTTTCAAATTGATGTATGCGATATACGCCGCGTTCTTCAATACCGTGCGCTCCCTTTTCACGTCTGAAGCACGGCGAATAGCTCGTCAGTGTGTAGGGAAGCTCATTTTCCGGTATTATCGTATCGATAAACCGTCCTATCATTGAATGTTCGCTTGTTCCGATGAGATAAAGGTCCTCACCCTCGATTTTATACATCATTGCATCCATTTCAGCGAAGCTCATGACACCCGAAACGACATTGCCGCGAATTAAAAACGGCGGGATGCAATACGTAAATCCTTTGTTTATCATAAAATCGCGGGCATAAGCAAGAACCGACGAATGAAGCCGGGCTATATCACCCAACAGATAGTAGAAACCGTTTCCGGACACGCGGCGAGCTGCGTCAAGGTCAATACCACGGAAGCGCTCCATAATTTCCGTGTGATAGGGTATTTCAAAGTCAGGCACACGAGGCTCACCGAAGCGCTCACGCTCGACGTTTTCGCTGTCATCGCGGCCGATCGGTACAGACGGATCGATTATATTAGGCAATCTCATGAGGATTGCCGTCATTTCTTCTTCTGTTTCCTTTGCTCTTTTCTCTTCATACTCAAGGCGTTCTGTAAAAGATGTAACTTTTGCTTTAAGCTGCTCCGCTTCCTCGATTTTCTTCTGACCCATCAAAACACCTATCTGTTTTGACAGCTTGTTTCGCTCGCTTCTGAGCGATTCCATCTCGGCTATATGAGCGCGGCGCTCAGCGTCGATTGCTATAACCTTATCGACAAGCGGCAGCTTTTCGTCCTGAAACTTATTTTTAATGTTTTGCTTTACTATGTCTGGATTTTCACGAACGAATTTGATATCAAGCATATTTTTTTATCTCCGCTAAATTTTATCAAATATATTTCCGCAAAGAGCGGTTAGAAGCTCCTCTAAGTCTTGATTTGTCTCGTATTCGATAGTTATATACTTCCTGCGGCCGGAATTTTTGATTTTAACCGGGCGTCCAAGTGATTCCATTGCAAGATTTTCAAGAATACCGACATAATTTACATTATCTTTATTGTCATCGTTGTGCTCTTTGCCCTCTTCATCTACGCTCTTGCCCTGAGACTTTTCTTTTTTATTCATCTTCTTTGCCAGAGCTTCCGCTGCACGAACGGACAAACCCTCGGATATAATTTTATCGGCAAGAACCGGAATATCACTCCGATTTTCAAGTGAAAGAAGGGCACGGGCGTGACCGGCTGTTATCTCCCCCGTACGGAGATATTGAATTATGCTGTCGGGCAGCTCAAGCAGCCGCAACGAATTAGCAATTGCACTGCGTGATTTGCCAATTCTCGCCGAAAGCTGTTCCTGTGTTAAATCATACTGCGTAAGAAGCGTTCTATATGCTTCAGCTTCTTCATACGGATTGAGATTTTCACGCTGTATATTTTCAATTATTGATATTTCAGACGCCGTAAGCTCGTCCGCATCAAGAACAATTGCCGGTATTTGCTTTAATCCCGCGAGTTTTGATGCACGCCAGCGCCTTTCGCCTGCGACAATTCTGTATCTATCCGGCGCAACCTCACGCACTATTATCGGCTGGAGGACACCATGAACGGAAATTGATTCAGCAAGGTTTGCCAGCATCTCTTCATCAAAGTATTTTCTCGGCTGATCCGGACGCGGCTCAACAGACATAATATCAAGCTGCAAAATTCGTCCATTTCCGTCGCCTGAACCATAAATATCGTCCGAACCAATCGAATTATCGAGAAAAATGGAGTCGATGCCTCGGCCGAGAGCAGATTTTTTAGCCACTTGACATTACTCCGCCCCTTGCTTTTTCTATATTATTTATAATTACCACAAATGTCATATGATTATATTAACTATTTAATAATTTTACACAGAAGTGCGTATGATAAGCTCGTCCGAAACGTCTATGTAAGCAAGTGCACCTTTTGAGCCCGGGTCGTGGTATATAATTGGCGTACCGAAGCTTGGCGCTTCGCTTAGTTTTACGTTTCTGACAATCGGCGTTCGGAAAAGTTTATCCGAATAGTATTTTTTAAGCTCATTTACAACCTGAAGCGTAAGATTAAGCCTTGGATTATACATTGTAAGAAGTATACCCGTTATTTCAAGCTGCCTGTTATAATGCTGCTTTATTTTTCTAATTGTAAGCATAAGCTGCGAGAGACCTTCGAGCGCAAAATATTCGCACTGCATTGGTATAACGGCGCCGTTTGATGCTGTAAGCGAGTTTATCGTAAGTAGTCCGAGTGACGGCGGACAGTCAATAATAACATAGTCATAATTACCAACCACGGGGGCCAGCGCTGTTTTCAAGCAACTTTCCCTGTCAATGACGTCTATGAGGTCAAATTCAGCTCCTGCAAGCGATATAGTAGCGGGTAACAGGTGAAGATTATCATATCGTGTAGGAATAATAGCTGCTTTTACGGGCACTTGACCTAAAAGAGCTTCGTAAACAGTAGTTTTTAGACCACGTTTACTGACACCGACGCCACTTGTAGTATTGCCCTGCGGATCCATATCTATTAAGAGAACGCGTTTGCCACGATGAGCAAGGCAAGCGGCAACGTTTACAGCAGAGGTCGTTTTGCCAACTCCACCCTTTTGGTTGGCAAACGATAATATATAAGCCATTGCGAATGCCCTCCGGAATTATTGTTACGATATTGTTTTTATAGCATCAAAGCGGCACTGTAGGCTCAGCCATCACAACCGTTTGAATACATTATATCACACTTGCCATGTGTGTCAACAAACAAAGAGCAATAAAACGGCAATAGTGAATAGAATATATCATAAACTTTTTAATTTGTTTTCACAAGTAAAATTTATTATTTATTGTTTCACGTGAAACATTCACAAAGCTATGTAGCCGGTCGACATTTTACTAAAATTTATTCTTCATCCTAATATACATTGTTTCACGTGAAACATTTATCAATAACAGATTCTATATTGTCTTTTTACTTATCACTTTCAATGTTGCACGTGAAACAATGAAAAAACAAGCCGCTTATTTTACGGCGGCTTGTTTTAAATTCGTTCAATATTAATTATGCTTTTACACAGCTCTTTCCGGTGCACGTATTTTTATTATCATCTCTATTTCATCCTCAGTCTCCCTCTTTTTTATGTCAATCGGAATTCCTGCACCTCTAACAAGAGCTGCCGCTCTGTCAATCGAATTATAAAATATCTTTAAGTCTTTTATTATATATTTAACTTTTTGTCTTTGCTTTTGTTTTTGTGGCGTATTTTCAGCGGTTAAAATGCTGTCGACATAATTTTCAGCGGCACTTACGTTCATATTGTGCTTTATTATGTGGCAAAGAGCATCATAGCGAACTTTTTTATCGTGTAAACGAAGTAGTGTTCTCGCATGTCTCTCCGTTATTCCGTTTTCTAAGATAAGTGTCCGTTCTTCAGGCTCAAGTCGTAAAAGCCTTAGCTTGTTCGCAACATATGATTGGCTGACAGATAGTCTTGATGCTATCTGTTCCTGTGTTAGCGAATAAATGGATATTAGCTTTGATATAGCTTCCGCTTCTTCGAATATATTTAAGTCTTCTCTTTGAATATTTTCTATTATAGATAAAGCAGCGGATGTTTCGCTGTCTGCATCAATGATAATGCACGGTACACAGCGCAGTCCTGCTAAAATTGATGCTCTGTATCGACGCTCTCCTGCTACAATTTCATATCTATCGCTGCCATATATCTTTCTCACGGTCAGAGGCTGTATAACTCCATATGTTTTAATGCTCTCTGAGAGCGATATTATAGCTTCATCATCAAATTTCTTGCGCGGTTGTGCCGGATTTGGCGAAAGCTGTGTGATCGGCACTTCCATTACTCGCAATGCATTATTTTCGTCACTATCAGAACATGTGTTCGCTTCTACTTGTCTTTTAAATCCAAGTTTGATACCCATTATACGCGACATTGCCTTTTCCCGTCCTCGTCTTTTTATTTTTTCTTGTATTGCTTAAATAATATCGTTTGGAAAATGAAAAACGCGGCGATGGACGCCGTCACCAAAAATTTTTAACTGTCGCGTATGCTTTTAATATGAAAGGACAAGACGGGTAATCGCGGCGTTGCTTGTGTTTTGATTTTTACTCTTGTTGATTGTTTTTTATTGTATATCGCCGATGCTTTGATAGACAGAATGCAAAAAAACGCGGTGTGATGTAAAATTGCCACCACACACGCTGTTTTCTTTTGTATTTAGGTTTATTTTATAAGGTCAGCGAGAAATTCGCGCCACTCATCCTCATGTTCAACGAAATATTTCGGGCAAATCTTGCCTGTAATATCATAATGCCTGATTACATTGTTAACTTCTATGTCATAAACATCCATAAGCCACCGACAAAGCTTTACAAGTGATTTGTATGTTGCATCCGTAAACTTACCTGTCTCGTCAGGATGGCAGCATTCGATTGAAATTGTATCGTAATTTCTGTTGTTTGATGCATAAGCAACCTCGCCCAACGGTACACATTCAATAATCTCGCCATCAAGCCCGATAATAAAGTTGCTGCTTGCATATGTAGTTCGTGACAGCTTCAGTCCGTCAAAATACTGCCTGTTCTGCTCTGCCGTCGATCCGGGATTTGCAACATAGTGAACAACAATGCCTGTGATTTTGCCTGTTTTTTCGCCCGGGCGTGAGTATTCGTTAATAGAAATAGGTTTAGATATAATCCACTCAGGAAGTTCAATTACAATTCCATTGTTGTCAAGGCGTATTACTTCTTCCGCACCGTTATTTCCTCTTGTAAACCATATATAAAATGCAAGCGATAATAATATTGCAAATATTAAAAGGACCAGGGCTGGCAAAAACCACCTCTTATTTAACAGTTGATTCATTAAAATACCTCTTTTAACTATCACCTATACAT
Source organism: Clostridiales bacterium DTU064 (assembly GCA_001513385.1). Lineage (GTDB taxonomy): Bacteria > Bacillota > Clostridia > Oscillospirales > CAG-272 > DTU064. The sequence continues at coordinate 20,208 of LFTK01000056.1, forward strand.
AATTATTATGTCATATAATTATATATCATTCTGCCAATTAGTACAATCATCGATTCTTAATAGCACTTTAAATTCTTTTAAATACCTATAAATTATGTTGCTTCATTTGCACACACATGTTAAAAAAATAAGATTTTATGCGCAATTATCGCGCAAAGTTTTCCACATACCTGTGCAAAACAAAACGGCAAGCACTCGTTTTTCGAGTACCTGCCGTCCGTTGTTTCCATCATCATTGCGCCGCACATCGCGGCGACTTTGATTCTGTTCTTGCCTTTCTACGTGTCAGCTGTCCACGCTTTAAAGAATAGATTATGGCTTATTTTTGCCGTATGTGCACGCTTGCGGCATTCGCCATAAGAACAGAAATCGCAGAAGCTGCGAGCCCGGCGCTAAGCCGGAAACACCTCACACTTCTTCATACTAATAACATCAGCCTCCTTCCGTTTTTTACTCACGGATAATCCGCTGCAGTTATATATTACCACATACTATCCTCTTTTGCAAGTGGTTTTTGATATAAATTATATTATCTGGGATTTTGCTATATAATCGGCAACCTCGCCAATCGGTATTCTTACCTGTGACATCGTGTCGCGGTCACGAACTGTCACGCAACCGTCATTTTCAGATTCAAAGTCATACGTAATGCAGTACGGCGTTCCGATTTCGTCCTGTCTGCGATAGCGCTTACCGATTGAGCCTGTTTCGTCGTAATCAACCATGAAATGACGAGAAAGATCACGATAAATTTTCTCAGCAGGCTCTGCAAGTTTTTTAGAAAGTGGTAAAACGGCTGCTTTGATAGGTGCCAGCACCGGATGCAGGTGCAAAACGACGCGCGTGTCGTTTTTCTCCGCGTCGATGACTTCTTCATCATACGCTTCAATTATCACCATAAGGAAAAGTCTGTCGACTCCGACTGACGGCTCAACACAATACGGCAGGTAATGTTCGTTTGTCTCGGGATCGAAGTATGTCAAATCTTCGCCGGAGTGCTCGCTGTGAACACGGAGGTCGAAGTTCGTTCTCGACGCAATTCCCCAAAGTTCGCCCCAGCCGAACGGGAAAAGGTATTCTATGTCGGTTGTTGCGTTCGAATAATGGGATAGTTTTTCTTTCTCGTGGTCGCGCATACGGAGGTTTTCTTCTTTTATGCCGAGCGATTTCAGCCAATCTTTGCAGTATGAGCGCCAATAGTCAAACCACTGGAGCTCCTCTCCCGGCTTGCAGAAGAATTCAAGCTCCATCTGCTCAAACTCGCGTATGCGGAAAATGAAGTTTCCCGGTGTTATTTCGTTTCTAAAGCTCTTACCGATCTGGCAGACGCCAAATGGAAGCTTGCGGCGTGTTGTTCGGAGTATATTCTTAAAGTTAACGAATATTCCTTGCGCTGTTTCAGGACGCAGATAAACTTCTGTGCTTGAGTCTTCTGTTACGCCAAGATGTGTTTTAAACATCATGTTGAATTTTCTGATGCCTGTGAAGTTATGTGCGCCGCAGGTGGGACATGGTATATTATGTTCTTCTATATATGCTGTAAGTTGATCAAATGTAAGACCGTCAGCGGAAGCTGCTATATTATTCTGACGGTTCCAGTCATCTATGAGATTATCTGCACGGTAGCGCATTTTGCAGTTTTTACAATCGATGAGCGGGTCGTTGAAGTTGACGACATGTCCTGATGCAACCCAAACCTGTTGATTCATCAGTATTGCTGAATCAATACCTACGTTGTATTCGGACTCCTGTACGAATTTGCGCCACCAGGCTTTTTTTATATTGTTCTTTAGTTCAACACCAAGCGGGCCNNCACCAAGCGGGCCGTAATCCCATGCGTTTGAAAGTCCGCCGTAAATTTCACTGCCGGGGTAAACAAAGCCGCGCCCTTTACAAAGGGCAACGATTTTTTCCATTGTCTTTTCTGAATTATTCATTGAAGCAGGGTGTCCTCCGATTAATTTTTAAATGGACGCCGCTGCGTTTAAACTTTTGCCCGACGTCCGTAAAATATTTCGTTATTTATTTATTTGCTTTTATTTTACTTATCTTTAGTTTTGATTGAGAATTAATGAATCAGCACTGCGGAATATAGCATATGCTTCAGTTACGCTTGGAATGAAGTAATTTACACCTTCAACTGTTGCTGTTGTTCCCGGATACGAAAGTGTTTTCTTTGTGAATTCGTCGTATGCTTTGAAAATTCCGATGTTGCTTATGAGATCATTAAACGTCATATTTGTCTCAGCGTAACTGATGGCGCGTGCGAAAAGCTCACTTGCATCATTTAAATATTCTTTGCTGATGGCTTTTTCAATCACCGCCTTTGTTAAGTCAAGCAATACCTGATTTCGCTGTGATTCATTATAGCTGCCGTCTTTTGTGCGATAGTGAAGTAAAGCGAAAATGTTATCGCCATTTATGAGATTTTCACCGGCTTCAATAGCTATTTCGGTCTGAAAATCGCGGTCTCCCGTTATACCAGCTACTTTTAACTTTTTCTCGTAATCTTCATCTTCCGGATTAATTTTTGGATTGTAATACGGATTCAATATATCGACAGGGACATTGATTGTCACGCCGTCTATTATGTTTATGATTGAAGCCGCGTCTGTTACGTTTACGCAGATATAATAGTCGATTGTGACAGAAGTTAAATAGTTAACGAAATTGACTATCGACTCGACTCCATAGTCACCGTACAGCGGGCCGAGAAGACATTGCTTTTCGTAAACCGTAACACGTGTATTTTTCGGAATTTCCGTAAAAGTTATCTCTCTTTTCTCTTCGTTGACACGAATAAGCATCATGTAGTCGGCGCTCTTCGGGCGTACTTTTCTCTTGAGCATACCGATCATACCGCCGCCTACAGTTCCGTTTAAAAAATCTTCTTTGTAATCGTTAAAATCGTCGGGCCGGTAGTCTGTGCCTATAAGAAGTATATTAAATGATCTCCCTTCAAGGTCTTCATACTTTGGAATGTTATCTGTATCGGGTGTCTTTGTCGTTTCCGAATCGTTTGATGTATCCGTATCGGTACTTATACCTGTCTCGTCAGGGCTATTTGCTATGCTGAGGACATTATCGACGATAAAACCGGTTATTGCATAACCGATCACACCGAAAATAACGGCAGAGATCGCGAACACAATGACGAAATTTCGGATCGCCGTAAGCATACCGGTACCCCCGATTTCATTTTTTTTGTTCATTTCTTACCTTCAATTTATAAAAAAAGCAACGATTTCATTACATTATATAATGCTTTGTGCTTATTTTCAATAGCAAAATTAAAGCGCATGTGATATGGCGTCACAAAGAGCGTCTGAAAGAGCAGCAAATTGCGCGACTGAAAGCACTTCCCCGCGTACAGACGGGTCAATGCCGGCTGATTCTGCTGCAGTTTTAGCCATTTCCTTTTTTATTTGAACGCCATTTCCATAGTTTTTTGGTAATGATGTGCTTGTAAGCGCATTTAAAAGCGTTTTTCTGCGCTGGCCGAATGCTGCTCGTATTAAAGCAAACATCAAATCTTCATCTTTCGGATTTACGGGATATTGTCCCTTTTTATAAAGTTCAATTGAAACCACAGCCGATGATACCTTCGGCACCGGCATAAAACTGCCGGGTGAGACGTTGAAAAGGCGGCGGGCTCGCCCGTAATATGAAACGGCTGCCGTTATGGCTCCGTAATCAGATGTGCCCGGTGACGCCGTCAGACGCGCTGCAACCTCGCTTTGTACCATAAGGGTGATAGATACCATGGCAGGGTCTTTTGCTTCAAGCAGCTTCATTATAATCGGCGTTGTGATGTAATAAGGGAGATTAGCGCAGACGGCATAATCCCTGCCGCCGAACATTTCCCGGGAAAATGTTTTTATATCAATATCGAGAAAGTCGCCTTTTATGATTGTGACGTTATTAAATGAGGCAAGCGTTTTATTCAGTATGGGTATAAGTGTTTCGTCTATCTCAACTGCCGCAACCCGCTCAAAACGAGAGCAAAGCTCTGCCGTAAGAGCCCCGATTCCAGGGCCTATTTCAAGCACGCATGGAGCACCGGACTCTGCTGCGGCATCGGCAGTCTTTTTTGGAATACTGGGATTTATAAGAAAGTTTTGTCCATAGCCTTTTTTGAAGGTGACACCGGCGCATCCCATCACTTCGCGTATGTATTTTTGACTGCAAAGATTTTGACTAATATCTCCCGCCGGCATGCAAAAAACACCTCCAGACCGTTTTTATGTATTTATTCTTAACCAATACGTATTCTTTTATAAAACTGCCCGGTAAAATAAAACAGCGCCCTATTGGACGCCGCCTTTAAGCTAGTGGTGGGGATTGAACCCACGACCTGTTGATTACGAATCAACTGCTCTACCACTGAGCCACACTAGCAAATTATATAAATTCACAAATAAGCATATAAATGCTCATAAAAGCGCTATAAAACGGACGCTTAAAAAAAAGCACCGATATTGCGCTTGACTATTATACAATAGCAGTGTCAGGCTTGTCAATGGAAAAATGAAAAAACGTAGCTATGTAAAAAAAGCTATGCGTTTTTTAACACTTGTGTGACGGTTGCTGTTTTTTGTAAATAAATCCTGCTACATTTGTCTATAATGCTATTATATATCATATTTTAAACATCACAACAGTGAAAAATAGCGTCCCTCGGATATTCAAAACATATACAAAATAACGGTTTTCACTCACTTGCTATCTTATATTATATATGTTATAATATAAAATACTGAATATAAGCACACCGGAAGTCAAAAACCGGAATATAAATATATAAAAATTGGAGACCACCTCAGATGAAAAAATACGGCGAAGACGAGCTATCCACCATCTGGGAGTTTGTCGATGTCGAGCTCCAAAAGAACTTTTCCGATACGACTCGTCAGCTTTGGTTCGGCGACTTATCACTTGTCTATATCGATGATTCGCGCGCCATTTTAATGGGCAACAGCGAATTTAAACGCAATATTATTGAAAAACGCTATCTCGGCGTAATTGAGGACGCGTTTGAAGCCGTTTTAGGCTTCCGTGTCAATGTGTCTCTGCGCCTGTCATCAGAACAAAACAGCTCAACCTACGGCACTACGGGCGATACAGCCGCTTCTATATATGATGCTGAAAACAGAACCGGCTCTGACAGCAGCATAAATTTTGATAACGACAAAAACACTGAAAAAAGCATAATTCCTGATAGTGTCAATGTAATAATAAACAAAGACGGAGCCGGTATGAATGCCAGCGGCAGCATAAAACTTGACCCGCACGCGACGATGTCCTTTTCAGACGAGCGTGAACCGGACGACTTCATGTATAGAAGCGAATATACATTTGAGAACTTCGTCGTCGGCAACTCAAACAAGTTTGCGCACGCAGCTTGTACCGCTGTTGCGAACAATCCGGGTGCAGCTTACAACCCTCTTTTTATTTACGGCCAGAGCGGACTTGGAAAAACTCACCTTATGTATGCCGTCACAAACCGAATACAAAAGCGCAACCCACGCATAAATATCATATACATAAAAGGTGAGGATTTTACAAATCAGCTTATCGAAGCAATAGCGAAAAAAAGCACTGCAGCCTTTCGTGACCGCTACCGCAACGCCGATGTACTGCTTATAGACGACGTACAGTTTATTGCAGGTAAGGAATCGACGCAGGAAGAGTTTTTCCACACCTTTAATGCTTTATACGAAAATCAAAAACAGATAATTTTAACGTCAGACCGTCCGCCCAAGGATATAAAAACGCTTGAGGAACGTCTACGCACACGCTTTGAGTGGGGCCTGCTTGCAGATATACAGCCACCGGATATGGAGCTTCGTGCCGCTATTATAAAGCAAAAGATAGAAAATCTCGGCGTTGAAGTTCCAAGCGAAGTCGTTGCTATGCTTTCTGAAAAACTGAAAGGAAGCATACGACAGATCGAAGGCGCTATAAAACGCCTTGGTGCTCTCAGCTTTTTATCAGGTGAGCCTATTACAGCAGAACTTGCGGCAAGAAGTTTATCTGATATTATTTCAGGGGATGTCCCGCTAAGGTCAAAAATAGATCGCGTTCTTGAAGTCGTTTCAACAAAGTATGGTGTTTCAAAAGAGGATCTGCTCGGTAAAAAACGCAACAAAGAAGTGGCAATGGCACGTCATATAGCCATATATCTCTTGCGTAAAAAGACCGATATGTCACTGCCTGCAATCGGCACTGAATTTGGACGCGACCATACTACTATTCTTTCATCATGCGGTGTTGTGGAACGCGAAATAGCCGAAAATCCCGCTTTTGCTGTTGAAATAAACGACCTGTTTAATAAAATTAGTTTTTGACGAATGTATATTATCCACAAGCTGTTGAAAACCCTGTTGAAAACTTTCCGATAAACTCTATAACTCTGGGGAAAAATTTGGGGCATACGAAAAATACGATTTTCGTTCATTTTCGTATATCCCGTACCCCTGGGGAAAAGTTTTGGAATGAAGGTTAATACTTTTATACTCGTTTCCAGTTTATCACTTTTATAAGAAAAAGAGATATCATATCCCGTGCAGATACACCATAAGACGTTGTGAGATATAACGATTGACGAAAAAAAGCGCTTTTTGTCTCAACACTATATCAGTTGTATATCAACATGAAAAGCGGCTTTCAAAAAGAGAATTTTTTAACAGGCGCAAGGAAAAATCCGCTTTTCAATTGTACCAACACCACTTACGTCTCCTACGTCTTCTACTCAAGTTAATTATATATATTTCATATACGGTCGCTATACGTTATTTGTTTAAGTTTCACGCATAAAACGTACCTGCAGCCAATCTAACAAGGAGATGTCAACTAATGAAAATCATATTTGAAAAAAGTTCGCTTATCGCTGCTGTTACACCCGCGATGAATGCAACATCAAACAACAATACAATTACGGCCGTAGAAGGTCTGCTTTTCGAGACAGAAGGTATCGGTAGCTGCCGTATAACTGCATACGACACGGAAAAAGGAATAAGGACATCAGTCAATGCGCAGGTAATAAAAGAAGGGTCATACATCATAAACGCTCAGAAGTTTTATCAGATCATACGCAATATGCCGACAGATGAAATTACCGTCACTGTCAACGAGCGTATGAATGTTAAAATTGAAAGCGGACGCAGCTACTTTGAGCTGCACGCGCTGCCGGGAGAAGATTTTCCCGCACTTCCGGATCTTACGGGCGGTGTCGGATTTAAGATAACGCAGGGTCAGCTTAAAAAATTCATCGGACAGACGTTGTTTGCTATTGCACAGCGCGATCAGCGTCCGATATTCACAGGCATGTATTTTAAAATTAAAGGAAACGAGCTGACAGTCGTAACTTGCGACAATTACAGGCTTGCAAAATGCTCGCGTAAATGCGATATCGAAGCTGATACAGATAATAGCGGGCTTGATATGTCATTTATTGTGCCCGGAAAAACGGTTTCAGAGCTTTATCGCATGATAGACGGAGATGAGCCGATATCAATCACGCTTTCAAACAGGCACGTTATCTTCCGCTGGGGCGAGATAGTGTTTTTCTCAAGACTAATCGACGGTGAATTTTTAGATTACGAGAGAGCAATACCTAAATCCCCGAACGTATTTGTAAAAATATCCCGTGAGGAGCTTGAAGGAGCGCTTGAGCGTGCATCACTCATAGTTGATGATAAAGCAACAGGCGTATGGCGTGGATATATAAAATGCTCCTTTGAGGGTGACAGACTTATCATAACGTCGGATTCTGTGTCCGGCAGTATATATGATGAGGTTCCGATTGAGAAGAAAGGTGCAGATATGGAGATAGGCTTCAACTGCCGCTACCTTCTTGATGCTGTAAAGGCTGCAGATACGGAAAAACTTTTGATATCGCTTACAACTCCACCTCCGTTTGTAGGTATTTCAATTACAGACGGGGATGCAGATGAAGCGGAAAGCAGTGACTTTTTCTTCTTTGTATTGCCTAATAATAGAATGAAACAATAAAACATTGATAAGCGAAAAATTCAAGTAATAAAGCTGTTTTGAGGATTTTGATTTAACGTGATCTGTAAAAGTATCGAGTATAAAAATTATCGTAACATAGAAGCGGCGAGAATTGAATTCTCGCCGCATACTACGATACTGTACGGAAAAAATGCGCAGGGCAAGACAAATATGCTTGAGGGCGTCTATATGTTTGCCCTTGGTAAAAGCCACAGAGCGCTGCGCGATTCAGAGCTTGTGCGTTTTGGTTGTGACTCAGCCGAAATCACGTTAATTTATGAAGCCGGCGGGCGGACAAGCACACTTACAATGCGCATTTATGACGGGCACAAGCGTATTTTTGAAAAAAACGGCGTCAGGCTTACGAAATTATCAGACCTGATAGGTAATTTTCGTGCTGTTCTCTTTTCGCCTGACACACTCGCCATTGTCCGTGACGGTCCTGGCGAGCGGCGAGCATTTCTTGATGTTGCAATATCTCAGCTAAAGCCTGTTTATCTTGGCACGCTTAAAAAATATAACCATATTTTAATGCAGAGAAACGCTCTTTTGCGTCATGCAAAAGCTGGCGGCGGGGCTCCGGCAATATTTGAATGGAGCGAGCAGCTTGCCGAGTGTGCTGCTTATATAGCAAAGGCAAGAAGTGAATATACGGAGCGCATAAACCGCCATGCAAAGGAGTTTTACCGTGACATGACGGGAGCAAAAGATAACAGCGACGGCGGGGATCTTATGCTTCGTTATCGCGGGACATCGCGTATAGGCGGAGATTACAGCGACGAAGCACGATTGCGTTCAATATACCTTGCTCAGTTTACAGAGAACATTGAGCGGGAGATTATGGCAGGCAGCACTCAGTACGGACCGCATAAAGATGACATTGAGATTACGATAAACGGACATGAAGCGCGTCTTTACGGCTCTCAGGGACAAAAAAGAAGCATCGCCGTTGCAATGAAGCTTGCAGAGGGCGAGGTTTCACGTGAGGAAAGCGGAGAATATCCGGTATTTCTTTTTGACGATGTTCTCTCTGAGCTTGATTATATAAGACGCCGCTATGTCACAAGCGGCATAAAAGGCCGGCAGGTTATCGTCACGGCTTGTGATCCTGCAACGTGCAGGCGAATGAGCCAAAGTCAGGACGGCATATATCAGGGTTATAGCTATTATGTTAAGGGCGGAACAGCCATAAGAAAATAATACATGGAAAACTGAAACGAAGGAGGTTGATCGGGTGTATCTTCATGCAGGAAACGGACGTCTGATAAGAAAAGAGTCTATTGTCGGGATATTTGATCTTGACGCAACGACAAAGTCGCAGGTAACACGGGCATTTTTGTCGGAAAGACAAAAGGAATCCGGAATAGTAACAATTACATCCGAGCTTCCTGTGTCATTTATATTAACTTTCGACGGAATGATTCACCTGTCACAGCTTTCAACAACAGCTCTTGCTGGCAGAGCGGAAGCTCCGATACCAAGCGGGGCTGAGTCAAGTTGATATTTATAATAAATTTAAACATACGAAAAAGTTTATTTTATATATAAGGCAACAAACAAACAAAATGGAAAGCGAATTACCAATGCTTGATATAAAAACAACTAATAATATCGATAGCAGTGCTAATAGTAGTGCAGTTGAAAACGCAGACGTAAACACGGATACAAAGGCGATATCCGAAGAAGCAATAGTAAAAGAAAATAATACTGGTGTTGGAGTTTACGACGAAAATCAGATACAGGTTCTTGAGGGGCTTGAAGCTGTCCGGAAACGTCCCGGAATGTATATCGGTACGACATCAATTAGAGGTCTACATCATCTTGCATACGAAATAATCGACAATTCAATTGATGAAGCTCTTGCCGGTGTATGTGATCACATAATTGTGACGCTGCACGACGACGGAAGCATATCGGTCAAAGATAACGGTCGTGGCGTACCTGCCGCTATACATCATAAAGTTGGAAAACCGACACTTGAGGTTGTTTTTACAATGCTTCATGCCGGCGGTAAATTCGGTGGCGAGGGATATAAGATAGCCGGCGGTCTTCATGGTGTCGGCGCATCTGTTGTTAATGCACTTTCTTTATGGATGGAAGTAGATAACCGCCAGGGTGGGGGTATTTATACAATTCGTTTTGAGCGTGGCGTCGTCACACGTCCTTTTGCTCGGGTTGGCGATACGACACCCGACGATCATGGGCTATACGTCCGCTTTATGCCGGACCCGGAGATATTTGAGGAAACAAAGTTCGACCGCGACACGCTTTTATCCCGCATAAGAGAGCAGACGTTCTTAAACGCAGGGCTTAGAATAACGCTTCGCGACGAAAGAAAGTCGGAAGAAGATACGCCATGGGAAAAGTCCCTTTGTTACGAGGGTGGCATTAAAAGTTTCGTTGAATACCTCAATAAAATAAAGCATGCGGAGCCGATACATCCTGATGTTATATACATGTGCGACAAAAAAGAAAGTTCTGACCTCTCAGCCGAAGTCGCAATGCAGTATAACGACAGCTATAATGAGATGATTATCACCTTCGCAAACAATATGAACACGATTGAGGGCGGAACGCATGAGACAGGGTTCAAGTCAGCAATAACGAAGGTGTTCAACGATTATGCCCGCAAGATTGGCGCTCTAAAGGGCGACGATAAGAATCTCATGGGCGAGGATGTGCGCGAAGGGCTTTGTGCAATCGTTTCTGTCAAGCTGAAAGATGCTCAGTTTGAGAGCCAGACGAAGGCAAAGCTCGGCAACTCGGAGGTACGCTCCTTTGTTGAAAATTTTGTCACACGTAAGCTCACTGATTTTCTCGAAGAAAATCCGTCAACGGCTAAGATAATTCTTGAAAAAGCTCTTGCAGCAGCACGTGCACGTGAAGCTGCGCGTCATGCGCGTGAGCTGACGCGGCGCAAGTCGGCACTTGAAGGTTCTACTCTTCCGGGAAAGCTGGCTGACTGCTGCGAAAGGCACCGTGATTTGACGGAGATCTTTCTTGTAGAGGGAGATTCGGCAGGCGGCAGCGCAAAAATGGCACGTGATTCTATATTTCAGGCTATACTGCCGCTCCGCGGTAAAGTTTTAAACGTCGAGCGCAGCCGTCTTGATAAGATATATTCTAACCCGTCAATTACACCGATTATACAAGCTCTTGGTTGCGGTATCGGCGAAGAATTTGATATGAGCCGCCTGCGTTACGGCAAGATAATAATTATGGCCGATGCCGACGTCGACGGTTCGCATATCCGCGTACTTCTCCTGACGTTCTTCTTCCGCCATATGAGGCGCCTTATCGAAGAAGGGCACGTTTACTTTGCTAAACCGCCGCTATATAAGATAAGACGCGGCAAACAGGTAAGGTATGCTTTCACCGATGAAGAACGCGACAGAATAATTGCAGAGCTTGGCGGCACTGCCGAAGTAGACCGCAATAAAGGTCTTGGTGAAATGAACCCAGATGAGCTCTGGGAGACAACAATGAATCCGGCAACGCGAACAATAGTCCGTGTTGAAATAGAGGACGCTATCGCTTGTGATGAGATATTCTCTGTTCTGATGGGTGACAAGGTCGAGCCGCGCCGCGAATTTATCGAATCTAACGCAAAATACGTAGATGACGACATGCTCGACATTTAAAGCGTGCCTGTGATTTTTTATCAGTAAAGTTTAGAGTAAAATAATGCACGATAAATATTTATCTATTCTTGATATTCGCAGCCGTGTCACAGAAAACGGAGTAAAATTTTCCACTTTAACATTGAATCCGTCTCTTGACAAGACAATGATTCTTGGCACACCGCTAAAAATGGGTGCTCTCAATCGGGCTAAAGAGTCAAATCTTTCAGCCGGAAGCAAGGGCATAAATGTCGCCCGTGCCATGAAAGCGATGGGGGCAGGTGCCACATCATACTTTTTTGCTGGCGGTGAAACGGGCGATATCCTTCTCAGGCTGCTTAAAAGCGAGGGAATATCATACAGGACAGTTAAAACTAAAGCTCCTACAAGGGAAAACATTAAGCTGATTGATTCGGAGGGTGTTTGTACCGAGATAAATGAGAGCGGCGGGCCTGTTAGCGAGGTGGAGACGGGCGAGCTTCTATCGCTTTTTTATTGCGGATGCCGCGATAGCAAAACGTCTTGCGTTTTCCTTGGTGGCAGTGTGCCCCGGGGGATTGATTCTGACATTTACGCTGAGATTATAGAGAATCTTCGCGAAATCGGCATACCGTCTATCCTCGACTGCGATGGTGAAGCGCTTAAAAAAGGTATTGCTGCTCGTCCCGCTCTTATTAAACCGAACGCTTATGAACTGTCGCTGCTAACGGGTGTTGATATAAAAAATCCCGATGTGGCGGCTGATATATGCCTGTGTGTTTATGCCGAAACCGGCATTTCGGTGCTGTGTACTCTTGGCGCTGAAGGTGCTGTTTTTACAGGAGATAGCGGATGTTATTATGTGAATGCACCGAAGGTTTCATGTGTCAGATGTTTTGCCGGTGCCGGGGATGCGTTTTTATCAGCTTTTGTACTTTCTTATGTTCGTGGCGCCGATGAGTTAACATCCCTTGCTTATGCTGCGGCCTTTGCGTCGGCGAAAGTTGCTGCCAGCGGTGAGATGCCGACGCAGGATGAGGTGGCGGCGTATATGCCGCAAGCAATTTCTCGTGCGATATGATAATTGGCATAAGAAATAGGTTATAAATCGCAATATTAACAAAAATTACTTAACAAAACCCTACGTGTATATAAGTAAAACGGGCAGCTTTGCCCCGAAAAAGGAATTGTAGTTATAATGAACAACGAAAACGGAAACGAATTCGAAAGAGAAAAGGAAAACGAAAACGAAAATCTAAACGAAAACTTAGACGAGAACGAAAACGAAACCGAAAACGAAAACGGCAAGGATAAAGATAACGCGGCAGAAAGTACGGCTTTATCTTTTGAAAATCAGAAAATAGACGTTGTCGGAATCCATGATGAAGTAAAAAGATCATTCATTGCTTATTCAATGAGTGTTATTACAAGCCGTGCACTGCCGGATGTCCGCGACGGATTGAAGCCGGGTCAGCGTAGAATCCTCTACGCCATGTATGAGGATAACATAACATATGACAGACCGTTCCGTAAGTCGGCAGCGACAGTCGGTTACGTGATCGCTAACTACCATCCTCATGGTGACGCTGCCGTTTATATGACGATGGCGCGTATGGCACAGCCGTTTTCGCTGCGTTATACCCTCGTCGAAGGTCAAGGTAACTTCGGTAGCGTTGACGGTGACCCGCCGGCTGCATACCGTTACACTGAGGCTCGTCTTTCACGGATATCCGGCGAGATGTTGGCTGACCTCGACAAAAACGTAGTCGATTTCAGGCCTAATTTTGATAACCGCAAAAAGGAACCGGTTGTTCTCCCGTCCCGCTTCCCTAACTTGCTCGTTAACGGAAGCATGGGTATTGCTGTCGGAATGGCGACAAACATTCCGCCGCATAACCTCGGCGAAGTAATCGACGGCACTATCTATTTAATGGAGAACCCGGACGCTACATCAGCCGATCTTGTTCAGTATATAAAAGGCCCTGATTTCCCGACGGGCGCGATTATTTATGGATCGGCAGGCATTTACGACGCTTATCAGACAGGACGCGGGCGTATTTGCGTTCGCAGCCGCGCTGAAATTGAGGAAAAGCACCATCGCATTATCTTTACAGAAATTCCGTACGGCGTTAATAAGAGCATGCTGATTGAGTCGATAGCGAACCTTGTCAAGGATAAGCGTATCGACGGAATTACAGGCCTTCGCGACGAGTCGGGACGTCATGGTATGCGAATCGTCGTAGAATATCGCCGTGATACAAACCCGCAGGTGCTCTTAAATCAGCTTTATAAATATACGCAGCTTCAGGATACGTGCGCCGTCAATATGTTGGCACTCGTTGACGGTGTTCCGAAGGTGCTTGGGCTGAAGGAAATCCTCACTCATTATATAAAGTTCCAGGAAGATGTTGTCAGACGGCGAGTTGAATTTGACCTTGACCGTGCACGCCGTGAGGCTCACATTTATGAGGGCTATAAGATTGCCATTGACAATATCGACGAGGTTGTATCGATAATCCGCTCGTCATCTTCAATTCCGGATGCGCGCACAGCGTTATCAGAGCGTTTCGGATTAACGGAAGTGCAGGCACAGGCAATTGTCGAGATGACGCTCGGGCGTCTCACAGGTCTTGAACGTCAGAAGGTTGAGGAGCGTCTCTTACGCCTGTATGAGACAATCAAAGAATACGAAGCAATCCTTGCTGATGAGGAGCGTATAAAGGGCATCATTAAGGAAGAGCTTCTTGAAATCAAACGCAAATATGCTGATCCTCGCATGACAGAGATTGTTCCTGTTGAGGATGAAATAATACTTGAAGATTTAATTGAGCGTCACAGATGTGTAATCACAGTAACGCATGAAGGCTACATCAAGCGTCAGCGCGCGGACGTTTACACAACACAGCGCCGCGGCGGCGTTGGTGTTGTGGCAATGTCGACGAAGGAAGAGGATTTCATCGAAAAGGTGATGGCCGTCGGCAGCCACAGCTATCTTCTCATGTTTACAAATACCGGGCGCGTATATATACGCAAAGCGTATCAGATACCGGAGTCCGGACGCGCTTCGCGCGGCTCTAATATTGTCAATATACTTGAGCTTCAGGAAGGCGAAGCTGTTACGGCATTTATAGCGGCCGAAGACTTTGCACCTGAAAAATACCTTATCATGGTGACAAAGCGCGGTATAGTAAAGCGTACGGCGCTGTCGGAGTTCAAATATCAGCGCCGCGGCGGTAAGATAGCGATAACATTCAATGAGGGCGACGAGCTTGTCTTTGTAAGATGTACTGACGGCACATGCGATATTATAATAGCGACTGACAGCGGCAGAGCAGTCCGGTTCTCTGAAAAAGCAGTCCCCGTACATGGGCGGACAGCGCGCGGTGTGCGCGGTATAAAGATTACGGACGGAGGGCGCGTTGTCGGTGTTGCCGTTATTGAAAAGAACGATGAGCGTTCCCTTCTCACCGTCACCGAAAACGGGTATGGCAAACGGACTGATTTCTCTCTGTTTGACAGGAAGAATCGCGGCGGCATGGGGGTTTTATGCCACGGCATAAACGAAAAAACAGGGCCGCTTGCCGGTATTGCTTCGGTTGGCGACGGCGATGACGTCATGCTGATAACGACAGAAGGCGTTATGATCAGAACGCCTGTCAGTGAAATAAATAAATACGGACGTACAGCGTCAGGCGTCATTGTCATGAGGATTCG
>LFTK01000056.1:35567-62615 GCA_001513385.1 Clostridiales bacterium DTU064
GGGCAAAAGCGATTATACAAAAGCCGTTGATGTGAGTGACGATATTGATGATATCGACGACGACGATGCTGATGATGTCGATAGTGAAGAAAATGTAGATGATGATATAGACGAGGATGATGTATAATTAAAAAATCCCGGACTATATATAAAAGTGATTTTAAAGCAAAATGAAATATCAGGTGTCACATTTATGACAGCACTGAAAAAATGGCTCCGTAACTTTTGCCACAGGGCGATGTTAGTGATACTAACAGCTCTGCTAATAGTTTCCGCGGTTGTTTTTACATCATGCGGGAGCATAACTGATGACGAGGCAAAAGATATTATCCGAGAGCTTTTGCCGAAAACTTATGAGCTGAACGATATTCTCTTTGGCCCGGGGCTTCCTTACGAGAAAGTCCCGGGTGGAACTGATGCCCTTCTTTATTTGCCTGTAACTAAGGAAGCTCCTTATCAGAATGAAAAAGAGCTGAAGGAAGCGACTCTTCTCGTTTTTTCACCGGATTATGCCGAAAGCATATTTAATCTAATATTTTCAGGTTATTCAATCGGGGAATCTGAATCAAAATCAGATAGCAAGGGCGTAATATTTGCGCGCTATTTTGATGGTGATGACGGCATTTTGCGTGTAAATGTTAATTTTGAGCCGATTGTCAAAAAATCAAGGACATACGACCTTAACACGATTGAGATTATATCCAAAAGCAATCGGCGAATAATTGCAAAAGTTGGCTCAATCGTTGACGGCAAGGCTGATGTGACTGTAAAAATAACCTTTGTGAACACAGACAACGGCTGGCGTGTCGACAGCGCGACATATTAACACATCAGTTGCATTTACAAAAGTAGTTTATGAGAAAAGATGAGATAAACAAAAATGTTGTCGCGTCCGAGGGGCTTAAAACAGACGAATTTTTCATGCGGGCTGCTATAAAAGAAGCCGTAGCAGCGTTTGATGAGGGGGAAACACCTGTCGGTTGTGTCATTGTGCGCGATGGCGAGATAATAGTAGCCGCACACAATAAACGCGAAAAAGAAAAAAACGCGCTTTATCACGCAGAAGTTTTAGCAATTGACAAAGCGTGCCGTGCGCTTGGCGGATGGCGACTTCCCGGATGCACGCTTTATGTGACACTTGAACCATGTCCCATGTGTGCAGGGGCTATTGTTTCTGCACGAATAGAGCGCGTTGTATTTGGCGCGAAGGACCCGAAAGCCGGTGCTTTTGGCAGTGTTTTAAATTTAAATTCATACCCGCTCAACCATAAGCCAGAGATAATATCGGGTGTGCTAAATAGAGAATGCGCTGATATGCTGAGTCAATTTTTTATAAAAAAAAGAAAACAAATCTGTGAATTAAATACCCTACGGCATAATTTTTGAGTAAATATTAACAAATAATAAATTTCACGAAAAATAAAAATTTAGTATTTTTTTTACCGTTATTATGGTATAATAATGGATGCAAGTCTTATCGGCGGGGTTATGCGCCACGGCGGTGCGAACTCCGTTTTTTCCTGTAATTGTGCAGACGTGGTCAGCCACGGACAAGCATATATAAAGTTATCAGTAAATCACATTTTGGAGGAGTAAAACAAATGGCAAAAAAATACGTGTATCTGTTTAGCGAAGGAAACGCTAAGATGCGCGATATTCTCGGCGGCAAGGGAGCAAACCTCGCTGAAATGACAAGTCTTGGACTTCCTGTCCCGCAGGGCTTTACTATTTCGACAGAAGCCTGCACACAGTATTATGCGGACGGACGCCAGATTAATGATGATATACAGGCGCAGATTTGGGAATATGTCGCCAAGATGGAAGAGATAAACGGAAAGAAGTTTGGTGATAAAGAAAATCCGCTTCTCGTTTCCGTGCGTTCCGGCGCTCGTGTTTCCATGCCGGGAATGATGGATACAATACTCAACCTTGGTCTTAATGACGAAGTCGTTGAAGTTTTGGCAAAGAAGTCCGGCAATCCCCGCTGGGCTTGGGACTGCTACAGACGCTTTATTCAGATGTTCTCCGACGTCGTTATGGGGGTCGGTAAGAAATATTTTGAGCGTCTTATAGATGAGCTGAAGGAAGAGAAAGGCATCCAGGATGATGTCGATCTTACGGCTGATGATCTTAAGAAACTTGCAAACCTTTTCAAAGCTGAATATAAGGAGAAGGTAGGAAAGGACTTTCCTTCTGATCCTAAGGAACAGCTTCTCGAAGCTATCAAGGCTGTTTTCCGCAGCTGGGACAACCCCCGCGCTGAAGTATACCGCCGTGACAACGATATCCCCTACAGCTGGGGTACTGCTGTTAACGTAATGCCGATGGTATTCGGCAACATGGGCAATACATCCGGTACCGGTGTTGCGTTTACTCGTGACCCTGCCACAGGCGAGAAGAAACTCATGGGTGAGTTCCTTATCAATGCTCAGGGCGAGGACGTCGTTGCAGGTATCCGTACCCCGATGCCCATTTCCAAGATGGCTGAACTTATGCCCGATGTTTACGAGCAGTTCAAGAAAGTTTGCACAATACTTGAAAATCACTACCGCGATATGCAGGACATGGAGTTCACAATAGAGGAAGGAAAACTCTATATGCTCCAGACGAGAAGCGGTAAGCGCACAGCGAAAGCTGCTCTCAAGATTGCCTGCGATCTCGTTGATGAAGGCATGCGCACTGAGAAGGAAGCTCTTCTCATGATAGATCCGCGTAACCTTGATACACTTCTCCACCCGCAGTTTGACGAAAAGGCCCTTAAAGCAGCAAAGCCGATTGCAAAAGGCCTTGCAGCATCCCCCGGTGCCGCTTGCGGTAAGATAGTCTTCACAGCAGAAGATGCTAAGGAATGGAACAAGCGCGGTGAGAAGGTCATCCTTGTCCGTCTTGAGACATCTCCTGAAGATATCGAAGGCATGAAAGCTTCTCAGGGCATACTTACCGTTCGTGGCGGTATGACGAGCCATGCAGCCGTCGTCGCCCGCGGAATGGGAACCTGCTGTGTTTCCGGATGCTCTGACATAATCATGGATGAGGACAATAAGAAGTTCACTGTCGGCGGCAAGACATTCCACGAAGGTGACTTCATTTCCATCGATGGTTCAACCGGCTATATTTATGATGGCATCATCCCGACAGTTGACGCTTCAATCGTCGGAGAGTTCAGCCGCATCATGAGCTGGGCCGATAAGTATAGACGTCTTTCCGTCAGAACGAATGCCGACACCGTTCGTGACGCTGCAAAGGCTTACGAGCTTGGTGCCGAGGGTATCGGTCTCTGCCGTACGGAGCACATGTTCTTTGATAAGATTGAAGCTATCCGCGAGATGATCTGCTCCGATACAGTTGAAGGACGCAAGAAGGCGCTTGATAAGATCCTCCCGCTCCAGCAGAAGGACTTTGAAGACCTTTACGAGGCTATGCAGGGCTATCCTGTAACAATCCGCTTCCTCGATCCGCCGCTCCATGAGTTTGTTCCGACAGAAGAAAAGGATATCAAGGAGCTTGCAGAAGCAACAGGCAAGACAGTCGAGCAGGTTAAGGCTATCATCGCCGGTCTCCATGAGGCCAACCCGATGATGGGTCACCGTGGCTGCCGTCTTGATGTCACTTATCCTGAAATCGGCGAGATGCAGACAAGAGCTGTCATCCGCGCCGCTGTCAACACAAAGAAGAGACATCCTGACTGGGATGTTGTTCCGGAAATTATGATTCCGCTTGTAGGCGACGCTAAGGAGCTTGCATTCGTACGTAAGATTGTCGTTGAAACAGCCGAGGAAGAAATCAAAGCTGCTGGTATCGACCTCAAGTATAAAGTCGGTACTATGATTGAAATTCCGCGTGCTGCTCTCACAGCCGATGAAATTGCAAAAGAAGCTGAGTTCTTCTCATTTGGTACTAACGACCTAACACAGATGACGTTCGGCTTCTCGCGCGACGACGCAGCAAAGTTCCTCCCTGCTTACTACGAGCATAAGATTTTCGAAAATGACCCGTTTGCTCGTCTCGACCAGACAGGTGTTGGTAAGCTCGTTAAGATGGCTGTTGAGCTCGGCAAGAAGACACGTCCGGATATCAAGCTTGGTATATGCGGCGAGCATGGCGGCGACCCGTCAAGCGTAGAGTTCTGCCATAACATTGGTCTCACCTACGTTTCCTGCTCACCGTTCCGCGTACCGATAGCAAAACTCGCAGCCGCTCAGGCAGCAATTAAAGCTGAGAAATAAGTTTTATTAGATAAAAGAGGGTATTACCCATCGGGGTAATACCCTCTTTTTACGCTCATTTAAGTTTTTATAAATCAAAAGAGCAGAAGAAGCGTTTTAAACTGTTTTTATCCCATTCTTATATTAAAATTCCCGTTTACTGTATAGCAACAGCGAAAGAGAATATGATATAAACATCAATAAAGTGGCTGCAATAATTGAGATGATACCGACAAGTACGATATTTTCAGTTGCCCACATTATTATATCAAACATCAGTGTTTCATTTCCCGGTAAAGTTGATATCATATTAAAAATAAATACTAAAATAGTCGAAAATACTACAGGAAAATAAAAACCTAAGAATTTTCCTTTCTGGTAGCCAATCTTAAACAGTATCGGAAACATGCACAGGTTTAAAACAGCATATAAAAGATAGCACGCTGATATAAGTAAAAAATACCCTTTTACACCTACGTACCATTTTGATGTTGAAAATATATTCGCTATGGGCATTAATATAGCGGCACAGATAAAGCCAAGCGCCATCATAATTAATGACAAGAGATATCTTCCTGTCACAATCATCCTGCGGCTTACAGGCAGTGTTAAATATAAATAATTCAGCTCCCCTTTTTCCTCTACGGCAAAAGGATTAACGGAAAAGCTTAAAAACACAAATACACTCATCGGGAAAACAATGAGCGGCATATATAAGCCGAACAATAAAATGTATAACGGTATAAATAGCCCCCGTATTTGATATATTTTCATCGAACGCCAGTCAAGCGATATCATCTTTAAAAGCATGAGTTTTCTCCTTTTCTGTTCATGAAAATCATAATATCATCAAGTGTAACTTTCTCTGTAACTACGCCGGACGGTAAACCACCGATACTCTCAATATCAATCATTGCTTCAAATCCGCCATAGTGTTTTCTGCATCCTATGAGAATGTTTCTGTCTATCTTCAAAAGATCATCTTCGCCTCCACGAATAATGCAGTATTTTTCTAAAAGCTCATCCTTCAGACCGGAATAAATGATTCTTCCCTTGAAAATGTAGACTATATAATCTGCAATACGCTCAAGATCGGTTGTGATATGTGTAGAAAAGAAAACTGTCTTATTTTCTGCTGTTATATAATCGCGCAGGATGTCTAATATTTCGTCCCGCATAACAGGGTCAAGACCTGATGTCGGCTCATCAAGCAGCAAAAGTTTAGCATCATGTGACAATGCCGCCGCCAACCCCAGTTTCATTTTCATTCCACGTGATAATGTTTTAAATTTTTGTTTCGGGTTTAGCGAAAACCTTGATAAATAATCCCGAAACATCGCGCTGTCCCAGTTTTTATAAAAAAGACTCATTGATTTATCAATATCAATGGGTGTCCAGTCTTCCTGATAATAAGGCTGATCAAAAAGGACACCTAACTCTTCTTTTAGTTGATAATTATCGTTTGATTGTCCTAAAATATTTACTTCACCGCTGTCTTTTATTGCCATGTTTAAAATTAGTTTTAATGTTGTTGTCTTTCCGGCGCCGTTTTGCCCGACAATTGCGATTTTCTCGCCCTTCTTCATATATGGACTTTATCCAGCGCTGCATATTATATATTTTTTATCTTTTACACGGGACAGGTCTGATAATATACTGTATAAAAAGCCTTCCTTTCGCTCAGCTCTGCTCCATCTGTTTCTGTTTTTCTCGATAAAGTCCGTTTGATTTTTTCCGGTTATGTATGTTACAACGCTTGATATAACAATCGGTATGAGAACAAGGGGCGACAGCGATATGACTATGACCGAATAGGATAAAATCCCGAGTACGTTACTAATAATCGATTCCATCCATCCGAAAATAAAGTCGAAAACGTAGCGGGCGTTGTATTTCACGTACTCGTTTTCATCATGTACCTTGGGATTTTCAAGGTTGATATAATCGGTAATGAGAAACTTATGTATAAGCTCAATTTCAGTGTCATGTCCGATGATGTCGGAATATTTCCCGAGCTGTGTTTCGCAAAAACTTCATACGATTTTTATAAAAGCGACAGTTATGAGCAAATAAACGACCGTTAGTATAACGTAATGGGCGCCGCTTTTTTGCTCAATTTTATCAATTACTGCTTTCGGTATGTACGCTAAAAGAAGTGTTACGGCAATGCGTAACACCTGAAGTGTCAGGTAATATAAAAAGTACAGCTTATGCTTCGACCATACTTTTTTATATACGTAAGATATGTTTGATATAAGCGAATACATATTATCATGCGACCTTTATATTGTATTTTAAATAGACACCATAATAGTAAGTGTAAAAACAGTATTAGAAAATAAAAAGGCGATTAAATGGTAACATGTATCGCTGTTTTGGTCAATACACAGCCAATAATCAAAAAAATAAGAGCTAAAATAATCGCCCACATGACGCTTTGTTGCCCTTTTTGACCCATTTTTCAAGCTAATAAACTTCATTGAAAACAAAAAGCCAAGCGAAAGCCTGGCCTCTTTTTTTATTTCAAAGCTATTCTGATGTTTTATGATTCATAAAGGCAACCCTCTATGCCCCGACAAAAAGCAAGTGCAGTTACACAGCCATGTTCTCTACACCTGTGGAAAACTCAGATGTGTTGTTTTATGGCTCAAGCCCCGTTAACTTTACATAAACAAGGTGCTGCGCCCCACAGAGCTTACGTTTACTTTTTCGGTTTTGCGCGGAAGAAGAGAGCGGCTATATAGCCGAAGCAAAGAGCGGCTGCAATGCCAGCGGATGTGGCAGAAATGCCGCCGGTTAGAGCACCAAGCAGGCCTATTCTGTCAACAGCATCGCGGACGCCGGCGGCTATATTATAGCCGAATCCTGTGAGAGGTGTTGTCGCACCGTTGCCGGCAAGCTCAACAAGAGGGCGGTATATGCCGACGGCATAAAGAATGACGCCTGCGACAACGTATGAAACAAGGATGCGTGCGGGGGTAAGCTTTGTTTTATCTATCAATATCTGGGCTATGACGCAAAGTAAACCTCCGACAACGAAAGCCCATACATAATCCATAAGTGTTTCCATCTTCAGTATCCCTTTTAAAACAACCTTTAAGCGACGATATGGACAAGATGTCCTATACCCGGTATTGTATTGCCCTGCTGAACGCTTGACGGGCTCATAAGAGCGCCTGTCGCCATAAACAAGACATCACGCAGCTCGCCGGCTTGCATACGGGGTAAAATATAAGAGGCGAGAACAACGGCGCTGCATCCGCACCCCGAGCCGCCGGCATGCTTGTCCTGTCCGACACGGTCGTATATTAAAAGCCCGCAGTCCTGATGGACAGCGCCGATGCTATACCCATCCGCTTCCATAAATTTTCGCAAAATACCCGTTCCTTCGTAGCCGAGGTCGCCGGTGACAATCATATCGAAGCTACCCGGATAACGCCCCGACTCTTTGAAGTAGCGTATAAGTGTGTCGGCAGCGGCGGGCGCCATAGCAGCACCCATGTTGGAAATGTCATCAATGCCCTTGTCAACTGTTCTGCCGGGGAGAACGTCGGTGATGTATGGGACGCCGTTTGTTGGGTTAGAATCGAGTATAAAAGCGCCGGCCCCTGTCACCGTCCACTGTGCGGTGGGCGCACGCTGCCCGCCATATTCGACAGGGCTGCGGAACTGGCGTTCAGCGGCGCTGTTGTGTGAGCTGGAGACGGCTGCAGCGCGCCGCGAAAAGCCTCCTGCACAGAAAATTGACGCAAGAATCAAAGATTCAGCACACGTAGAACACGCGCCGTAAAGACCAAAATATGGTATATCGAAAGAAGCAAGGCCATAGTTTGACGCAACGCACTGGTTTTCTAAATCCCCTGCGAAAACAGCGTCGATGTCATGCTCGTCAAGACCTGCTTTTCTCAATGCAGTAGAGAATGCAAGGCGCTGCATTTCAGCTTCGGCCGCTTCCCATGTCTTTTTACCGAATTCGTCCTTCTCATCGACAACATCGAATCTGCCGGCAAGTGGCCCGTTTGCTTCATGACCTCCGACGACGGTAGCATAACCTGCGAAAAACACAGGTGTTGGCAGTGTTATAATACCCTTTTGTCCTTTTGCGTTAATCATAATAATAAAACCTCCCGGTCACCGGATGAAAAGAGCATAAATTACGCCATAGACAGCGCCTGCAAGTGTGCCGTAAAGAATAACGGGCCCTGCTACAGTAAATATTTTCGCGCCGACGCCCATCACCCAACCTTCGGCTTTATTATCAAGCGCCGGGGATACGACGGAGTTAGCAAATCCTGTTATCGGCACAAGAGTGCCGGCGCCTGCCCATTTTGCGATGTTATCGAAAATACCGATTCCGGTGAGAAGAGCAGTAATGAAAATAAGCGTTATTGAAGTTATAGACGGAGCCAGGCTTTCTGTGGCACCGAGACATTTGTAAAGCTGTGTCAGACCCTGCGCGGCGCAGCATATAGCACCACCGGATAAAAAGGCATGAACACAGTTTCGAAGGCACGGCGATTTTTGTGCGTGTGCCTCGACGTATTTTTTATATTCCTTATTCCCTATGTTCATATTCTTTAAGCGACAAAACCACAAAGCTTTTTTACAGTAGCAGCGACAAAGCTGTAAAACCTGTGTGGCTTTTACCTCTTTTTTTGAAAATTCACTATAAAGTATTATGCTCCGCCGCCGGATTCTTATTCCGGCAACGGAGCATACGGTATGTAATAAGTAAAAGAGTTAATTTTTATATTTTTTCTGACGTTTTTGCGAAACAATGAATTTTCGCATTAAATCAAACGGCACGACGGTAAAGGCGATGAGCGCTGCTGAAGCGAGGTCGCGGGGAGAGAGCGGTGTTGTTCTGAAAACGTCGCCGCCAAAGTATATGATGAGAAGCTGCGTCGCACAGGTGAGAAGGATGATTATAATAAAAGCGGGGTTTTTTGAGAGGTGAGCAGCAAGGTTGATGCGCGGCGTTCTTGCGTTGAAGCAGTTGCATATGCCGCAGAATATGAAAATTGCGAAAAACACAGTCATAAAGCGGAGGTAATCTGTTTCATAGCCGAACCGCTCGCGGAAAAACGGGAGTTTTAAATACAAAAGGCAAATGGCAATTGAAAACGAGCCTGTCGTGAGCACACGCATGAGAAGCGGCGTAGGCAATATCTTTTCGTCGCGACTTTTCGGGCGCTCGCGCATATATTCCTGCCGCGGAGCCTCACCGGCGAAGGCAAGCCCGCCGAGCGTATCCATGATGATGTTGACCCACAGCATCTGGATGACGGTAACGGGTTTTTCAATGTCGATGAAGGGGCCTATAAGCGAAACACCGACAGCGCAAAGGTTCATCGTAAGCTGAAAAACGATAAATTTGCGTATGGAATCAAATATTGTACGCCCGTAAAGTATCGCAC
Source organism: Clostridiales bacterium DTU064 (assembly GCA_001513385.1). Lineage (GTDB taxonomy): Bacteria > Bacillota > Clostridia > Oscillospirales > CAG-272 > DTU064. Next base: position 45,190 of record LFTK01000056.1, read on the forward strand.
GGCCGATACTTTTTATGTTATTGTCGAGTATGACAATGTCGCCTGCCTCTCGGGCAACTTCCGTGCCACCGCCCATAGCAAAGCCGACGTCGGCTGCTTTTAGAGCCGGCGCGTCGTTTACACCGTCGCCCGTCATACCGACAACAAGCCCAAGCTCCTGCGAAACCCGTATGAGCCGCTCTTTATCGCTTGGAAGCGCTCGCGCTATAACGCGAATGCGTGGCAGGGCGGCTTTGAGGGCAGTGTCCGTCATTGTTGCAAGACGATCGCCTGTGAGAACAAGGTCATCACGGTCCTTTAAAATGCCAATTCTTTTAGCAATAGCGGTTGCCGTGCTCTCACCATCACCTGTTATCATGACAAGCTGGATTCCGGCGCCCGTTATTTCGGCGACGGCAGATCTTGCTTCGGCCCGTGGTTCGTCGCTGATGACGACAAGAGCGGCAAAGTCAAGCGAATCGGGCATTGCAAGGTACATTCCTTCGGCCGATGCTACAAGAATTACGCGCATGCCCTGCGACGCAAGTTCTTCATAGCGCCGTAAGATAGCGTCGCGCCCGTAAAACGGGCGACGTGTACCGTCGGATGTTATGCAGTGCGTACACCTTGGCAAAAGAAGCTCTGGCGCGCCTTTGACAAGCGTCAGCATCCCGTTGCCGTGGCGTTCAATGCAGGCAAGCGAATACTTTCGTGAGCTGTCAAAAGGCACGCGTGAGTATATATTTGACTGGTCAGGCGTGGCTCCGTCGGATATTAAAGCGTCAAGCAACGCGCGGTCTGTAGCGTTTCCGCCGAGGGCGCACAAACGCCCGCCTCTTGTGCCGCGGACGCTGTCGGTGTTATGGTAAGCGGACAATCGCAGAATGTCATATATGGCGGGCGAACGACGTAAAGCGCGAATTCCCGAATATTCAGAGTCGACAGCAACAATTCTTGTCACCGTAAAGTCCCCGCGCGTCAGAGTGCCTGTTTTATCGCAGAAAAGAATATTCATGCTGCCTGCTGTTTCAATTCCGACGAGCTTTCTGACAAGCACATTGTCGCGCAACATACGCTTCATGTTCGACGAAAGCACGACTGTTATCATCATCGGCAGCCCCTCTGGCACAGCGACGACGATAACGGAGATTGCCATGGCAAGCGCGTTTGTCAGCTCAACTAAAGATTTGCGGTAATCCTTAATCTGCTCAAGCGTTATGCTGATATTCATATCGTTTTGAATAAAGAAAACGTTAAATAAATAAGCAATACCGATGAGCGCTGCAGCTACATATCCAAGGAAGCTGACGTTGTTCGCAAGCTCCGTAAGCCTGTGCTTTAAGGGGCTTGGGCGTTTTTCATTTTGAAGCGACTGCGCTATCTCTCCATATAAAGTGGCGGCACCTACGCGGGTTACTACCATCTCACCGCCGCCCGAGACAATTGTCGTGCCGCGTAAAACGCACGCGCGGTCGTCAGGCGAAAGAACGCCTTCCGGTGTGCCGTCGGGATTTGGTGTTTTTGTCATGTCGCGACTTTCGCCATTAAGCGCCGACTGATCGGCGCTAAGTTTCCCCGAAACTAAAAAGCCATCAGCCGGCACGCCGTCGCCGGCCGATAGAATTACCGTGTCGCCGACAACAACCTCAGAGATCGGGATTTCCATTATCCTCCCGTCGCGCCGTACACGGCAAAAAGTTGACTCCGAGCGACGCTGCAGCTTGTCGAAAGCACGTTCGCTGCCGCGTTCCGATAAAGCCGAGACAAGCGTTGCTATCATGACAGCGCACGCAATGCCTGCAGTCTCATACCAGTCGACATCACCGAGTGAAAAAATAATGTTTGCGATAAGAGCACCGATGAGTATTCTTATTATAGGATCGGTAAAACCTCGTAAATACAGCGAAAGAAACCCGTGGCGCTTTGCCCGTACTATTTCGTTTGAACCGTATTTTGCCCTTGAGCTTTCAACTTCGGCACTTGTTAAACCAAAGTTATTACGTCGCGCCTTCGTATAGCGGGAAGAAACCGTCAGTGCGTCGGCAGACAAAAAAGAAGCTGACCTCGTATACCCACCGGCAGCATTATCATCAACTAATTGTGTAGCCCTCCCCGGCTCTCCGTATAAGCGCATCAACTTTCTGCCCCCAAATCACGGTGTTTTTCCATACTATGATATGTCGCCTTTTGCTTTAGTATGAAAAGAGGGGATATACGAGAAGGGTTTACCGACGAACCTTGATATTTTTCAAGAAAAGATATGCTATGGGGGCGCCGCCCCCATGACCCCCGCCAAAGGGGCCATACCCCTTTGGAATCCCAATAAAAATGGTATCGCAAAATAAAAGCCAAGCTCCTCGTAAGCTTGGCTTCATTGCTATGTTTCATTATTCAGAGCGGTGTGAAGTGCTTTGCGCGGAAATAAGCTCTGGTATTGCCACCTAAAGGTTTACACATCGTTTAGTCGATGTCGCGGCGGACAACTTCCGGTGGTGTGTCGAGCTTCCACGGTTCACGCAGGAAGCGCTTCATATACTTTAGCGTTGATGCGAAGTAATAACCGTCGCAGATGCGCTCATCAAGTACGAATGTTACATCAATGTACGAATGTTCCTCGACGCTTCCATCGCGGTTCAACTCGTACTTGCGCTGTTTTATACCGAAAGAGCAGAAAATCGGTACGTTTCCAAAGTTATAGAGGTGGTGGTAGATAGGCGGTATGCCTAGGCTTCCCATAGAAGTGATAAAAAATGAGCCGTGGAACGGGCTGATTCTTGTGAGGAATCGCGGGAGAAGCCCGAAATAATCGAGGAACTGAAGAAAACCAATCGTAAATTTTTTTAAAAGACCGGGAATGTAGTTAATAATTTTTGCAGTTTTATCGAAATTGCTGTTTTTAACCTCTCGATACCCTTCAATTATGCGCGTAAACTCGTTATAAACATCGATTGGCGTTGCATCGGGGCGGAAAGTTGCTTTAACAACCGTATCAGGGGAATCAAGGACCATTTCTTTTTTGATGGTTAAGATAACTTCAACATAACCATCACGAGTGTAGACTTTTTGCCCTGCTATAAAGCGGTTGAGAGCGGGATATTCTGCGACGCAGCGCAGGTAAAGGGCGATCATGACGTGCATGAATCCAAACCCAGCATATCCCTCCCTGCGTTTTTTGTTGATATACTCAAGCACAGTATCTACACAGAACGTTTCTCTTATATAGTTCTGTGAATCGGAGCGTTCCTTCATTATGTAAGGAACAAGCTTTGCCATAGGGGAAAGCGAACGGACGACACGTCCGTCGTTTCTGTCGCCCAAACGGCGTCTTTTCATCTTATCGGGGATGCGTTCTCGCTCCTCAATTTTCTTTTCTTCCATTACATCACCTTTAAATTATAATTTTTGTTATTTGCCGAACGTTACGTTAATTATATCAGAAGCTGTAAATGAATACAACAACACAGGTGGGATGATTACAAAAAATCACATATAAAAGAACGGCTCCGCCCGCAATTCCGCGTCGTTGTTTTTCCGCGGCCTCTTTGGTATAATTAAAAATATAAAAAAGCGGAACTTCGCTAAAAAGGAAGTATCTTTCATGAATCTCACAAGGGATTATGGCATAAAATATGCGTCCGCTATCCCGCTGTCTGAATGTATCGTGACCCGCCCGTATTTACTGCATCGGGCAGGGCTTGCGTATGACAGCAACAGTAAAATAGAAAAAAGCGGCAGCGTTCTTTTAATGCTCATCCCGTATTATAGCGGCTCGCCGCCCGGGAATATATCTGTTTATTCAGCGCCGCGCGATTACCACATTTATTTTAACGAGCTTTTTTCGTCAATTATACCGGAGTTGCAAAAATTAATGCCGGGTGCTGTTTTTTGTGGTTTTTCAGACCATTCGCCGATTGACGAGCGCGACGCTGCGGCAAAGGCCGGTCTTGGCGTAATAGGTTGCAACAGGCTTTTAATCAATGAAGAGTATTCATCGTTTTGCTTTATCGGTGAAATAATCTCCGATATACCTGCTGATGAGTGGTCAAGGCTTATAACAGGGCTTCTTTCGGTGAAAGTACAAGAAGTAAAAAACTGCTCCGGCTGTGGCGCATGTGAGCGGGCGTGTCCTGTCGGTGGCGGATGCATAGCGGATGTGAAGACGTGTCTTTCAAATCTGACGCAGAAGAAAAAGCTGACGCCGGATGAAGAAAAAATTATTGCTGCAAACAACACCGTCTGGGGGTGCGACGTCTGTCAGTTTGCCTGCCCTGTGACGAAGAAAGCCATCATATCAGGATCCATAAAAACACCGATTAAATTTTTCCGTGAAAATATTATATCCACGATTACGGATGAAATCCTCGAAGATTTAATTAAAACAGGAGAATATTCCCTCAGAGCTTATTCATGGCGCGAGCCGGATGTGATAAGAAGAAATATATCGCTTACCTCACGCGATACAGATGATGAGGATTATAATAAATAAAAAACAGTCAAAGCTGAAAATTTAACAAAACGGAGAAAACTATATATAATGAATTTGACAAAATCACAGGAAGAACAAATAATAGCTGCCGTAATGGAAGCCGGCAGTTACATACTAACGGCTCATGATATTAAAAAAGGTGTTGTAGCAAAGCCGGGTGATGATAATTTCGTCACGGAATACGATATCGGAGCACAAAAAATGCTTATGAACCACCTATCCATTATTGTGCCCGGCGCTCGTTTTCTCGCAGAAGAAGATGCATCTGTTGAGGTGTCTGCTAACACATCTACCGATAAAACAGCCGACAATACAAACAGCGGCGCTATCTTTATTATCGACCCTATTGACGGTACGACAAACTTTATATACGGCTATCGTAAAAGCGCAATATCTGTTGCTCTTGCCTTCGGCGGCAGTGTCATCTTTGGCTGTGTGTATGACCCATATCTTGACGAGCTATTTTATGCGCGCCGCGGCGTCGGCGCTTTTTTGCTTGCGGGTGATGGAACCCCGCATCAAATCCATGTATCGGAGCGGCCGCTTTATGACTCGCTTGTTTCCTTTGGTACATCCCCTTACGAAAAGCACCTTTCCGAACCGACTTTCCGCCTGGCGGAAGCCCTTTTCCATCGTTCGCGAGATGTAAGGCGCTCGGGTTCGGCAGCGCTTGACATATGTTATGTTGCCTCAGGGAGATGCGGGCTTTTCTTTGAAATGTCGCTCTCAACATGGGATTTTGCGGCGGCAGCCCTTATTCTCACCGAAGCGGGTGGCAAAATTACTACAATAGACGGAAAAGAGTTGCCTTCGTCTGATGGCGTAAAATCATCTGTGCTTGCCGGCGGTGAGCGTGCGCTGGCAGATTTTGCGTTAGAGGGGCTTGCCGATATTGTTAAGGATTATTTGCAATAACAGTTGCAAAAAATTAACGTAATCATATAAGAAAAAGCAAACGCAGAAAGGAAGGAAGTGAGCACACGTTGAAGATCGTATATTCGCCGAGCGCAAGGGTGGCTTTCAACTACATAGCTGATGCCGCAGGCGCCGACGCTAAAAACGGCATATATGCGTCAATAATCGTCCCCGATAGAATGTCTGTCACAGGGGAGGATTTGCTTGCGCGCCGCCTTGAGCCAAGAGCGCAGCTATACTGTGAAGCAGTTTCCTTCCGTCAGTTTGCAAACAGCGTTTTCCGCCGCTACGGCGGGTTATCGTACCGTTACGCAGATAAAACAGTGCGCACGCTGCTTATGTGGCGCGCCATTCGCGAGTGCTCACCTCTTTTGAAGATATACGGCTCACTCGCAACCGACCCCGCGTCGGCAGCGCCGATTCTTGATGCGATATCGGAGCTGAAGCGCAGCAGAATAACGCCGGACGCGCTTGCAGTTGCTGCTATGAAGCTTGGCAAGAGAGGTGGCGATGATAATAATAGCGATAACAGTTTTCCGGCAGATAAATATGCCGATATTGCAAACATTTATGCTGTATACGACGATATTTTGTCAAAAAGCTTTGATGATCCCGAAACAGAACTGACAAAACTGGCAGAGCTTTTGTCAAAAAACGGCGCTGACTTTTTTAACAACAGGCACCTTTACGTTTACGGGCACGCTTCGTTTTCACATCAGCAGCTTGATGTACTCCGCTACGCTGAAATGTACTCACAAAACACAACAGTTGCTTTTCTTGCACCGGCAGAGGCGGCAAGTGCCCGCGGGGCTCATATAGAATATGAAGCAATTGCCGACACGACACGCCGTTTGCGCCGCATAGCGGACGAGGCAGGGAGCGACTTTGAAATAATAGAGCTGCCGGGGGATGACAGCGTACCGGCAATGCTTGCGGGAAAGCTGTGGGATATGTCGGAGCCAAGAGCAAGTGCCGGCAGCGGTAATGCAGCGTCAGGCGAAGGTAAAGAAGATATAACTGACAACAAAAACGATAGCATAAAAATATACGAATGTCCCGACAGGCGTGCGGAAGCTGAGGCTGCAGCGATTGAGATTATCCGCGCTGTCATGGGTGGCATGCGCTACCGCGATATTCTTGTGTGCGCGGCGTCTGTTGAATCATACCGCGGTATAATTGAGGACGTTTTTGACGCATACGGCATACCGTATCACATAACAGCACGCACGCGCCTTGAGACAAAGCCGCAGGTGGCGTTTCTTCTGTCTGCTTTGCGCATTGTCACGGGCGGATGGCGCAGGCAGGATATTATCGCTTATATGCGGACAGGCCTGACATGTCTTACGGATGATGAGGCCGATGAGCTTGAGCTTTACATAACGCAGTGGCGGATTGATGGCTCCCGCTTCCATTCACCTGTTGGCGGTGCGTGGAGCATGAATCCTGACGGGTATACAGCTACATGGACGGAAGAGGGCACGCGGCTGCTCACATCCGTCAACGCGTCGCGCGAGAAAATAGCAGAGCCGCTTTTGCACCTCGCCGACGCAATGTCGGGGGCAAAAACAGCAAAGGAAAAATCAAACGCTCTGCGCGCATTTCTTCTTGAAACAAAAGTGCTGCCGGAGGATTTAGGCGGCGCGCGCGAAGGTGCGGCGGCGTCCGAGCAGGAAGATGCCCAGCTTGCAAGGCTCATTGATGCGGCGCTTGCCGCTGTTGATATATGCGCGCCGGAGGGACCGGTGACCGCTGCGGAATATATGGGCTGCTTGTCGCTTGCACTTGGAACGCTTGACATCGGCACAATTCCGACGCGGGCGGATGAGGTTGACATAGGCGACGCCGCCCGAATGCGTTCGATTGGCTGCCGGATGATGATAATGCTCGGTTGCTGTGACGGTGAGTTTCCCGCACCGGTTTCCGACGACGGCTTTTTCACCGACAGCGAAAAGGCAATCCTTGAAGGCGAGGGCATATCGATATATGGCGACACGCATATTAGGGCGTCGGCGGAACTTTATAATTTCGCCTTTTGCGCTTCACTGTCAAGCGAGCGGCTGATAATGACGTATCGAAAAAATGGCACCGATGCAAAGGAGCTTCCGTCTGCAGCAATAGAGCGTACGCTTGCCCTTATGCCGGGGCTTAAGCCTATATGCTTTACGGTGCCGACAGAGCCGGAGTTTATATATTCTGAAAAAACGGCTGCCACATACTTTACGAGGATGAGCGGCAGCACGCGTCTTGCTGTTGAGAGGATTCTTTCGGACGATGCGAAATATAAGGGAATTCTTGACGCGGTAAAGACGCCGATATCGGCGGGTGCGGAGCAAATATCGGATGAAGTTGCAAAAGAGCTTTTTGGCGGGAACATTTCACTTTCCCAGTCGCGCCTTGAGAGCTTTGTTATGTGCCATTTCGGTTTTTACTGCACCTATATCCTCGGCTTGCGTGAAAAAAAGCGCGCTGAGCTTGGCTATGCCGACGTCGGTACGTTTGTTCATGCTATTTTGGAGCGCGTTTTCTCATCCGGCCTGCTGAATGAAGAAAATTTATCGGATGAAGAAATAGAAAAAGCGGCAGCGGAGCTTGTCGCCGCTTATATCAGCGACGTTTGTCCGAAGGAAGAAGCAGGAAAGCCGAGGCTTCTTCATCTTTTCAGGCGTCTATCACGCTCTGTTGTGCTTTTTATACGTGAGTTTTACGAGGAAACGCGTCAAAGCTGTTTCCGCACAGTGTTATGCGAAGCCCCGATTGGCATGAAAGGCAGGGGCGATAGAGAAGAAAGCAGCGGCGTTGTCATTGATCCCATTGAAATCCCGCTTGAGGATGGCGGTGTCGCGAAGCTTCGCGGAATTGCAGACAGGATAGATGCTTACAGGGCCGGTGACGGCACCGTTTGGGTTCGCGTTGTCGACTATAAAACAGGCTCGAAAAAGTTCAATCCGGACGACCTGAAGCTGGGGCTTAGCCTTCAGCTTCCGATATACCTTTATTCGATTATAAATTCAAAAAATCCTGCTCTTCTTTCGCTTCTCGGCGTAGAGGAAGACGTATCAGGCGGAGCTGATAACAAAATAAAAGCCGCAGAAAAAGTAAAACCCGCAGGATTTCTTTACATTGGCACGGCGCCTGCCGACATACAGGCGTCTGATGATGAGGAAGGCGCTGGCGAGACAATATCGGCGCCGATGGCAAGAAGCGGGCTTCTTGTGATGAATGAGGAGATACTGCGCGCGATGGACGCAGACCTTAAGGGGCGCTTTATACCTGTAAAATTAAAACAGGACGGCACGCCATACGCACAATCACAGCGCTTACTTGCCGAGCCGACAGAATTCATGCGCCGCTTTGATGAGCTTCGCGGAACAATAGCGCGTATTTCGGCGGAGATGAAGCGCGGCGACGCGAAGGCATACCCGCTTGTACGCGGCGGGAAATCGCCTTGCGATTATTGCGAAGTAAAGCCCGTTTGCAGGCGGGCTAATCATGGGACGGGGAGGTGAAGATGATGAGCATGAAAGCTGAAACAGAAGAAAAGCTGACAAAACCGATGGCAGCGGACACGGCAGCGGATAAAAAGGACGTCAAATGGACACCGGCGCAGCTTGAGGCGATAACGCTAAAAGGCACTGATATTCTCGTCGGTGCGGCGGCCGGCTCCGGTAAAACTGCGTCACTTACGGAGCGTATCGTATCGTCAATTGTCAGCGGCGGCGCCGATGTTTCACGCATACTTGCCGTCACCTTCACAAAAGCTGCGGCTGCAGAGCTGAAAAGCCGCATATCGAACGCCCTGCGCCGTGCGGCGGCGGGAAATCCGGGAAACCGCCGTATAGCGCGCCAGTTGTCGCTTTTACCGGGCGCATCAATCGGTACAATACACAGCTTCTGCCTTACACTGCTTCGCTCTCATTATGCCGAGCTCGGCATTCCGCCGGATATAAGGGTAGCGGATGAAGCGGAAGCGTCGCTTTTGCGCCGTGAGTGCATGGAAGAGACAATAGATGCTTTTTATAACGGCGACCTGACGATTAAAAGCACAAATCTTGATTTTACAACCGCAGCCGACAACATATCTGACCCGAAGGGTGACGGAAGGCTTGCCTCAACCCTTCTCTCCCTTTATGAAAAGCTCTCCGGTCACCCGGAAAAGCAGAAATTCCTCTACACATCGGCAGATAAGCTTGAAGCGGGGGCAAATGCAGGTGCAGGATTCTTTGCTACCGCTTACGGCGAGCCGATTAAAAGATACCTTGACGGCATATTTGAGCATTACGAATCTGTGCTTGTGGCAGCATGCGACGAGTTTGCGCTTGATGCTGATTATAAGGAAAAATATCTTCCCACATTTGAGTATTCGCTCAACTTCGTTCGGCGCGCCCGCACACTCATAAAAGCTGATGATTATGCGGGTCTGCGCGGGCATTTAGCGGGATATACGCCGCCGAAGCTTGGCGGCATACGCGGGCGCGAGCACACGCCGCGCGTTGAATACTTCCGCGAGGCGCGTACGAAATTGAAAAAAATTATAGATGAGGTTTATGCATCGTATCTTTCTGCCGACAAGGAAGCTGTCGCGGAGTCTATGCGCCGCACGGCAAACGTTTTGCGCGCCATAGCCGATGTGCTTACTGAGTTTGAGGCAAACTACTCAAAAGCAAAACTGTCGCGCTCGCTTTGCGATTTCTCAGACCTTGAGCATATGGCAATACGGCTGCTTTATGATGAAAACGGCGAGAGAAGCCCCGCCGCTCGTGCTATTGCCAGCCGATATGATGCTATTTATATTGACGAGTACCAGGACGTAAACCTTGTTCAGGAGAAAATTTTCTCCGCTATTGGCAACGGGAAAAACATGTTTATGGTCGGGGACGTCAAGCAAAGCATATACGGTTTCCGCGGGGCGGAACCGGGTGTTTTTGATGAGCGCCGACGCAGATATTTAAAAAGCGGGGGCGGTAAGTACATTTTCATGTCGGAAAACTTCCGCTCAGAGGCTCCGATAATAGATTTTGTAAACGCCGTTTGTGCTCCGCTTTTTAAAACAAGCCGCCTTTACTATGACAAAAGCGACGATCTTGTAGCGGCAAGGAAAACGGATGCAGGCTTTACGCCACCCTCCCCGCGCGTCGTTATCATTGAAAAGCCGCACGGCTACAAAGATGAAAATTGTGATAGCGACGGTGAAAATCAAAGTGAAAATGAAAATACCATCACCGGCGATGACTTCGACCGTGAAGCAGAGTGGGTAGCCGCTGAAATTGCACGGATTATAAAAACAGAGAGCAAATCAGACGGCTCGCCATACTCGCCGGGCGACTTTGCCATACTTCTCAGGAGTGCAAAAGAGGTGGCGCCGGCTTTTGAGGACGCTTTGCGCCGTCATGGAGTTATGTCAATCAACGACACGGCGGCGAACTTCTTTGAATGTCCCGAAGTTTTGCTTGTCTTATGCTTTTTAAACGTCATCGACAACCCACTGCGAGATATATATACATCGGGCGCTCTGCGCTCACCGGTATTCGGCTTCACACTTGACGATCTTGTAAGGCTGAAATTAGCTTACGGCACCCCTGTTTATACTGCCCTGCGCCGTGCGGCGGCGGACGCTGCCGCGATTATGAGCGGAAACGGAGATGTTGAAGCAAAGCTACCGCCTGAGCTTTATTCAAAATGCTCACATGCCACCGAAACAATCCTCCGTTGGCGTGATGTAGCACGCAGCGCGCCGGCTGATGAGCTTATCAAGCGCATATACGCCGACACGGGAATCCGCGCGCTTGTCTATGCGGATGCAAACGCCACAGGAGCAAGTAAAGAGTACAGGGACGCAAATCTGACGGCGCTTTATGAGCGCGCACGCGCTTATGAAGCATCTCGTTTTCGGGGGCTGCACCGCTTTATTGACTTTATAAACGGCATGATTGAAGCGGAAGCTAACAATCCGGCGCCGCGGCCAACAGGTGGCGACGAAAACGCCGTCCATATAATGACTATACACCAGTCGAAGGGGCTTGAGTTCCCTGTCGTTTTCGTTTCACGCTGCGGGCGGGAGCGCAGCCGCGAGGATGAGAAAAAGCCGATACTTATTGACAGTAAAATCGGTGCGGCAATGAAGCTACGTGCTGACGACAGCGGCAAATCGCCTGTCATAATTGATACGCTTCCACGTAAATCACTTGCCGCAGCGGCAGCTATGGCATCGGCTGAGGAGGAAATGCGCGTCCTTTACGTTGCCCTGACGCGCGCGAAGGAGCGGTTATATGTCACATCATGCGTACCCGACCCTGAAAAATTGGTGCGTTATCATGTGTCCGGCGCAGAGTTTTTCTCCCGCCACACTGTAATGAGTGAGAGGACGTATATCGGCTGGATTTTGGCATCACTTGGCTCAAGCGGCGTGGATATAAAAAGCAAAGCGGAGATTATAAGAGCAGGCAATGAGCTGCCTTCGGCGCAAGCGTCAGAGCCATTTGCGAAAGTAAAAGAGGATGTGGAGGGGGTCACCTCTGCTGAAATAAGGCTTGCTGAGCGTGAAAACGCTAAAGACGCGGCAGATACAGGTGAAAACGCAGATGAAGAAAGCTCCACACAAATAAAGGTGAGCGAATACGAGAAGTTATTCAGAGAAAGATTTTGTTATCAGTACCCGTATGCCAGAATCGGGGCAATTCCTGCGAAAATAACGGTTTCCCATCTTTATCCCGACTCGCTTGACGAGGACATGGAGCCAAAAGCAGATATCGACATTGACACAGATGTGGGAAAAAGCACATTCTCCGATACAACATCCATACGCCTGCCGCCGTATGCAAGCCTTTTACATAAGAATCGCGATGAAGCGGCCCTTCGCGGCACAGCTACGCACCTGTTTTTACAGTTCTGTGATTTTGCCGCGGCGGAAAAATATGGAGTCGAGGCTGAGGCGGACAGGCTGACGTCGGCCGGGTTCATAACAAAAGAAGACCGCGAGATTATAAACATACACGAGGTCGAAAACTTCCTTCGCTCCGATATATACCGCCGGATGAAAGCTGCGCGGCTCGTCTGGCGCGAGCAGCGCTTTCGCTTGCGCCTTCCGGCTGCTTTCTTCTCTCGCCGCGAAGATAAAGAGAGTATTTTCGGAGATGAAAAGATACTTGTTCAAGGCGTTATCGACAGCTTTTTCGTTGAGGATGATGGCGGCGTCATAATCATCGACTATAAAACCGACCGTTTATCACGCGCCGAATTAAATAATCCAGCGCTTGCGGCGGCTAAGCTGATACCAAGGCATTCGCGTCAGCTTGCATATTATCGTGCGGCAGTTTCGCTTCTTCTTGACGTGCCGCAGAAAAGCATCACCCCGCTCATATATTCCCTGCCGCTCGGCGCGCCGGTATATCCGACGGAGGAGGATCTTATTGCCGCCGTTGGTGTGCTTGATCTGTGACGCCAGTTTATGTTAACGCGTGTGATATTGTAAAAAAAAATAAGCCATGATATAATTTTTAAATACGGAACTTCTTTGTGTCGTGAGCGTCTTTAATTATTAAGGACGTTATGATACGGAAGACAAAAAATGAAGGATAATAAAAACCAGACACGGTGTTGTACTGGAGGGGACGGCTTTATTGTATATGAATGAAGTAGACATAGAGATGGACAAAAAAGATGTGACAATTCAAACGATTCCTCGAGTGTCACTTATAATACCGTCACTGAACCCCGACGAAAAACTTGTGCGCACAGTTCGCGGCTGTATTGAAGCCGGGTTTGACGATATTATAGTAGTAAATGACGGAAGCCGCCCCGACACACTTAAATATTTCCCTAAAAAAAGTGAATTTCCACAGGTGACGCTCCTGACGCACGAAAAAAACCTCGGCAAGGGAGCGGCGCTGAAAACAGCGTTTGATTATTTTTTGAAAAACAGACCTGACGCCGTAGGCGTTGTAACAGCGGACGGTGATGGGCAGCATTTGCCGGAAGATATAAAAACCTGCGCTTTTGCTATGTCTGAATCCGTTAATAGTGGTGCACCTGTCGTTGTACTTGGCTGCCGCGATTTTTCGCAGGACAATGTACCGCCAAAAAGCCGTTTCGGCAACCGTGCTACGTCGGTTGCACTTCGGCTTTTTTGCGGAATGAGCGTATCGGACACACAAACAGGGCTGCGGGCAATACCAAGAGTTTTCATCGCCTCGCTCATAAAAGCGGAAGGCTCGCGCTACGAGTATGAAACAAACATGCTTCTTATGATGCGAGATTTGCACATACCATATCGGGAAGTACCGATAAAGACAGTTTATATCGACGAGAACAGGACATCACACTTCCACCCGCTGCGGGATTCCTTGCGCGTATGGGGACTTTTTTTCAAGTACGTTTTAAGCTCCTTCGCGTCGTGGTGTGTGGATGAACTTCTCTTCTTTGTACTCGGTATAACACTTTTCCGCGGTGGCAAATCGCTTGACATATTTCTCTGCACGGCAGTAGCGCGCGCAGCATCATCGGTATGTAATTTTACGCTCAATAAACGCATTGTCTTCCGGTCGAAGGGGAAAGTAGGCAGAACAATACTGCGCTATTACTGCCTTGCCATTCCCATTATGGTTTTATCTTATGCGCTTGTTTACGGCTTAAAAAGCCTTGTGGATGTACGGTATCACATCACAACGACACTTATAAAAATTGCCGTTGATACCTTCTTATTTTTCGTAAGTTTCAGAATACAACGTGGATGGGTTTTTAGTGATAAGGACAAATGAGTATGATTGATAACAGCCATTTCAGCAAAAGAACAAACAGCCCCGATATTGCCGGCTTGAAATTGACCGGCAAGCGCCGTAGACGCAAAAAAACAATTGGCAGGATAGTAAGACGCACACTGCTCGTCATCTTTACTATCCCGCTTTTACTGCTGTTTGCCCTTTTCACGCTCTGCCAGACGATAGCGACAGGCCCAAGCGAAACAGTCCGCGATCTTCTCGTTCTCTCTGCTATGCAGGCGAGTGCCACAAAGTGGGTACCTGGTCTTTTTCTTGACGATGCTGTTGTCGAAGAAATTGTCAAAAAGAGTCGGGTCATCCAAACAGATGTTGTTCCGCTTGACGAATATGTAAAAAAGACAAGACCTGATGGCATTGACGAAACAGATGATAACAGCGACAGCGAGGACGATGTCGAGACCGACGAGTGGGCAAATGCAATCGACGGTATGCTGTATTATACAGTCAGCGGTCCCACCTACAAAGCTTATATACTTATTGTCCGTGATCCGTCGCGCGTCTATGTAGGAACATCAAGCGATTATAAGAGCGGCAAGATTGGTGCGCGCATATTTGATATAGTCGAGCGCGAGGGAGCTGTTGCGGCAATAAACGGCGGCGAATTTGCCGATACAAACGGTCAGGGTACGGGCGATAACCCGATAGGCCTGACGTATGCACGCGGAAATTGCGTCTGGAATGACGGCGCAAAGCGCACGTTTATCGGCTTTGATAAGAATAATAAGCTCATTGTCACCAATTCAATGACAAAAAAAGAGGCTGATGAGCTTGGAATACGCGACGGCGTTTCATTTCAGACAGGAAACGTCCTCATTACAAACGATGGCGTTAACATAACGCTTCATTACGCAGAAGGAAATACGGGCACAGCTCAGCGCACAGCTATCGGCCAGCGGGCTGACGGCTCCGTTGTCATGATAGTGACGGACGGGCGCACAGCAAGCAGCCTTGGCGCGACCCGAAACGACGTAATAGACCTGCTCGCTTCGTTTGGCGCAATAACGGCCGGTATGCTTGACGGCGGCTCATCAACAATGATGTATTATAGGGATTACTACGACAAATATAACATAGACAAGTCTACGCTTGACACATACCAGCTTATGGGATTGACAAACAGGTATAAAGCGTTCACAAAACCGCGTCACCTGCCGACTTTCTTCCTTGTGTCACCAGAGACGAGTGAAAACGGCTAAGGGGGACACATAGGCTATGAAGAAAAGAGGCCACAACCGGGAGCATTTTTCGCTTTTTTACGTAATATACTTTACATTCGTCTTTCTCTTTGTTGCCATAGTGTTGCTGCTATCAGGCGTTGTTAAGGACAGGCTTGCCGAATACGAAAGCGTACAGCCGAAGTATAAAGCAGCGGAGATATTCGATAAATATTTCAATCCCGTTGACTTTAGAGCGCTTCTTGCCGACGCAAAGTATGAAGCGGAGGGCGTTACGCAGGATGAAATTGAGGAATATCTTCGCGGGCAGATAGCAGACGAAGAGATAACATACGCTATCGGTTCATCAGATAAAGAGGACGAAATCAGATATATAGTAAAAGCAGGCGACAAAAAGTTTGCCGCTATTATACTTAAAAAAAGTGACATAAAATCTGAGCACGGTTATTCAACATACGAGCTTGATTCTATTGAACTTTACGTTTCCGTGCGCCATGAAGAGGATAACCCGACTTATACTATAACAATAAGTGTTCCTGCCGGATATACGGCTTACATCGATGGCACGGCCCTTACAACGGAGTATAAGACGGAGACGGTCATAAACGAGGATGCCTTCAGGTATTATCCGGATGGTGTCACCGGTATTCAGTATGACGTTTATGTAGTACCGGAGCTTGAATCCCCGCCCGTAAATGTAACGGCTAAGGACACAAAAGGCAAAGATGCCGTTATTTCAGCCATAGACGATGATGGATATGAGCGTTCGTACACGGCGGCGGTAAACAACGACGAGGCCCTTGCTGCTGAATATAGCGAATATATAACAAATGCAATTGAGGGCTACGCCGCATATATGCAGAAGGACAAGCGTTTTTCATCAATTTCCAAGTATTTTGATCCATCGTCGGAGCTTTATAATACGGTCAAAGCGGCAGGCAACGACCTTTGGATGGTTATCGACCACGACAGTTACGAGTTCAAGGATGTTTCCATTGGCGAATTCTATAACTGGGGTACGGTCAGCGACGGGGATGTGATTTCATGCAGAATATCGTTTATGCATATCCTGCACCGTGCGGGGCGCGACGATTTCCTCGATGTTATCGATATGACTGTATTCCTTCGCAAAACTGACGAAGGATATAAAATTTATAAATGGTACAACAACTGATGGAGGACATATAAACTGATGAGCGATTTTTTAACCCGCTTGAGCATGAGCGAGATTGATATTCTCGATAGCATAGCCGAGCATACGCATTGTGGATTTCTTGATTTTCTTTTGCCAAAAATAACGCTGCTCGGCAACGCGGGTATATTCTTCATTATATGTGCCTTCGTCATGCTTTTTTTTAAAAAGACGCGGAAAACGGGCATTATGATGGGTGTAGCGCTCATTCTCGGGCTTATAATTTGCAATATTACGATAAAACCGCTTGTTGCGCGAACCCGGCCGTATGACCTGATAGGCGCAGCCCCGTATCTGATAAAGCCGGAATCGGATTTCTCCTTCCCTTCAGGGCATACAACGGCAAGTTTTGAGTGCGCCGTAGTTCTTTTATACATGTACCATGACAAACGGCGGCTTATAATCGGCATATCAGCTTTTGTTCTTGCCTTTGTGATAGCTTTTTCACGCCTTTATCTTTATGTTCACTACCCGACGGATGTGCTTTTCGGCATGATAATAGGCACCCTGTGCGGTATTTTGGCAGTTACAATCGTTGAAAAGGCCACCCCGTACATAAAAAAGAAGCTAAAGGCGAAAGAAGCAAAGACTAATTATTAAAAAACTAATGTTATTCTTTGAGAAGTATTTAGGATTGGTGTAGAATTCACTCTTCCCTTGCTTATACAGCCATAAGAAATGTTGAGGAATGTCGATCAGCTAATCAATAGTCCGATGGCTTAGATTATTAGAGAAGTATTAGTGTGAATTTTTAGCTGAAAGGAGGCAAATCGATGAAAGCTATGATTTTCTTAAACACAGCTTGGATGGAAAGATATGAAGGTTTATTGGGAAATGATAAAGAAATACATGGCGGTGGCTCCTATGTTGAAGAATATGGTTATGGACACGAAATATTCAATTTC
>LFTK01000106.1 GCA_001513385.1 Clostridiales bacterium DTU064
CCATATAAAGTATAATCATGAATTTAACAATTTTTTAATAAGACAGTGAATTCGATAGACTAAGGAAACAATAAATGGATAGTCAAAAAATGAAAACACCGAAACTAAAAAATCGCAAGGTACATAAAACACTAAAAATTATATTTGACATTTTTTACGTTATCATGCTGCTTTTTTTTGGACTGGTTGTTGTTTTATCAATACAAAACAAGTTGTCAGGAAATGCAGTAAGGTTCGGTAAATATCAGTTATATGCAGTTGAAGGTGGCAGCATGGAGCCGAATATTAAAAAAGGCTCTGTCATTATTATCTCTCCCACGGAAACAGAAAACCTTCGGGTGGGCGACGTAATAACTTTTACCAGCCCAAGCGATAATGAAACGGTAGTTACCCATCGCATTGTAAAAATCAATGAAGGGGATGAAATCACCTTTATAACGCGCGGCGACGCCAACAACGCCGATGATAACGACCTCTTACCTGCCAACAATATTCTCGGGAAGGTACATATTGCAATTCCCTTTATCGGTTTTTTAATGAGCTTTGCAAGGACAAAAGAAGGTCTTCTAACACTGATAATCATACCTGGGGTATTGATTATATTTTTTGAGATTCTAAATCTTGTCAAGGCTTCTCGTCAGTTAAAAAGACGCAAAGAGGATTTGCTTCTAGCAAAACTGAATGAAAACCTTATCGGAACAACAACAGAAGGAGAAAATAAAATGACGTAGAAAAAGGTAATCGTTTTATTAAACATCAACCCTCGTGCAAAGTTTTGGCGTAAATTAAAACCGCCGAAAACAAAAGACGTGGCAGTAAACTGCCGAAAAATCTATAACTACATATTTTAGGAGATGAAAAAATGAAAAGAAGAATTTTCTTAAGCCTTATGGTAATTGCAATTGCAGCTGCATTAGTAGCTGGAGCAACAACCTCTTATTTCTCAGATGTTGAGAGTGCCAACGGCACACTTACAGCCGGAACATTAGACCTTAGGGTCAATGATAAGGACGGAAATGTTGCTCTCTTCAATCTTGATAACATATATCCTGGATACTCAACCAGCGGATATATCACATTATCCAATGTTGGCTCATTAAGCGGAATACTTAAAATTACAAGTGTATCTGTTGAAAATAAAGAAAACGGCTTAACTGAACCGGAAATAGAAGCCGGTGACAAAAGCGATAAAGAGGGCGAACTTGGCGATTTAGTAAAAATAAAGCTGACGCTTCAAAATAATGGACCATTTTCTCTTGAATCGCCTGAAGCAACCGAGGGTGTCGATCTTAGTTGTGGACCGTTCGGCTTTTACTATGACGGTACAATCAATGGCTTGAAAAATCTCTCCCGTGACATTACAACTCTTAATGCTAAAAGCAGCGTTAAAATTAAATATGAAATAACTTGGCCGGATGGAGGTCAAAACGATAACAAAGCACAGGGCGATAGCTGTTCTTTCACTATCAACTTCAGCCTGAAACAGACATAAAGTAAGCCAGGGTCAAAAGAAGAGCAAAATCAATCTCTGTCGCTTAAAAAATGGTGATAACATTAAAAAGAGCTGCGATTATTAGTCGTGGCTCTTTTTGTTTTATATAAAGTATAAAAACATGAAGACATATTTTCTCTTTTTCTTTTACGAAGTACACAAGCTTCGATATATTTGTTATAATTAAAAAAAGAAATTGTTATTGTTTTTACGGGGAAACATTAATAAAAGAGAATCTTTAAATGAATCCACCGGATTCTATTGTAAGTTCCCTGTCTTTTTGTGAAGCAAATTATATTAATATTATAAAATGCAAATATATATCGAAAGTGAGGCAGTCAAAAAGTGAAGCTGTGGTACAAACAACCGGCAGAATTGTGGGTTGAGGCATTGCCCGTCGGTAACGGCAGGCTCGGGGCGATGATATACGGTAAAACGGACAAAGAAATTATTTCCCTCAACGAAGACACCCTGTGGTCCGGCTATCCGAGAGACTTAAACCCCAAAAACAAAAAAGATGCTTACCTACGGGCAATGCAGCTTGCAAAAGAAAGAAAACTTCACGAGGCTGAGCGACTTGTGGAGGATGAGCTGACATCTGGCTGGACTCAGTCTTACCAGCCTGTGGGGGATTTGTTAATTGACACGCCGATTGACGGCGACGTAACCGGTTATGAGAGAAGCCTTGACATCGATAATGCTGTCGCTTATGTCAAATACAGCTATGGCGGTGTAAATTACACACGTGAAATTTTCGCAACGGCCGTAGATGACGTCATTATCATAAAAATATCCGCCGATAAAAAAGCAAGCGTTAATTTTACCCTCGGTTTTAATAGTGAACTGAGGTCGCATACATATACAAAAGACGGATACCTCGTCCTTGAGGGGCAAGCCCCTTCAAACGTCGTGCCGGATTATTGCGGGAACGTCGAAAACGCCGTTTATTACTCCGACAAAGACGAAGAAAAAGGTATGCTTTTCGCCGCAATGGCAAAAGTCATAAATACAGGCGGGCGCATTAACTATTATGAAAACAGCATCGGCATTGAAGCCGCCGACAGCGCTATTATAATTGTCAATGCAAAAACCAGTTTTGCCGGCTATGACAAACATCCTTATTTAAGCGGACGCGAATACAAAAAGCCATGCATCGAAGGTATTGAGCGCGCAGCGGCAAGGGATTATGAAACGATGCTTTCGGAGCATATCTGCGACTATAAGAGCTTTTATGACAGAGTTAAGCTTGACATAGGTGAGAACGAAAACGCACTTTTACCGACGGACGAGCGCCTTTATAAATTCAGAGACGAACCGAACGACCCCGCGCTTTATACGCTTCTTTTCCAGTACGGAAGATATCTTTTAATTTCATCATCAAGGCCGGGAACACAAGCTACAAACCTTCAAGGCATCTGGAACAACAGAGTCCGTCCGCCGTGGAGCAGTAACTACACAATCAATATAAATACCGAGATGAACTACTTCCCCGTCTTTTCCTGCGCTCTCGGCGAGCTTCAGGAGCCTCTTTGCAGGCTTATAAAAGAGCTTGCTGTAACAGGGCAAAAGACGGCAAAAGATACATACGGCGCAAAAGGCTTTGTCGCCCACCACAACACAGATATATGGCGGCTCTCCTCCCCGATGGGCGACAAGGTCAGAGGTTCTGCCGTATACGCATTCTGGAATATGTCAGCAGGCTGGCTCTGCAGACATCTTTTCGACCAGTATGAGTACACGCTGGACACTGATTTCCTCAAAAACGATGCTTACCCGTTAATGAAAAGCGCGGCAGAATTTTATCTTGACCTTCTGACCGAGGATGAAGACGGGTATCTGATGATATGTCCCTCAACATCGCCTGAAAACCAGTTTATATATGAAGGGAAAAGATGCAGCGTTGCAGTTACGACCACAATGACAATGTCTATTGTCAGGGAGCTTTTCACAAACTGCATAAAAGCATGTGAGATATTAGGCACCGATGAAGATTTTGCAGCTTTGCTAAAAGAAAAGCTGTCGCGTCTTTATCCGTTTAAAATCGGAAGCAAAGGGCAGCTTCTTGAATGGGACAGCGAATATGAAGAGCAGGACCCTCACCACAGGCACATATCGCATCTTTATGCCCTTCATCCGGCAAATCTAATAACAGTCGACGGCACGCCGGAACTTGCCAACGCCTGCAAAGTCACACTTGATTTAAGAGGTGACGACGGAACAGGCTGGAGCCTTGGATGGAAAATTAATATGTGGGCAAGGCTGTTTGACGGGGACAGAGC